>NZ_CP041745.1:4145000-4485011 GCF_007556815.1 Paraburkholderia megapolitana
CGCTTCCCATGTAGGCGCTGATCGCATACGGTGTACCGCCAACGATCCCTACCCGCACCGGATCGCTATCGATCTCTGCACCCGGTGACAGCACCACCGATGCCTTGCCAGCAAACGTCACCCGCACGTCCGTATCGGCGCGAACCGCAGCACCGCCGGCGGCCCGAGCAATCCGCATCCCCTCGATGACGAGTGGCGCGTGCCCGTATTCATTACTCACGTGAACCCGCGCCGCCGCCCCCGACAAGGTCGGATAGACAATCTGCCGAACGGTCCGACCGGCTACCTCGGGGGCGCGGTACAGCGGCGGCAGGTCAGCTTGCTGTGGAATAGGCTGCAGTGCAGTCGCCCAGGCGGTCACCCAGTGCGCGGGGGCATCGGCGGCAAATGCGGAGGACGGCGCGGAGGACAGCGTGGCAAACGGTAATAGCAACGCACCGCAGATTGCGGCCAGACGACGGAGGGTCATACGAATAGTCGGGCAGGTAACGATGAAGCCGGTCATTGTGCCCGAACCTTGCGCTCGAACCGCAACAAAGCAGCTCAACCCAGCTTCCCGGCGGTTGCCGCACAAGCGCCCGCAAGTCCCACGCTAACGCGAGCGATCGCGTGCCCTATCCCGCCGACGTCGGCCTGATTTCCGCCGAAGGGAGACGGCCAACCTCACCACCAGCGGCATCGAGCGCGCCGGCGCAGGCAACCCTGATCCTCTCCTTCAGCCACTCGAGCGCCGGATCTCCGTCGCTATCGCGCCGCCACAGTAACTGAACCGGATACTCGCCGAGATCCATCGGTACGGGGCAAACGGTAAGCGCCGCCATGCGAGCCAGCGCCGCGGCGGCATGACTCGGGAGCGTCACCACCGCCCGGACACCCGCGAGAAAAGCGGGCACCGCCGAAAAGTGCGTCAGCGCCGTATGGACCACACGCTGCTTTCCCAGCGCGTTCAGCGCGGTGTCCACGATGCCGGAGCGTCCCGAGTACGAAACGAGCAGATGCGGCAACCGCAGGTAGTCGTCGACGGTGAGCGGCAGCGGGCAATCTAGCGCCTTCGCGTCCACCAGGCAGGCATACCCCGCGTCGCCGATGTGTTCCTGGGTAATCCACGCCCGGCGCACCGTCCCCGAAACCACAGCCAGATCGATCTCGCGGTCGTTCAGCATCTGCTCGACCGTGTGACGGTTGGTTTGCCTGAAGATCAACGACACATGTTCGCCCTCTTCGCGAACGAGCCGCGACAGACCCGGACCGATGGCGAGCTCGAAGTCGTCCGACATGCCGATCGAGAAGCTGCGCACCGTAGTGGCCGGATTGAAAGTCTGATGCTGCGTGAGCACCTGCCACAGATGCGCGACGCCGGACTCCAGTTGTTCGGCCATCGCCGACGCGCGCGGCGTCGGCTCCATCCCGCCGCGGGTGCGAACGAACAGTGCATCCCCGCATGTTTCCCTCAGACGCGCCAACGCCGCGCTCGTAGCGGCCTGACTGAGCGCCAGCCTGGACGCCGCTTTCGTGACGCTGCGTTCCTGCCACACCGCCAGAAACACAACCGAGAGGTTCAGATCCAGCTTCCGAATATCCACAATATTAATTTTCATCTTCCAAATAATTTGTTTGATGAATATTTCTCAGCATAGCAAACTGCGCCGCATCAATGGTCAGGAGGAATACATGGGCAAATATCAGGTAGCGGTCGTTCAGGCGGGCTCGCGGGTATTCGACACGGCGGCCACGCTCGATCGAATGGAAGCGCGGTGCCGCGAAGCCGCGCAAACCGGCGCGCAACTCATCGTCTTTCCCGAGGCCTATGTGGGCGGGTATCCGAAGGGACTCGATTTCGGCGCACGCGTCGGCATGCGCAGTGCCGAAGGGAGGAACGACTTCCTGCGCTACTGGCAATCGGCAATCGAGGTGCCCGGTCCCGAAGTGGCTCGGATCGGCACGTTTGCGAAACAGGCGCAGGCGTACCTGGTCGCCGGGGTGATCGAGCGCGACGGGGCGACCTTGTATTGCACGATGCTGTACTGGGGCCCCGACGGCGCGCTGATGGACCGGCATCGCAAGCTGATGCCGACGGCGAGCGAGCGTCTGGTCTGGGGCATGGGCGACGGCTCGACACTGCCTGTGCTCGATACCCCGCTCGGCAGGCTGGGCGGAGCGATTTGTTGGGAAAACTATATGCCGGCGTTGCGCATGACGATGTACGCGAAAGGCATCGGCATCTGGTGCGCGCCGACCGTGGACGACCGCGACATGTGGCAAAGCTCGATGCGTCACATCGCCTATGAAGGACGCTGCTTTGTGCTGAGCGCTTGCCAGTATCTGACCCGCGACGGCTGCCCGCCCGACTACGCCGGTATTGCCGGGGACGCGCCCGACACGGTGTTGATCCGCGGCGGCAGCGTTATTGTTAGTCCGTTGGGCGAAGTGCTGGCCGGCCCTGTCTATGGCAAGGAAGCCATTCTCTCGGCCGAGATCGATACCGACGACATCGTGCGCGGCAAATTCGATCTCGACGTGACCGGACACTACGCGCGGCCCGACGTATTCGAGTTGAAGGTCGACACGCGTGCGCGCTCCGCGGTCAGCATTGGTGGGTCACAGCATGCGATGAACTCGACACCCGCAGCAGCCCCCGCCGCCGGTATTAGTAGCGTGAGGGACGAGGCAGCGGGCGCCGATACATCCGCAGGAGCCTGACACCGCCCCACGTTCACCGGACCGCAGAATTTCTCGCACAGCGGCTCGTCACGTCACGTCGCCGCTGATCCCGGTGAACCGTCGAAAGACACCCAACGGCTCGCCGATTCCGCTCGACGAGGAAGACCTGCCTGATACCGCGACACGCTCGTTCAAGATCCGCGGTGCGATCTGGCGTCTCTCAACGTCGACATCGGACGAATGTGACTGTGGCGGAGATTGATGCTGGAAACATGGCGGCTATACAAGTCGTCACGAACGTATGGGGAACCCCGACGCAATAGCGAACGCGGCGTCATTCGCCACGCATCGCTGGTCTGTTACACGTGTGGAACCACGCGCGCGACGAGCGAGAGCAGGAAAATCAGAACGGTGACGGACACCAGCAGGCACACGGTGATCTGAATCAACCGCCAGAGCGTTTTCATGCGCTGAGTCCAAAAAAAGAGGCCGCGTGAGCGGCCAGGAAGATCTGCTACAGGGGATTAACTGCAGGATATGGTGGCTTTCTTAAACGCAGCTTAAGTCTGGTTGAAAGTCGCCGCTCCGAAGCAGTTCCAGGTTCCACCCGGATCGCAAGACATGGCGAATTCCCATTGGACCGCGTACCCAGGTCAACGAATCGAACCTGTCACAATCGTCGCGAGCTCGTCACGAACGCAGTGATCCATTTCATCAAAGCGACAAGTGGACCAGTCCATTCGAATAAAAATGGCACTTCCGAACGCCTCGGTCGTAGACGAACATCGGAGTTCGACATGACCGCAGTGTAGTTCCGTCACCGAATCCCCTCTGTACGCACACCAGGTCACGCGACGATGACCGGTGGAATCTGGAGTTTCACATGTACATACCCGCGCACTTCGCTGTACCCGATGCAGAAGCGCTTCATCGCATGATCCGGGAGCATCCGTTGGGCATTCTCATTGCCAATACACCGGGTGGCCTGGACGCCAATCACATTCCATTTGAACTCACGCCAGATGAAGGCGAACACGGCACGCTTCGCGCCCACGTCGCGCGGTCGAACCCGGTCTGGCAGGAGGTGAAGGACGGCGACGAGGTCATGGTCGTGTTCCGTGGCGAAGAAGCGTACGTGTCGCCGACATGGTTCCCTAGCAAGCACGAGTTTCACAAACAGGTTCCGACCTGGAATTACAAGGTCGTCCACCTGCATGGAAAAATCCGCATCCGCGATGACGAGCGGTTCGTGAGAGGCATGGTCGCGCGTCTGACGCGCACGCACGAAGCTTCCCTGCCGAAGCCCTGGAAAATGAGCGATGCGCCTGCTGACTACATCGACACGATGCTCAAGGCAATCGTCGGTATCGAAATCGAAGTCACGCGTATTACAGGCAAGTTCAAGCTCAGCCAGAACCGGGAACTGCGCGACCGTCTGAGCCTCGGAGAAGCGCTGAAGGCACAAGGCGACATAGCCATGGGGCAGGCTACGCTGGATGCAATCGGCGAGACAAAGGCATAACATCCGTCATCGACGTTTTTGCTGATCGTCAGGATGCAAATGCCAGAGGAGACCTGAGCGTGAATGGTGTGGTCATTATCGGTGCGGGACATAGCGGCGGGAAAGCGGCTCACGCGTTAAGAAAGCAAGGATGGAGCGGGCCGATCACCTTGATCGGCAATGAATCGCAGCCGCCCTACGACCGGCCGCCGCTGTCGAAGGCGGTGCTTCTTGGCAAGAAGACTGCCGATGCGTGCGAGTTCTGGCCCGCGCAATGGTATGTCGAGCAATCCGTCGAACTCGTGCTGGACCGGAACGTGACGGCGATAACGCGCTCGCAAAAGACCGTCACGCTCGACGACGGTCGAACGATCCCCTACGACCAGCTTCTGATTGCGACAGGCGCACGTGCGATCGCTCTGCCCGTGCCCGGCGCGAACCTGCCCGGCGTCAGCCAGCTCCGCACCACCCGCGACGCCAGCCTGGTCGCTTCTTATCTGACCGCGGAAAACCGCATCGTAGTGATCGGAGCCGGATTCATCGGCCTGGAGGTTGCTGCGGCGGCGAGGGAACTCGGTTGCCACGTCACGGTACTTGAAGCCGCCCCGCATGCATTGACGAGAAGTCTTCCGGAAATCGTATCGGATGAACTGATCGGCATACATCGGGAACGTGGCGTCGATCTGCGCTTCGGTGTGTCCGTAGTTGCCATTGAGGGAACCGAGCGGGTAACGGCCGTACGTTTGTCGACGGGAGAATCGATACCTTGCGACCATGTCGTGTACGGCATCGGTGTGCGTCCCGATACGCACCTCGCTGAAGCAGCCGGTCTCGATGTCGACAACGGCGTGGTGGTCGGTCCAGATCTTCGCACCAGCGACCCGGCGATCTTCGCCTGCGGCGACGTGTGCGCTTTTACGAGTACACGGTACGGTCGGCCGTTGCGACTGGAAAGCTGGAAGAACGCCGAAGACCAGTCTGATCTCGTTGCGCGAAGCATGCTGGGCCAGCAAGTCGCATACGACCCGTTACCGTGGTTCTGGTCCAATCAATACGACGCCGTGTTGCAGATCGCCGGATTGCCGGCGTTGGGAAGCGTGACTGCTCAACGGAAGATCGGCGCCGGTCGAATCTTCTTTTCACTCGCCAACGACGGCACGTTGATCGGTGTCAGCGCGTTCGGACCTGTGCGAGACGTGGCGCTCACGATGCGCGTCGTCAAGGAATGGGTCCTGTCTGCCACGCCACTCTCCCCTGCACTACTGGCTGACGCGGATATCAAGCTCGACCACGTGGCCACCTTCGCAGCACCGTCACTGGCGTGATTTGATTGTGCGCTGAAGCCAGCCGGCGCGGACGCGCCGTCAGCGTGAGGTCGCTCCGACACGACCGTATCCATAATGGACCGGACTCGTGATGACGGTTTATGCAAGCGGTACGGTCATGTCCAGGAAAACAAATTCCGTCGATGCCCCCGTGCTCGGCGCCATCGACAAAAGCGCCGGCCGGATCGGCGAGCAGCTCGCGCGCATGCTGCGCGATGCGATCACGCGCGGCGAGCTGAAACCCGGGGAGCGTCTGCCGTCTACGCGCACGCTCGCCAGTTCGCTGGATGTGGCGCGCGGTACCGTCACCGACGTGTTCGGACAACTGGTGGCGGAGGGATATCTCGAGGCACGCATGGGCGCTGGCACGCTCGTATCGCAAACCTGGGCGGAGCCGGAATGGCGCGACAGGCCGACCGGTTTCGAAACAACGACACCCGACGATCCGATCCCGTTGCCGCCCAACATCGAACGCTATGCGGCGGTGGTCAAGGCGATGTCGCCGCTTCCGCCCGTGCCTTTTTCGATCGCGGTGCCGCGCGGCGACGTAGCGCTCGACGACACCTGGCGACGCTTGAGCAATCGCGTGCGCGCGACGCAAGCAGCCGCACCGACCACTTACGGAGACCCCGCCGGACTGCGCTCGCTGCGCGAAGCCGTCGCCGACTACGCGCGAAAGTCGAGAGCGGTGACGTGTACCGCCGACAACGTGATCATCATGAGCGGCACGCAGCAGGGGCTATATGTCTCGGCACGCGTTCTGCTGTCTCATGGCGATGTCGCATGGGCGGAAAACCCGGCATATCCTGGACTGACGGCAGTTCTGGACGATGCACAGACCAGACTGTTTCGTGTGCCGGTAGACAGTAACGGTATGGATCTCACGCATGCGATCGCCAGGTTTCCGGCCGCCCGGGCGATTTTCGTGACGCCTTCGCATCAATATCCGCTTGGCATGCCGCTGAGTATGGCGCGGCGTGCAGCGCTGCTGAGATGGGCGCGGGAAAGCGGTGCGTGGGTCATCGAGGACGATTACGACAGCGAACTGCGCTACGCCGGCCATCCGTTCCCGTCGATGCAAGGACTCGATCCCGCGCGGGTCATCTATCTTGGGACCTTCAGCAAGGTGTTGGCTCCGTCGCTCAGACTCGGTTATGCGATCGTGCCGCCCGCTCTTGTCGATGCATTCATTGGTGCGCGCGCACTGATGGACCGGCATTCGCCGCTGGCCGATCAGCACGTAATCGCAGCGTTCATGAGAGATGGCTACTTCGAGACGCATGTTCGCCGCATCCGTGGAGTCTATGCGGAACGACGTGCAACGCTACTCGCTGAGCTTCAGCGTCAGATTCCCGCTATCGAGGTTCAACCGAGCGATCAGGGGATGCATGTGCTCGCCTGGTTACCTGCCTATATCGACGACAAGCAAGTAGAAGCAGCCGCCGCGGCTTCAGGTATTGCGGTTCGGGCGATTTCTTCCATGTACGACGGACCTGCGCCGCGACCGGGACTCATGCTGGGTTTCGGCGGACATTCGGTCGAGCAATTGAGCGAGGCTGCTGGCCGCCTGCGGGATGTCATCGAGCAGGTCGCTCAGTTGCGTTAGAAAACGCTGGGGTTGATTGGGCTTCGGTCTTGGCTTCGGTCGTGATCACCGGGACGAACCGACAATACGCCGACTGACCTACGAGTCATCGTCATCATCAAGAGGATGATCGAGCAGCTTGCCCAGGATTTCGAGCAGCGTCGTCTGCTCCTCATCGTCCAGAGGAGCAAATGAAGCCTCCAGCACCGCCCGCATGACCTCCTTCCCCTCCGCCAGCATCGCTTTCCCGCTAGCGGTCAGATGATGGGCATTAGCACGCCCAAGGCCGGCCTCCCGTTCGATGAAACCCAGCCGCAACAACCGGGTGGTCAGCGTGCCGAAAGCCTGATCGGAGTTGAAGGTCAATTCCGCTAGCCGATGGGCATTGCTGCCGGGATTGCGATCGATTTCGCGCAACGCATTCCACTGGACCAGGCTCACGCCAAGACGCTGCAATCGGTCGTCCAGTACACGGTGATGGCGCGACTGAACCTTCTTGATAGCCAGCCCAAGTTCTTCGAGTTGTGTTGACATATAAATATGTTTATATAACTATGCTGACACACATGAACGAGGGTATCACCATGACGATCGGCAATCAAACTGTGCCTCTCTTTGCGGAAACACTGCCTCTGGCAATCTCCGATCAGGGTAGCGGGCGAATTTTCCTCCTTCTGCATGGCGGCGCCGGCCCAGATTCGATGTCCGGGCTGGCCCGTGCCCTCTCCGGAAACGGACGGGCGATCGTTCCGACGCACCCCGGGTTTTCGGGTCAGCCGCAGCCCGAGTGGTTCCATCATGTCGACGATCTCGCGCTTGCCTACCTGGCCCTGCTCGATCAGGTGGACGCCCGCGATGTGATTCTGGTGGGCAATTCGTTCGGCGGCTGGATCGCAGCGGAAATGGCGCTGCGCAATTCGCCTCGCGTGGCCGGGCTCGTTCTTCTCTGTGCAGCAGGGATCGATGCGGCACCGGACGGTCGGCCGATCCTGAACCCACTCACATTGCCGCCAGCCGACAGAGCGGCATTTGCATTCCACGACCCCAGGCAATTTGCCGTGGTGCCCGCCACCCCGGAGGGCCTGGCGATGATGGCCTCGAATCAGAAAGCGATGCTGTCCTACTCGGGCGAAGCATTCATGCATGACCCGACACTGCGGGCGCGGCTCGCGGGAATTGCCGTTCCTTCGATGGTGATCTGGGGCGAGAGCGACCGGATTATCGATGTCGAGTATGGACGCCGCTACGCAGACAGCATCCCCGGTGCTCGTTTTGAAGTCGTCGCGGAAGCGGGGCACTTTCCACATATCGAGAAGCTGGATCGGGTGGTGAGTCTGATTGGCGATCTTGTGGATGCCGGCAAGGCGTACGGCAACCGGATGTAACGACTCGATAGCATCAAGGTGGTAATTCGAAGCCCCAGCGCTTCGACAGATCCGGGCGTCATGTTCACGCTGCGAGCCCTGCCAGGCAGCAGCAATCTCATTGATTCTCACCAGCCCCCAAACCAACTGGTCCCCTTCCGTTCCCTGGTCGTCTTTAGCTAAACAAACGATGCACGGCAACTGCGCCTTGAGAGCGCGGCCGTCCATCGGGTTGCGCCTGCGACTTACGAAGCAGGCGCGGCGACAGCTGCTCCAGCTGAAACCAGCTTACGAATGAAAGATGTTCCGAACAGTCGGTTTTTATCAGGGGAATCACGTCAATGCAGAAAAACTTGCTCTGGCTCGCGCTCTTGTGCGCGAGCGCGGTGACACTTTCCGGATGTAACGGCGACGTCTCAAGCTCGGGTAGTACGAGTTCGGCAAGCTCCGGGCAATCGTCGGGACAGTCATCCGGACAACCGTCGCCGGCGGCGGTACTCGCAGATCAGCCTTATACGGACCCCAACCAGTACAGCACCGCCGCAAGCGACGCGCTTCCCGCGAACGCGGCGTTCGATCAGGCAGCGATCACGCATCACACGATGACCATCAATGGTCAGTCGGTCAGTTACACCGCCACTGCCGGTCACCTTACGGCCGCGGCGCCGAGCACCGATGCATCGAAACCCGCCGACAAAGAGGTGTCCTTTTTCTACGTTGCCTACACGCGCGACAACCAACCGCTCGGCAAGCGCCCGGTGACGTTCTTCTGGAACGGTGGTCCTGGCTCATCCACGATCTGGCTGCATCTGGGTTCGTGGGGTCCCAAGACACTGGACATCGATGAAGCCAGTCTGACGCCCGCCATGCTGCAAACCCAGCCCGCGAATTTTCCGCTGGTCGATAACGACGTGACGATGCTCGGCGACAGCGATCTCGTGTTCGTCGATGCGCCAGGCACTGGTTACTCGGAAGCGATTGCGCCTCGCAAGAATCAGGACTTCTGGAGCGTCGACCAGGACACGGCGGCGTTCCGCGATTTCATCACGCGCTATATCACCGTGAACGGCAGACAGACGTCGCCGAAGTATCTGTACGGCGAGTCTTATGGCGGCATTCGCACACCCATCGTGGCGAATCTGCTTGAACAGCAAGGCAGCCTCGGGCAAGGCGGTCCGGCGCTGACCGGCGTGATCCTGAATTCGCCGATCCTCAGCTATAAAACCAACTGCTACATGGCTTGGAATTCGGCCGGCGGATATGGCGATTACACGGGCAGCAGCAGCGATCCAAACTGGACCAAAACTGTTTCCAACGTCTCTTGCGAAGGATTTATCCCGAGCTACGCAGCGGTTACGTACTCGATGAAGAATCCGGGTGCGAGTGCGCAGTCGGTAGGCGACTACGTCAGTCAGGCGCGTCTTGCCGCATCTCAGCAATGGGCGCCCAATCTGTCCAACTACGTTAACGAGACGTCCGGTCTCTATCCGCCCTACGCAGCGTCCACTTTTACCCCGGCCGACCAGGCGCTTTTCCAGACGATGGCGACGCTGACAGGATTGACTGCTTCTGAGTGGCAAACCGCGTTCAACATGAATGTGCCGGATTTTGCTTCCGCTGCGCTGCAGTTGCCGGCGAATCAGTGGCTCAAGTGGGGATTCTGGTCGCGGATGGACCGCTATAACGGCCTGGTGACCATTCCCGCCGGAACCGACTATGTTGGATCGGACGGTAAGCCGTTGGGCCCGAACAGCCAGGACGCCGAGGACTACAACGACCCTGCGTTCGCCAACGAGATCAAGACGTATCTGCCAGATTTCCTCAAGTACAGCAGCGCGTCGACCTATGCGATCGAGCCCGGCGCGGTCATCAACGACTGGAAATGGACGCACGGTACCGACACGTCGAATCACCCGACTTCGCTACCCGATCTGAGCGAAGCGATGACACTCGATCCTGCTCTCAAGGTCATCGTGTTCCATGGGTATCACGATCTCGCGTGTCCGTATCATCAAGGCGAACTCGATCTTGCGGGTGCGGGTCTGTCGTCGGCGGTTCCGATCAAGGCGTTTCCGGGTGGACACATGATCTATCTGACGAAGGCGTCGCGCGCACCGATGAAGCAGGCTATCGACGATTTCTTCAATCAGTCGCCGGCTAATGCAAGCTGAATTCATCGCTAACGACATTTCCGAACTTACTCTTTCGTGACCACTATGCGATCTATCCACCTTCTGACCGCGGTATGTGCCGCAGGCGCAGTGCTGTCGACCTCGCTTGCCGGTGCCGCAGGAACGACCCGCGCGACCGGCTTCGCGAGCATGAACGACGCGGGCGGCTACTACATCAAGGTCGGCGAGCAGATGTCCGCCCCGCCCGCCGATTCCCCAGGCACGACCGTGCCTCAACCGACCGGCAAGACATTGCAGAGTCAGGTCGTGGCCGATCTCCAGCAACGCTTCAACGCCGCCGCCGATCCCACCACGCATTTGCTCTCTCTCGCGCAGGCGAAGAGTGCAGGTTGGGGATACGTCGTCACGCATTTCAAGGAAATCGATCAGGACAACAAGGGCTCTGTGAGCTTCGACGATTTCCTGCGCTACCTGAAAGCGCGGAACGGTCCGGCGTTTCGTAGCTAGCTAAGGCTCTGCGACGGAGGCTCACTCGCCGGAAAAGTGAGCTTCACGAGCAACCCCTGGCCGCCGGGCGCATCTTCGAGCGAAATCGTTCCTCGGTGCGCCCGGACGATCTCTCTTGCGATCGCGAGTCCCAGCCCGCTGCCCTCTTCGTCAGATGCACGAAAAAACGGTTCAAATGCGCGCTCGCGCAACGCTGCGGGAATGCCGGGACCGCCGTCAAGCACCTGGATGCTGACCGATCCGCCGGTCTGACTCGCATCGATCGCGACCTGCGTGCCCTTGGGCGAATAGCGAATCGCGTTGTCCACGATGTTCGACAGCACTTCCGAAAGCAACGTCTCGCTCCCCGTCACGAAGAGCGGACTCGCGATAGACACGACCAGTTCGATATCGCGACGCCGTGCGGCAAGCGCAAGTTTCTCGATCGCGCGCGCGATGACTTCCCGCACATCGACAACTTCGCCTTCGAACGCCGTATAGTCGGCCGCTTCGGCCTGCGCAAGCATCAGCAACTGGTTGATCAGCGAAACCATCGCCCGGTTGCTGTGGTGCATGGCCAGCAGCGTTTCTCTCACGTCCTCGAGGTTGTGCTGACGCCGCGCGTATTGCAGCTGGATTCCCAGCAGCGTGAGCGGCGTGCGGATCTGATGTGCGGCGTCGGCGATGAAGCGCCGCTGGGTCAACGCCTGCCGCTCGATGATGTCGAGACACGCGTTGAATGCGGCAATCAGCGGATGCAGTTCCGCATGGACATCGGTGGTATCGATGCGAACCCGTCTTTGCGACGGTTGCGCGGCGAGACCTCTCGCTAGTCTTTCGAGCGGTCGCAGCTCCAGTGTCAGCCCCGCATAGACCAGCACCATCGCGGCCGCAATGCTGCCGAGGATATACGCGAGTTGCGGCTTCCATAGCGAGGCGACCATCGCATCGCGCGCGATCTGTGTGCGCCCAACCGACACCACGACGTCGACGATCCTGCCGGCGTCGTACATAGGGCGCTTCAACGTAACGGCGCGTATCGGCATCTGCGAGACGTGCGCGTCGTACCAATGGGGTGAATCTGTGAGACGTGTCTCCGGAAAATCCGATGTCCCCGCTATCACAGGCCCGTCCGCGATCTCGACGCGATAAAAAACCTGATCGCCCTGCGGCGTACCCACGATCTGGATCGTGCTCGGCGACACGGACGCGACGAGATCGTCGCCGCTCCAGCGTACATCGGCAGCCATCACGCGGGCAGCGGCAAGCAGCGCTGCATCCTGCAGCAGATCCGCCGTGCGGCGCGCATTCTCATGCGTGAGCCAGCCCGCGACGACGCTGAATGCCGTCATCGGCACAAGGAGCCAGAGCAGGAGCCGCGCACGCAGGCTACGCTTGCGGTTCTTCATTTTCCAGCAGATAACCGAGCCCACGTAGCGTAATGATGGCCGCTGTGCTCTTCTCGATTTTCTTTCTGAGGCGCGACACGTAGATTTCGATGGCGTCGCCGCTTGGCGGCGAGTCCTTATCGGTCAGGGTTTCGGCGAGCACCGGCTTCGAGACCGTGCGTCCCGCTTGCAGGATCAGCGCTTCGAGCACCGCATGCTCACGTGGCGTAAGCGACAGCGCGTCGTCGTCGATAAAAAACTGGCGGCGGTCCATGTCATAGAGCAGCGTGCCGCAGCGGATGCGGTTCGAACGCGCGGGTGCGTGACGGCGTGCGAGCACCTTGATGCGCGCCACCAGTTCGCGGTCGTCGAATGGTTTGACGACGTAATCGTCGGCGCCCTCACTCAGACAGATCACCTTCTCGCCGACGTCGCCCGTTGCGGTCAGGACCAGCACGGGGGTGTCGTTGGCATTCTTGCGCATGCGACGCAGCAACGCCTTGCCCGACATGCCGGGCAGGTTCAGATCAAGTAGCACGACGTCGTAGTGCGCGTCGCGCAGCGATGCCTCCGCGATTTCACCGTCGAGTGCATGCTCGACGAGGAAACCTTCGTCGGTCAGCGTCTTCGACAGCCAATGCGCGAGTTGCCGGTTGTCTTCGATCAGCAGAAGTCTCATTGCCCTGGAAAGCTATGCCAGCTTGTATCCGTTGCGTGCCTGTTGCGAACGGTAGAGTATCAGCGTCGCCACGGCGCCGCACAATCCTGCCAAGCCCATCCACGCACCGGGTGCGGCCTTGTCCCCGGTAAAGTGGATCAGCGACGTCGAAACGGCCGGGGTGAAACCGCCAACCAGCGTCGCGAGGCTGTAAGCCATCGAAAAGCCCGTCGTGCGCACATGGGCCGGCATCAGTTCCGTCAGCGACACGACCATGGCGCCGTTGTACCACGCATAGAGCAGCGAAAACCAGAGCTCCACCAGCAAGAGCCGCTCGAACGACGGCGCGCTGACCAGCCACTGCATCGCTGGATACGACGTCAGCATCGTGAGGACGGTGAAGAGCAGCAGGATGGGACGTCGTCCAACGCGATCGGAAACCGCTCCCGAAACCGGCAGCCAGAAGAAGTTCGATACGCCCACGCAGACGGTAACGATCAGCGAATCGACGGCAGACAGATGCAGTACGGTCTTGCCGAATGTCGGCGTGTAAGTGGTGATCAGATAGAACGACACCGTGGTCATCACGACCAGCCCCATGCCCGCGACGATCAGGCCGGCGTTGTCGATCATCGACTTCATGATTTCGCCGAACCCCGGATGACGCTTGCGCGCCGCGAACTCATCGGTCTCGCGCAACGTGCGGCGAATGAGCAGGAGAAACGGCACGATCAGGCAGCCGATCAGGAACGGCACACGCCAACCCCACGCGCTCAACTCGCTTGCGGGCAACAGCTGATTGAGCAGCACACCGAGCGACGCCGCGAAAATGACCGCAACCTGCTGGCTACCCGATTGCCACGAACAGAAGAAACCGCGCTTGCCGGGTGTCGCGATCTCCGAGAGATAGACCGACACGCCGCCGAGTTCGACACCGGCCGAGAACCCCTGCAGCAAACGACCGATCAGCACGATCACGGGCGCGATAACGCCGATCGTCGCATAGCCGGGCACGAACGCAACGCATGCGGTGCCGGCCGCCATCAACGACAGCGACAGGATTAGCCCCTTGCGTCGGCCGTGGCGGTCGATATACGCCCCAAGCACCAGCGCGCCAATCGGCCGCATGAGGAATCCCGCGCCGAACACGGAGAGCGCAAGCAGCAACGAGATGAACTCGTTGTCAGCGGGAAAGAACGTGTGAGCGATCGCGGTGGCGTAGTAGGCGTAGACCGTGAAATCGAACATCTCGAGGAAGTTGCCGCTGACCACGCGGAAAACTGCTCGAAAACGCGATTCTGAAGGATGGGTAGTGGATGGTTCCATAGTGCTCTTTTGTGCGTAAGGACGAGTCTGAACAACCGGCGCACGTATGGCGTGCGCCGGGCAACGGTTCTTGGCAGTAGTGCCGGCGGCTAGGCGATATCCATCACAGCCTTGCCCGACTGGCGGCGTTCTTCGAGCGCCGCGTGCGCTGCTTCTACGGTATCCAGCGTATAACGGCCGTTGATGCCGATGTGCAGCGCGCCCTGCTGGATGGCGGCGAAGATATCGTCGGCGCGACGCTGTACCGTTTCGACATCGGCCAGATGATCCGCAAGCCGCGGTCGGGTGAGAAAGAGCGAACCGGCTTCGCCCAGTTCATAAGGATCGAGATCGCTCATTGGACCGGTGACGGAGCCGTAGTTGACGACAAGACCCCGTGTTCGCGTCGCCCGGAAACTGTCGCGCAGCGTAGTCCGGCCCACCGCATCGAATACGACATCGACGCCTCGACCGTGCGTCAAGTCGCGGACCCTGTCGGCGAACGCTCCATCCTCGTACATCAGCACGTGATCGGCGCCGAGCGACTTCGCAATTGCCGCTTTGGCGGGGGAACTGGTCGTCGCGAACACTTCCGCGCCACGCCGCTTTGCAAGTTGCACGAGCAACTGTCCGATGCCGCCGGACGCGGCATGCACGAGGCACGTGCTACCCGCTCCGATGTGCGCGACATCCTCAAGCAGATAGTGTGCAGTCGAACCCTGGAAAATCGCTGCAGCAGCGATGTCGTAGTCGATCCCGTCCGGCAGTTTCGCGAGCCGTGCGGCGGGCACCAGCGCGTACTCGGCGTACGCGCCCCACGCGATGCACCACGCAACCCGGTCGCCCTTGCGACATGACGTGACACCCGCGCCCACTTCGATGACTTCGCCCGAGCCTTCCATACCGAGCGTGCATGGAATCCTCACGGGGTAGGTGCGCGACTCGCGATACTTACCCTGCCGCGTGTGGATGTCCATAAAGTTGATGCCGGCTGCTACGACACGCACCAGCACTTCACCCGGCGCCGGTTTCGGCACGTCGATCTCGACGCGCTGCAGTACTTCGGGTCCGCCGTACTCGTGGATCTGGATGGCGCGCATGACAGCAGTCTCCGGTGTGGGCGAGGTTCAGTGCGAACCCGCGGCCTGGTCGTCCGATGCACCCGTAGGCGCAGCAGCGACGAAGCGGTTGGTATAGGTACGCGTGAGGTCGATGTGCCGCTCCGACAACTCGGGGTTGGCCCCAGCGAGCACTGCGAGCACCGCCGACGGTGCGTCCGCCGGCATCGCACCCGTCGACGAGTACGCCGGCTTCGCAATGGCCAGCGCCTTCAGGTAGATCGCGAGGTCATCGCCGCGGATCGTTGCAGGTACAACGGCTGCGATGGCGGCTTCGTCATGTGTCTGGATGAAACGCAACGCGTCACGCACCGCACGCGCGAGCCGCGCCGTCTCGTCCTGATGCGCGTCGACCCAGTCACGCTGCATGTAGAGACAGGCACCGACATACGCCCCACCCAGCTGTATGCGCGTGTCTTTTACGCTGCGCATGTCGACGAGCGGCCTCGCTTCGAGGCGAGTCAGCATGCGCGTCGCAGTTGGCTCTTCGATCATGCCCGCATCGATCGTGCCGTCGACAATCGCTTTCTCGAACGCGGATTCGTTGGCAAGCGGGACAACCGTGTATGCACCGGACGGCACGCCTGCGCGCTCAACGAGGTAGCGCGTGAGGAAGTAAGTCGACGAGCCGAAGCCGGTCACGCCGAGCCGGCGGCCTCTCGCGTCAGCCATCGTCTTCATGTCGCTGTCGCGTCGCGCAAGTTCGACGAGCCCGGCCGACTGACCCAGCACGACGACCGACTGCACATCGAGACCATGACTTTGCAGCTCGATCGTGTGATCGTAAAAACCAACCGCGCCCTGGATTGCGCCCGCAACGAGTTCGGTCGACGTATCGATGCCCGCCGGCGCAGACACGATGCGGACCTCGATCCCCTCCTTGCGAAAGTAGCCGAGCTGGTCAGCAAGAATCACCGGCAGATAGATCAGCTTTGCAGCACCACCGGTCATCAGCACAATGGGTTGCGCGCTCACGAGGCTCGCCGCCGTTAACGCCACGATGCAGAACAGTGCACGGAACAGGGTTCCTGTGTGGCGCGGCATGGCTGTCTCCTCACAGTTGAAACAGCGCCTGTCGATGCAGGCGTTGGCATGCGAGGAAGTATAGGGAAAGCTGCCCTTCTGATTGCTTTCTGCGGGCAGACTGTTTTCTCAGTGGTTTCCCGATCCGTTGGATGGGAGGCCTACCACTCAGGTGAACGGCTCTGTCACGTTGGAGTTGGACAGAGCCGTCGCGGGGCTTCGAGACCGGGCGTCGCCGATCGAAAATCAGTGAAGCTCGGCCAGTACCGCGGGACTGAAGTCCTTCAAGCTGCTGGTGTCGCCCGAACGAATCTTCGCCACCCATTCCGGGTCGCTCAGTATCGCGCGGCCGATCGCGATCAGATCGAACTCGTCGCGCGCCATCCGTTCCAGCAAATTATCGAGGCTCGCCGGCGGCGAACTTTCACCGCCGAAGGTGCCGATGAAGTCGACGGAAAGACCGACCGAGCCCACGCTAATCGTTGGGGCGCCGGTCAGCTTCTTCGCCCAGCCGGCGAAGTTGAGCCCGTTCTCTCCATCGATTTGCGGAAACTCCGCTTCCCAAAAGCGCCTTTGGGAGCAGTGCAGGATATCGGCGCCCGCCTCTACGAGGGGGACGAGCCAGTCCGCCATTTCGTCCGGCGTATGCGCCAGCCGGGCAGCGAAGTCTTGCTGCTTCCATTGACTTAGACGGAGGATGATCGGGTGATCGGGCCCAACCGCTGCCCTGACGCTCTTGACCACTTCGATTGCGAAGCGCGAGCGTTCCCGCACCGTGCTTCCGCCGAAATGATCTGAACGCTGATTAGTTCCGTCCCAGAAGAACTGGTCGAGCAGATAACCATGCGCGCCGTGAATCTCGACCGTGTCGAAGCCGAGGCGCTTCGACTCTGCTGCTGCCCGTCCAAACGCAGCAAGCGTGTCTGCGATGTCCTCGTCGGTCATCGCTTTGCCGCGCTCCTTTTTAGGCGCAACAAGGCCGGAGGGACTTTCGGCCGGCGCATCTGGCCGCCATTCGGTGAACGGGTTGGAGACTGCGCCGACGTGCCAGATCTGCGGTGCCATCTTGCCGCCTGCTTCATGCACGGCATCGATCACATTCTTCCAGCCGGCAAGCGCTTGCTCACCGTGGAAGAACGGGATAGCGGGATCGTTGCGTGACGACGGACGATCGATGACCGTTCCTTCGGAGATGATGAGGCCCACTTCGCCTGATGCGCGCCGCCGGTAGTAATCCGCTACGTTGGCGCCGGGTACACCCTCCGGCGAGAACGAGCGCGTCATCGGCGCCATTACGATGCGGTTCTTCAGGTTGAGTGTTTTCAGTTGAAACGGTCTGAACAACGTGTCGAGTTGCGGACTGGTCATTGATGAATCTCACGGATGGAAAACTTGATGGTATATGTTTTATACTTAGTGTCAATGAGTCACAGCAATGCAACCAGGTAGCCTTCAGGAAACCGTCGTGCACGAATCTCAAACCAAGGTGTTATCCGCGGCAGATTGTCCGAGTCGTCTGCTGCTCGACCAGATCGCCGATAAATGGTCGGTGTTGATCATTGCGTCGCTTCGCGAGGGGCCGTTGCGGTTCAATGCGATCAAGCGTCGCATTGAAGGGGTCACGCAGAAAGCGCTGACGCAATGTTTGAGGCGGCTTGAGCGCAATGGAATCGTCGAGAGAAACGTGGTTACTACATCGCCGATCTCGGTCGAATACGAGATCACAGCGCTTGGGCGTTCGCTCGATCGCCCGTTCAAGGCGCTTTATCAATGGACGCTCGAGTACCTTCCTGAAGTCGAGCGAGCGCGCGCTCGCTATGACGAGCGCGCAGTTGCGGACTAGTGTTGCGCGTGGTGCTGGTCTGCAAGTCGCCGACAGCTGCAGCCATGACAATGTCGTCGGTGAATCGATCAATTACGTCGATTTAAACTCGTTGCGCAAGCGCCTTTGCAAAAAAATCCGTGGTACGGCGTACGCGCGCCGGCACAAAGCGGCGCTTTGGCCAGACGATACTGACGTCTCTCGCATCGCTGATAAATTCGTCGAGAATCGTGATCACGTCTGGATGCCGGAGCTCATCAGCAAGCGAGACCTTGGCAAACAAGCCAATTCCTACGCCGGCCAGCACACCGGCTCGTATCGTCTCTACACTGTTCGACGACAGATTTCCACGAACCGGCACGCTGAACCGACCGTCCGGCCCGACGAACGGCCAGTTCGCCGACTCCGTCAGGCCGCCATATAAAAGGCAATTGTGATCGACGAGTTCGGCGGGCGTCCTGGGTATACCTCGTTGCTCGAAGTATCGACGCGATCCAACACATACGAGCGGCGTGCTGGCCACGCGCTTGACGACCGCGTCAAGATCGTTGACGGGGCCTACCCGAATCGCCAGATCGATCCGGTCTTCCACCATATCCCGCACGAAATCCGATAGAACGAGGTCGACCTGGAGACCAGGATTGAGCGATAACAACTCGGGTATTAGCGGGAGAACGTGGAGGCGCCCAAAAGTAGAGGCTACTGCGATCCTGATTGGGCCGGAGGTATCGAGCGTACTACTCGTCAGTTCGCCGTCGGCTTCATCCATCTCGTCGACGAGCGGTTTAGTCCGGTCGTAGTATCGCTGCCCCTGATCCGTCAGAGTCACGCTGCGCGTGCTCCGGTTGAATAGCATCACGCCGAGGCGCTTTTCCAGCGCGCCAATGGCCTTGCTGACGGAGGACTGCGAATCGCCTGTTCTGCGCGCCGCCGCAGAGAAACCACCTGCTTCAACCACAGCGATGAAGGCGTTCAGTTCGTGAAACCGGTCCATTGCACTTCCCTCACCTGATCAATTCTCTTGAAGAATAGATCATATGGGAATTCCGCGGATTATCATTCCCGTAAGCAGCAATTACCATCCTTCGGTCATCCCCATCAGACAGAAGGCTTAATGTCCACTCTCACAGGCAAGATCGCCGTTATTAGCGGCGGCAGCACAGGCATCGGTCTCGCAATCGCCCAGCGCTTTGTCGCCGAAGGCGTTCACGTCTTTATCTTCGGTCGTCGGCAAGCGCAACTCGACGAGGCCGTGAAACTGATCGGACGCAACGTCACCGCGCTCCGGGCGGACGCCGCAAACCTCGACGATCTCGACCGCGTTGCCGCGGCAGTCAGGGAAGAAAAAGGCGCCGTCGACATCGTCGTGTCGAACGCGGGTTTTACAGAGCAGGCCACAATCGACACCATCACACCCGAGCATTTCGACAAGGCATTCAACCTCATGGCTCGCGGCCCCGTCTTCCTCGTGCAGAAGTTGCTGCCGCTCATGACAGGTGGCGGGTCGATCATCCTGGTTTCGTCGGCGATGCACCTCATGGGCATTCCTGGTCACACGGCCTACGCGGCCACCAAGGCGGCGCTACGTTCCTATGCCCGGACCTGGGCTGCGGAGTTCAAGGATCGTGGCATTCGCGCCAACATGCTGAGCCCTGGCGTAACCGACACGCCGATTCTCGATGCCCAGTCGGCGACGCGCGAGGATCTGGTGGACATGTACCAGAGCATGGTCCCGCTCGGTCGACTCGCCGAGACTAAGGAGATTGCCAGCGCGGCGCTTTTCCTCGCGTCGGACCAGAGTTCTTATGTGACGGGAGCGGATCTGATGGTCGATGGGGGTATCGGCCAGGTTTGAAATTCGAGGGTGCGTGCACCTCGGGAGTAGGTCCACTCGTTCACCCCTTATCCGCACTTCGCTGCCGTCGGTCCCCCGGCATCAGAAGATACAATGGGCGCTCCCGAAATTGGCAACACATCAAACGTGGCATGAGCCAAACCTCCCGCGCCTTCCTGCTCGGCCCTTTGCTTAAGAAGGTGTCGCGTTCGTTCTATCTCACACTCGCTGTGCTGCCCACCGGTATGCGAGACCCGGTTGGCCTCGCCTACCTGCTCGCACGCGCGGCCGATACGATCGCCGACACGTCCATGCTGCCGCCGGCACGGCGTCTCGAATGGCTGCTGTCACTACGCGAACAGGTGAACGGCCAGCCCGACAATGCAGCACTACGCACGATGGCGGCCGAGATCGCGAGTCAGCAAACCGATTCCGGCGAGAAGGTATTGCTTGAATCGCTGGGTCCCGCGATTGCGATCCTCGCGCAACTCGACGAGACCGATCGTGCAGCGGTGCGCGGCATCGTGACGACGTTGAGTCGCGGGATGGAGTTCGATCTCGTCACGTTCCCGGACGAAACGTCAGGGCAGATCCTCGCGTTGCCTGACGATGCCGCACTCGATCGCTACACGTACATGGTTGCCGGTTGCGTCGGTGAGTTCTGGACGACGATGTCGGTCGCGCACAAGCCAGGCGCGCTCAGACGCGACGCCGACGAGATGAAAGCGCTCGGCATCCGCTTCGGCAAGGCGCTTCAGCTGACCAACGTATTGCGCGACGGCGCGAAAGATCTGCGGATCGGACGCTGCTATTTCCCCGCCGATCGTCTTTCTCGTGCGCAGATATCACCCACCGATCTACTCGGCGAAAACGCGTCGGATCTCGCGCGGCCCGTAATGCTCGATCTCGTGCGTGTCGCGATGGCGCATTACCAGGCGGCGCTCGACTACACGTTCGCGATATCACCGACCGCGATGCGTCTGCGCCTCGCCTGTATCTGGCCCATCGTGATCGGTCTGATGACGCTGCGGCTGCTCGTCGCGAACAAGGATTGGCTCACGCCTGGGCATGTGTCGAAAGTGCGTCGCGAGGATGTGTACAAAGCGATCGCGTGGTCGATTCCGCGGTCGTTGTCGAATCGCTTGCTGCGTCGATGGTTCGATCGGTTGGTGGGGGAGGTTGAGGGGGCGCTTCAGGTAGCGGATGTCGTGCGGCGCCAGGATCGACCGGCAGGTCGAACGCTTAACCGAAATTGAGGTAGCAGGCCTTCTTGGTTATCTCTACATTTTTGAAGCCCTTTCCAGCCATGCATTCATCTATGGTGTCGCGTGGAACCACGCCGAGAGCGCACGCCGACTCAGGCCCACTCTGAGGGGCTGCACAGAGCCTGCTGATTCGTGCGTCACTAATTCGATCACCTGTCACGCGATCCCGGAACACCGTGTGAGAGTGGGAGCGATCGCCACAGGCCGACGCCATATCATCGGTGCATTGCCTCACGACGGTTGCCAGACACTCATCGGTCGCGGTGTCTGCGTTCGACAATCGGGCTTTGGCGGTCTGGGGTTGCCATTTGCTGACACCCACATCCTGTTCGCTGAGCGGCCCGCATCCGCAGCCGCTCAGCGTGGCAACTGCCAGTAACGCAATGGAGAGGAAGAACAGGCGGTTCAATAGATTTCTTTTCATAGGTGGTAGTCACGCGCCTCGGAGTCCTGGACGGCCCTGTCGATATTTGCCTGGTCCCGTAGACATGTGACCGCCAGCTCTAGTTAGGCAAGTCCGCAATTGCCGTGGCCGACAAAATTCCATGTGATCAGGGCAGCCAGGATATAACCAGCTGCAATTCCAATCGCGAATCGCGACCATGTGAGTCGGAACGGGGTATACCGGGTGACGATGAAAACCACCGCCAGGTATCCGAAGAACACACTCCAGAATATCTCGGGCGTCTCGACGGCTGAAATGGCGGGGGCAGCAACGCCAAAGAGAATCGTCCAGAACACGGTGCCTCCGAGATCCCGACAGTAGAGGCTCGAGTAGCCGAGTACAGAAAAACCTGCGACTACAGCGCCCGCTGCCGCGAGCAGGAGGAAGCTCCGCCACATGGAGGGGGTGCCCGATTCGCCTTGTGCTGCCACGTGATCCTGTGAACGCGATTCTTCGGAGATATCAGTCATTTGTAGTCGAACGGATTGCCGCCCGTGGTTTCACGATATGGGGGGCATTGTTGCTCAAATGAGGATTGCGACAAAGCAGATCTTGCGCGGATATCGACTTGTGATACCGGGAGGACCGATATGCGGATGATCGATATATGCGTGAAAATCAAAGGCGCTCGAATTCCCAGCGTTTCCTGCGATGAAATAAAAAAACCGGCCGGAGTCTATCCGGCCGGCCTATACCTCAACGGCGTCCTTCCACCGCACGATCACGCTAGTTGTTCGAAAAAGCCACCCCGTGCCGGGCCCGCAGGAAGCTCCGGAAATCCTCGAAGCTGATATAGCCGCTACCGTTACGATCGATCTGCTGAAAGTGATCGGCGATGTAGCCCATGCCATGGTCCTTTGCGGCCTGCTGGGTCAGCAGATGCGTCGACGGATCGGCCGCCGCGTCAAACCGGGCCTTCATCTGGTCGAGCACATGCTGATGCAGCGCCTGTCCGCGCAGTTCTGGCGTGTCGTTGCTCGGTGGCGATGGCGGCGGCCGCAGCATGTCGCCCACGCGGACCATCTGTGCATCGATCGAACCCGAGATCGGTGCGATCCTCGCCACCTGCGCAACCGCGCCATGCGATGCCAGCGACGACAGCGACGACAGCGCGCAGACCATTACAACCCTAGCCCATACCCTGTTCATGTTAGCGCTCTCCATGGTTAGCGCGACGCCACGTCGGCCGCGGCCGGTGTAGCGGCGAAGAAGGTGTCGATGGCCTGCTTCATCGGCGCCCGCGAACTCTTCATCAGATAGATCATGTGGCCGCCCGGGAATTGCTGGAACGGTACCGTCTGCGCCAGGTTTGCGCCCTGCAGATCGAGCTCGGTCTGATGGATCGGGCACACCAGATCGTCGTAACCGCCGAACACCTTCATTTTCAGCGACGGATCGAGTGTCAGCACGTCGACGATATCTCCCAGCGAACTCGGACGCCCCGAGGTATCGGAACCGTGCGTGAAGTTCCAGTCATCGATGATGACGGAAGGCTCCAGGTTGTACGCGGATGCGTTCTTGTAGCTGAGGAAGTTCGGTAGATAGTCGTTGATTGCGTTCTGGAATGCCGTGTCGTTGTACGAACTTCCATCATAGTTCGCTCCAGCGGGTGCGGCGACCAGACCGTTGTACATATCGATCGACCCCACGCCGTTCAGCAGGTAGTTCGCGTAGGTATCGGGTTGCATGTTGAAATTGCTTTTCCAGTTCGCCGCGGACACCGCGGTCCAGCCGTTCAGTGCGGTGGTCACACTCGCCGGCGGCGTCGTGCCTCTCGACAGATAGGCGCTGTTGGCCGGCGCATAAGTCTGGTCGGTGAAGGTGCGCATCCCGCTCACGTAGTCCACGAGCGAAAGCTGGTTCGGGTTGCTGATGTTCGCGCCCCGTCCATATGCAACCCCGGCATAGGAAGGTAGGAATCCGTTGCAGGGCACGCTCGTGGAGCCGTATTCGTAGCAATTCGTCTTGTAGCTGAGAATCGGCGAATTCAGGATCACGCCCGTCAGCGCCGGGCCGCCCTGTCCGGGACTGCCTTGCTGTTCGAGCAGATCGGCGACGATCGGTGTACGGATCCCGCCATACGACTCGCCGTACAGATACTTCGGCGACTGCTGCCGGCTGTTGACCTGCACATAACGGTTGATGAAATCGCGGAACACACCGGCATCCTTGTCCGTCGACCAGAAGTCCCGGTTCTTGTGCGGCGCGACGGCTTCCGAATAGCCCGTGCCCGTTGCGTCGATAAACACGAGATCGCTGTCATCCAGCATCGTGACGTCGTTGTCGACCATCGGGAAACTCGATGGCGCGGTTGTGCCGAGCTTCAGCGAACCCTCATCGATATTGAGCGTTCTCGGTCCCCATGAGCCAAGGTGCAGCCAGATCGTCGATGAACCCGGGCCACCGTTCCAGAAGAACGTGACGGGCCGTGTGCCCGGCGTCGTGCCGTCGAGCGTATAGGCCACGTAGAACACGGACACTTCCTTGTCGCCCGCGGACGTGATCGCGGTAAGGTGGCCGGCCGTCGCCGTGTAGTTGGCCGGCTTGCCGTCCAGCGATATCGAGTGGTGGGTGATAGCCGCCTTATCGAACGCGGCGGTCGCAGCCAACGATGCCGTCGCGCTCGAACTGTAGCGATTCGGATCGGTGTACGGCTGATCGGCCGGCAACGCGCCCGCGGCGGAAGAGGTCGCCTTTGCCTGCGTGTTGGCGTTGAGTTTCGCTGCACTGGAGGAACTACCCGAGTCACCGCCACACGCGGACAAGCCGACGCATGATGCGGCGATCAGTATCGCCAGACATGGTTTGTTTTTCATTGGACGCTCTCGACGAAGCACGGTTGATCAAGGTCTTGCGGTTGCGGCCTCACAATTTCATTGGTTATCCAGATTATTATCGGCGCAGGCTTCGCGGATTCCGTGCAGTCGTGGCTAATCAAACCGGATATCGCCTCTCTGTCGATAATCCGCCGGCAAGCCGACGCACATCGTTTATAGATTGCTGGTAATGGGGACGCAAGGTAGATAACAATTATTGAGGATTGTTATGCGAGGCAGCGACCACAACGTTGCGAGCAGCGTGACCGCGTATTCCACCGAAGAATGAAAATTCACTGGAAACAGCACCGAAAATTTATTTACCGACCGGTCGGTTGGTTTATACTCCGGAAACAGACAACTCTCGACGAGAGCGCTCCCCATGTACACGCAATCCCTCGATATCCCGGGCAACGTCGCACCGCTGGACGCAGCCGCAGGTTCCCCAGAACAGTCGCGCTTCGACGCCGTGATGACCGCCGACGGCAAGATTGAGCCGCAGGACTGGATGCCCGAAGCCTATCGAAAGACACTTGTAAGGCAGATTTCGCAGCACGCGCATTCGGAAATCGTCGGCATGCTGCCGGAAGGCAACTGGATCACGCGCGCGCCGAGCCTGAAGCGCAAGGCGATCCTGCTCGCCAAGGTCCAGGACGAAGCGGGCCACGGCCTCTATCTATATAGCGCGTGCGAAACGCTCGGCGTGTCGCGTGACCAGTTGGTCGATGCGTTGCACGCGGGCAAGGCCAAGTATTCGAGCATCTTCAACTACCCGACGCCGACATGGGCCGATGTCGGTGTAATCGGCTGGCTGGTCGACGGCGCGGCGATCATGAACCAGATTCCGCTGTGCCGCTGCACGTACGGTCCGTATGCGCGCGCGATGATCCGCATCTGCAAGGAAGAGTCGTTTCATCAGCGCCAGGGTTTCGACTCGCTGATGTCGATGATGAAGGGTACGCAAGCACAACGCGAACTCGTGCAGCAGGCCGTGAACCGCTGGTGGTGGCCAGTACTGATGATGTTCGGCCCCAGCGATAAAGACTCGATACACAGCAACCAGTCGTCGCAGTGGGGCATCAAGCGCATCTCGAACGATGATCTGCGCCAGAAATTCGTCGACGCCACGGTAGACCAGGCCAAGGTACTCGGCGTCACGCTGCCGGACCCGGACCTCAAATGGAATGAAGCGCGCGGTCAGCACGACTACGGCGCGATCGACTGGGAAGAATTCTGGCGCGTCGTCAACGGCGACGGCCCCTGCAACAAGGAGCGTCTCGCCACTCGCGTGAAGGCGCACGACGACGGCGCGTGGGTTCGCGAAGCCGCGCTCGCCCACACCGAAAAGCAGCGTCAGCGCGCGCAGCAGCAAGCCGCCTGACCCCACGCAAAGATTCAGGAGATCCGCAATGGACAAGTCAATCAACAAGGAATGGCCGATCTGGGAAGTGTTCGTGCGCAGCAAGCAGGGACTCGACCACAAGCACTGCGGCAGCCTGCACGCCGCCGATGCATCGATGGCGTTGCGCATGGCGCGCGACGTCTACACGCGCCGCCAGGAAGGCGTGAGCATCTGGGTGGTGCCGTCGTCGGCGATCACCGCATCCGATCCCAACGACAAGGCCGAGTTGTTCGAACCGGCCGGCGACAAGATCTACCGCCATCCGACGTTCTATACGCTGCCCGACGAAGTCAACCACATGTAAGCGCGTCATGGACATCACGACCCAACATCTTTCCTACGTGCTGCGTCTCGCGGATACCGCGCTCGTGCTCGGTCAACGCAACGCCGAGTGGTGCGGTCACGGCCCGATCCTCGAAGAAGACATCGCGCTCGCCAACATGAGCCTCGATCTGATCGGCCAGGCGCGGCTGCTGTACAGCCACGCGGCCGCGCTCGAGCAGCAGCTCACCGGCACGATCCGCACCGAAGACGACTACGCGTACTTCCGCGCCGAACGCGAGTTCGCCAACTACACGCTGGCCGAGTTGCCGCACTACGGTCCGCTCGCCGGCACCGCGCACGCGGACAACGACTACGCGGTCACGATCGTGCGCAACTTCTTCTACTCGACGCTGATGGCACACCTGTGGACCACGCTCGCAGCATCGACGGACGAGCAACTGGCTGCGATCGCGGCGAAGTCGATCAAGGAAACGCGCTATCACGTCCATCATGCACGCGAGTGGCTGATCCGCTTCGGCGACGGCACCGACGAATCGCATCGCCGCGCGCAAGCGGCGCTCGACTATCTGCTGCCCTACACGCGTGAATTCTTCAGTACCGATGCCGTCGAGGAAGCAGTAAGCGCAGCCGGCATCGGCCCGCAAACCGCAACGCTCGAAGCCGCCTGGTTTGCCGACGTACGCGCAGCACTCGAAGAAGCCACGCTCGCGCTGCCCGAACCGGTGAAGCACATCACCACCGGCAAGCACGGCGAGCATTCCGAGCACATGGGTTATCTGCTCGCGGAACTGCAAAGCATCGCGCGGCAGCATCCCGGCGCGACCTGGTAACTGGACGCAGAGTACGACCGTGATCTCGACCACGCCATCCGCCGGCACCGACGACCCGACGCTGCAACGCGCCTGGCACGCGCTCGAAGCCGTGCCGGACCCTGAGATTCCCGTCGTGTCGATCCGCGAGCTCGGCATCCTGCGCGACGTGCGGCGCGGTATCGACGGCACGCTTGAAGTCGTGATCACGCCGACCTATTCCGGTTGCCCTGCGATGTCGCAGATCGCCGAAGATGTTGCGCAGGCACTCGACACCGCCGCGCTCACGCCATACCGTATCGAAACCGTGCTCGCGCCCGCATGGACCACCGACTGGATCACCGCCGACGCCCGCGAAAAACTACGCGCGTACGGCATCGCCCCGCCCACCGGCGATTGCGCAAGCCATACATCGGCCACATCGAGCGAAAGCCAAAGCCCGAGCCAGGTCATCCGCTTCATACCGAGACCGCTCGCAGCACCCGCTTGCCCACGCTGCGGCTCCGCGCACACAGAACGTCTCGCGCAATTCGGCTCGACGGCATGCAAGGCGTTATATCGCTGCCTCGACTGCCGCGAACCCTTCGACTACTTCAAACCATACTGATATGGCCACCCCGCAATTCCATTCGCTGCGCATCCGGGAAGTCCGTCCCGAAACCGCCGACGCGGTCTCGGTCGCCTTCGAAGTCCCCGAGTCCCTGCGCGAGCTGTATCGCTTCACGCAAGGTCAGTTCGTGACGCTGAAAACGCACATCGACGGTGAGGAAACGCGCCGCTCGTATTCGATCTGCGTCGGCGTCACCGATTACGACCGCGACGGCGAACTGCGCGTCGGCATCAAACGCGTGCGTGGCGGCCGCTTTTCGAACTTCGCGTTCGACACGCTGCAGCCGGGACACACGATCGATGTGATGACACCCGACGGCCGCTTCTTCACCCACCTGAACGCAGGCCAGGGGAAACAGTACGTCGCATTTTCGGGCGGCTCGGGCATCACGCCGGTGCTCGCGATCATCAAGACGACGCTCGAAATCGAGCCGCGCAGCACGTTCACGCTGGTTTACGGTAATCGCAGCGTCGACGCGATCATGTTTGCCGAAGAGCTCGAAGACCTGAAGAACCGCTTCATGAACCGCTTCGTGCTCTATCACGTGCTGTCCGATGACATCCAGGATGTCGAGCTGTTCAACGGCGTGCTCGACCAGCAGAAGTGCATGGACTTCCTGAACACGCTCGTACCGGCCGATTCGATCGACGAAGCGTTCATCTGCGGCCCCGCGCCGATGATGGACGCTGCCGAAAACGCACTGAAAACGGCCGGCGTTGCGCCGGCGCAAGTGCACGTCGAGCGTTTCGGCACACCGCTGCCGCAGGCCGGCGCACCGATTGTCGAAATCACCGACAACACCCCGGCTGCCGACCTCGAAATCGTTCTCGATGGCAAACGGCGCAAGCTGCGTCTGCCCTACAAGGGCGTGAGCGTACTCGACGTCGGACTGCGCGCCGGCCTCGCGCTGCCGTACGCGTGCAAGGGCGGTGTCTGCTGTACCTGCCGCGCGAAGGTGCTGGAAGGCGAAGTGACGATGGACAAGAACTACACGCTGGAAGAACACGAGGTGCGCGACGGCTTCGTGCTCACGTGCCAGTGCCACCCGGTGAGCGAGCGCGTCGTGGTCAGCTACGACGAACGCTAGGCAATCACCCGCGCACACCTTCAAACGCCCACTGCGCCGCTTCCGGCGCGGTCGCGATCCGCTTACACTAGGGGCCGCTCACGTCCGGGACTCCATTCCGGCTGTGAGCGGCCTTTTTCACGGAGTGGGCAATCAGCTTTCGATGAGCACAATCCACATAACCAATGGCGACGTGGCGGCGGAATCGCTGCGCGGCGCCCTACGCGAAGCGAACCGCGACGACCGTGTGCTCGCGCTGCGCGACGATCTCGCGGTCGGGCCTCTGCGCGGCGCCGATGAATCGCCCGATATACGCGCGGACTTCTGGCAACGCGTGAGCAGCGACGGCACACGCGACTTCATCGGCGAGTTTGCCGACCAGGCCACCGAGCTGGAACGACTGGTCGCCGCGGACTCACATGTGGTGATCTGGCATGCACAAAGCGCCGCTGATCAATTGACGCTGCGGCGCGTCTGCTACCACCTGCGCAACAGCCCTCAGCGGTTGAACGAAGTGCGCCTGTCGATCGGTGATCTGACCGACCCTGGCGCCTGGGCGCATAGCCGCGCCGATCAGGCGACTTCCGTCGGCATGTTCGCGCCGGCGGTACTGCGCGCGCATCTGCGCGACGCAGCGCCGATCTCCGTGCTGCGCATCAGCCGGCTCGCGCTTGAATGGCAGGAAGTGAAGCAGGCGAACGGCGAGACACGGCGCCTGCGCGACAAC
Organism: Paraburkholderia megapolitana; assembly: GCF_007556815.1. Classification (NCBI taxonomy): domain Bacteria; kingdom Pseudomonadati; phylum Pseudomonadota; class Betaproteobacteria; order Burkholderiales; family Burkholderiaceae; genus Paraburkholderia; species Paraburkholderia megapolitana. Next base: position 4,174,628 of record NZ_CP041745.1, read on the forward strand.
ACGTTCACGAGCGGCAGCTTCGGCGAACTCGACAGCTTCCTGCTCGGCCAGGCCACCGGCGCCTGGCAACCAGCCGCCCGCCTCGCCGCGGCGCTGATGTCGGCCAACATCGGCTTTCTCATCAGCGACGGCGTTGCGCTGTGGCGCTGCCGCGAACTCGCGGCAGCCGGCCGCGTCCGGCTGCGCGGCGACGCGTCGTCATGGCGTACGCTCGAACTGTGCGCCGCCGGCGCCGCGCAATGCGCCGCCCTTTCCACCTGCCCCGACTGACCGTCCAGAACCATGGCCCGCACCCGAGCGCCCGATCACGAAACGCAACGCGAACAGATCCTCGATCTGGCCGCCGAAAAATTCGCGCAGACCAGCTATCCGAGCACCTCGATGGCGGACCTCGCCGCCGCGAGCGGCACATCGAAAGCACGCCTCTATCACTACTACGCGAGCAAGGAAGCGATCCTGTTCGATCTGCTCGACCGCTACACGAAGCGGCTGATGCTGATCATCGCGGAGGTCGAGGGTGCCAGCCAGCGACGCGGCCTGACCGAGCGCGAGACCTTCGCCGAACTGATCCGCGCCTTTCTCACCGAGTACGAGACCTCGCACAGCCGGCACGTGGCGCTGCTGAACGACGTGAAGTATCTGGTCGATACGCAGCGTGAAGTCATCCTGAACCGTCAGCGCGACGTGGTCGCCGCGTTCGCGCGCCAGTTGACGCGTGCCTACCCCGAGCGCAGCACCCGCGACAACCAGACCGCGCTAACGATGATGGTGTTCGGCATGATCAACTGGACCTTTACCTGGCTCAAACCGGGTGGCCGGATGGGGTACCAGGAGTTTGCGGAACAGGTGGTCGGAATGATCGAGCACGGGCTCGGTTAGCCACGAAATGCGGCGCGGCAGCATTTTTTCGACCACCCAGTCGGCAAATGGCGATTCATCAGCCGAATGTAGTTAAACGAATAAATTCAATAAAATCAGATACTTGATCGTCATAAAATAACGCTCTAGAACATCCCCTCCATCAAATTCAGGGTTTTCCCTAGGTTCATCCTGACGGTTCGACTACAATACTTGGTGCATCGCATCATGCCGTCCGTCTGAAAAGGAGAACCGTCCATGAACAAGCTCGCTAACCGCGGCGATGAGCCGATCGTGACATCCGATCGCCTGTTGCAGGCCGGCAGTCGCGCGCCTGCTCTCGTCCGGGAACTCACTTCCGCCGACCGCGACCGTCTGCTCACCCATTTCCTCGCGCTGAGCGAGGAAGACCGTCTGCTGCGCTTCGGCCAGGTCGTGCCGAACCACGTGATCGAACACTATGTCCGCGCAATCGATTTCTCGCGCGATACCGTATTCGGTGTGTTCGACAGCCAGTTGCAGCTGGCCGGCGTTGGTCATCTGGCCTACCTGCCCGCTGATGGCGAAAAGCGCACTGCTGAATTCGGCGTGTCGGTGCTGGAAAGCGCGCGCGGCCAGGGTGCCGGCTCGAAGCTGTTCGAACGCGCTGCGATCCGCAGCCGCAATACGCACGTGACGACGCTCTATATGCACTGCCTGTCGCGCAACTCGACGATGATGCACATCGCGAGAAAAGCTGGCATGAAGATCGAGTACGCGTATGGCGAAGCCGATGCGTACCTGACGTTGTCGCCGGCAGACCAGTCGAGCATCCTCAGCGAAATGCTGCAGGAACAGGCTGCGGTGTTCGACTACGCGCTCAAGCGGCAGGCACGCCGGGCGTCGATGCTGCTTGAATCGTTTCTGCCCACGGCGGCGGCGGCGTAAAGCGCGGGCCACCCCGACCGATGAGGAAAAAAGCGGCTTCGGCCGCTTTTTTTATGTCCGCACAGTCCGCCCGAAGCCACTGTGGCGCGCGCCTAGAGAATCGGCAGTGCTGTCGTTTCCTTGATCGTATCGAGCGAAAAGCTCGTTTTGACGTCGATCACCGACGGGTGATGCAGCAACTGGTCCTGCATGAAACGCGAGAAGTGGGCCATGTCTTCGACGTGTACCCGCAGCATGTAATCCATGTCGCCGGTCATCGCGTGGCACGCCACGACCTCGGGCCACGCCTGGACGGCCGCACGGAACAGTTCCGCGTGCGTCGCACCGGGACGCCTCGACGTGCTGCCGTCGCTGCGCACGCTCACCGCCGGTCCGCCGCGTTTTTCCAGCCGCACATCGACGTACGCGAGCAGCGCCAGTCCGAGCCGCTGCGGATCGAGCAAGGCCACGTAACCGCGGATCACCCCGCTCTCTTCAAGCCGACGAATGCGCCGTAGACATGGGCTCGGCGACAGATTGATGCGCTCCGCGATATCCTGGTTCGACAACCGCCCGTTCTCCTGCAGGATGGCAAGAATCCGCCGGTCGATCGCATCTATCTCGATGTCAGCCATTTTCTGCCTCTGATTATCGAATCACAGCTATTTAATAGCGCAATCCTAGTGATCTCCATTTAAGTTCGCAAGCTTTCTCCCTATCTGGCGACTTACACTTGCGTCATTCCATCGCGGCACACGCCCGACAGAGGAGACAGACATGCAGGTTCCAACCTGGGACAACCCCGTCGGCACCGACGGTTTCGAGTTCATCGAATACACCGCGCCCGATCCGAAAGCGCTCGGCAAGCTGTTCGAGCAGATGGGCTTCACGGCGATCGCGCGGCATCGTCACAAGGACGTGACGCTGTACCGCCAGGGCGAAATCAACTTCATCGTGAATGCCGAACCGGACTCGTTCGCGCAGCGCTTCGCGCGCCTGCACGGTCCGTCGATCTGCGCGATCGCGTTTCGCGTGCAGGACGCGGGGAAAGCCTACCGGCATGCGCTCGATCTCGGCGCATGGGGCTTCGACAACAAGACCGGCCCGATGGAACTGAACATCCCGGCGATCAAGGGCATCGGCGACTCGCTGATCTATTTCGTCGACCGCTGGCGCGGCAAGAACGGTGCGCAGCCGAACAGCATCGGCGACATCGGCATCTACGACGTCGACTTCGAACCGATCCCCGGTGCGAACCCGAACCCCGCCGGCCACGGCCTCACCTACATCGACCACCTGACGCACAACGTGCATCGCGGCCGCATGCAGGAATGGGCGGAGTTCTACGAGCGGCTGTTCAATTTCCGCGAAGTGCGTTACTTCGATATCGAAGGCAAGGTGACGGGCGTGAAGTCGAAGGCGATGACCTCGCCGTGCGGCAAGATCCGGATTCCGATCAACGAAGAAGGTTCGGAAACGTCGGGGCAGATCCAGGAATACCTCGACGCGTATCACGGCGAAGGCATCCAGCACATCGCGCTCGGTAGCAACGACATCTGCCGCACCGTCGACGGACTGCGCGCATCGAAGATCTCGCTGCTCGACACGATCGACACGTATTACGAACTGGTCGACCGGCGCGTGCCGAACCATGGCGAGCCGCTCGACGAACTGCGCAAGCGCAAGATCCTGATCGACGGTGCACGCGAAGATCTGCTGCTGCAGATCTTCACGGAAAACCAGATCGGCCCGATCTTCTTCGAGATCATCCAGCGCAAGGGCAACCAGGGCTTCGGTGAAGGCAACTTCAAGGCGCTGTTCGAATCGATCGAACTCGATCAGATCCGGCGCGGTGTCGTGAAGGACAACACGTAGAGCGTTGCGCATAAAAAAAGCGAAGATCGATTGATCTTCGCTTTTTGACTAAGTGCCAAAGCCTCGAAGGCTTCAGCTAGAAAATGGGACGATGCAGCGCCTGCGCGCTACCTCACTTTTGCTGGCCGTCGTGGTCGACGGTGACGCCTGCACACGAGCGGTCCATGCTGCCCAGACAGGGGACAACATGCGTCGTGTGAGCGAGCGTTCCGGCAGATGCACTTTCCGTGGCATTCGAACGTAGCGGCGCGCTGATGGCAAAAAAAGCGGCCGAGACCGTCAGGAAGGTCTGGATGTGTCGTTTGTTCATGCGTACTCCTTTATCAACTGCCTGTCCCGGCAGGCCCCCGCAACGTATGGCGGAGTCTGCGCAGTGGCTACAGGTGGGGTATTAGACCGGCATTTCAAGTCGGGTTCATGAATTGCCGGTGGTTTTACAGGCTGTTACAGCAAGATTCATCTCGACACATTGCGTGTCATACAGTCGCAATAAGACGCAATATCGACGGTAGAAATCGATGCCGCAGCGCCGCATTTTTGGCTGCAATGCGGCGGGTTTCTACCAGTGCTACCATCGCCGGAAAGTCGGCAATATGTCGGCCCCGGCCAAAGCATTCACAAGATGTCGAGGCCCTGCAATTTTGTTTTGGCGATCCCAAACTGGGTGGAGGAGTACACATAATGAATGCCCCGCTAGACGCAGATCAGCGAGCATCGCTCGAAGCTGCGCTATCTTCCGTCACGCTCGACGACAAATACACCCTCGAACGCGGCCGCGCGTATATGAGCGGCATCCAGGCGCTGGTCCGTCTGCCGATGCTGCAGCAGGAACGCGACAAGGCTGCCGGACTCAATACAGCAGGGTTCATTTCCGGCTACCGCGGGTCTCCGCTCGGCGGCCTCGATCTGTCGCTGTGGAAAGCCAAGCAGCATCTGGCCGCACACCAGGTCGTGTTCCAGCCCGGCGTCAATGAAGACCTCGCCGCCACCGCCGTGTGGGGTTCGCAGCAGGTCAATCTCTATCCCAGCGCACGCTACGACGGCGTGTTCTCGATGTGGTACGGCAAAGGTCCCGGTGTGGACCGTTCCGGCGACGTGTTCAAGCACGGCAACTCGGCCGGTTCGTCGAAACACGGCGGCGTCCTCGTGCTCGCCGGCGACGATCATGCCGCGAAATCCTCGACGCTCGCGCACCAGTCCGAGCACATGTTCAAGGCATGCGGCCTGCCGGTGCTGTTTCCGTCGAACGTGCAGGAATATCTCGACTTCGGCCTGCACGGCTGGGCGATGAGCCGTTACTCCGGCCTCTGGGCCGCGATGAAGTGCGTGACCGACGTGGTTGAATCGTCGGCTTCGGTCGATATCGATCCGCACCGCACGCAGATCATCCTGCCGTCCGATTTCGCCATGCCCGACGGCGGCCTCAACATCCGCTGGCCCGACCCGCCGCTCGTGCAGGAAGCACGTCTGCTTGACTACAAATGGTATGCGGCGCTCGCGTACGTCCGTGCGAACAAGCTCGATCGCGTCGAGATCGATTCGCCGCACGCGCGCTTCGGCATCATGACCGCCGGCAAGGCGTATCTGGATGTACGCCAGGCGCTGACCGACCTCGGTCTCGACGACGAAACCTGCGCGCGCATCGGCATCCGGCTCTATAAGGTCGGCTGCGTCTGGCCGCTCGAAGCACAAGGCGCGCAAGCGTTCGCGCGCGGCCTCGACGAAATTCTCGTGATCGAGGAAAAGCGTCAGATTCTCGAATACGCGATCAAGGAAGAGCTGTACAACTGGCCCGACACACAACGGCCGCGCGTGTACGGCAAGTTCGACGAGAAAGACGGCGCCGGTGGCGAATGGTCGGTGCCGATGGGCAAGTGGTTGCTGCCCGCGCACTACGAACTGTCGCCGGCGATCATCGCGAAAGCGATCGCGACGCGGCTCGACAAGTTCGACCTGCCGTCCGACGTCCGCGCACGCATCGCGACGCGCATCGCTGTGATCGAAGCGAAGGAAAAAGCGCTCGCCCGGCCGCGCGTCGAAGTCGAGCGCAAGCCGTGGTTCTGTTCGGGCTGCCCGCACAACACGTCGACCGCCGTGCCGGAAGGCTCGCGTGCGATGGCCGGCATCGGCTGCCACTACATGACGGTGTGGATGGATCGCAGCACGACCACCTTCAGCCAGATGGGCGGCGAAGGCGTCGCGTGGACCGGCCAGGCGCCGTTCACGAACGACAAGCACGTGTTCGCGAATCTCGGCGACGGTACGTACTTCCACTCGGGTCTGCTCGCGATCCGCGCGGCGATCGCGTCGAAGGCGAACATCACCTACAAGATCCTCTACAACGATGCGGTCGCGATGACCGGCGGCCAGCCGGTCGACGGCACGCTGACCGTGCCGCAGATCACGTTGCAGCTCGCCGCCGAAGGCGCGACGAAAATCGTGATCGTCACCGACGAGCCGCAAAAGTACCAGGGCGCGATGCAGCAGCTCGCAGCGGGCGTGACGATCCATCATCGCGACCAGCTCGACGACGTGCAGCGCGAGCTGCGTGAAATCGCTGGCACGACGATCCTGATTTACGACCAGACCTGCGCAACCGAAAAGCGCCGCCGCCGCAAACGCAATGCGTACCCCGATCCGGCGAAGCGTGTCGTGATTAACGACGCGGTCTGCGAAGGCTGTGGCGATTGCTCGGTGCAGTCGAACTGCCTGTCGGTGGAACCGCTCGAAACCGAGTACGGCACGAAACGCCAGATCAATCAGTCCACCTGCAACAAGGACTTCTCTTGCCTGAAGGGTTTTTGCCCGAGCTTTGTCTCGGTCGAAGGCGGTCAACTGCGCAAGCCGAAAGCAGCCGGTGGAGTCGCCAGCGATACGTTGGCGCCCGTACCGGACCCGCAAGTGCCGGCAATCGGCCGTCCGTACGGCGTGCTGATCACGGGCGTCGGTGGTACGGGGGTTGTGACGATCGGTGCGCTGCTCGGCATGGCTGCGCACCTCGAGAACAAGGGCGTAACGGTACTCGACGTCACCGGTCTCGCGCAGAAGGGCGGCGCCGTGATGAGCCACGTACAGATTGCGAACCAGCCCGCCGACATCCACGCCACGCGTATCGCGATGGGTGAAGCGAGCCTCGTGATCGGTTGCGATGCGATCGTCACCGCCAGCGACGAATGTGTGTCGCGGATGCAGGGTGGACGCACACGCGTCGTGTTGAACAGCGCAGCCACGCCGACCGCCGAGTTCATCAAGAACCCGAACTGGCGTTTCCCTGGGGCCAGCGCCGAAGCCGACGTGCGCGCCGGTGCCGGCGACGACGGTGTTTCCGCCGTCGATGCAAACCGCTTCGCGCTCGCGCTGCTCGGCGATGCGATCTACACGAATCCGTTCATGCTTGGTTACGCATGGCAGCGCGGCTGGATTCCGCTCACGCACGAATCGCTGATCCGCGCGATCGAACTGAACGCCGTGCAGGTCGACAAGAACCGCGCAGCGTTCGAATGGGGCCGCCGCACCGCCCACGATCCTGCCGGCGTCAGCAAGCTCGCGAACCTGCAAGGCCGCAGCGAAGAAGCCACCGATACGGCAAGCAGCAAGATCATCTCGCTGCATACGCCGAAGGCACTCGACACGCTGATCGACAAGCGCGTGCAGTATCTGACCGCTTATCAGAACGACGCGTATGCGGCGCGCTATCGCAAGCTCGTCGATGAGGTACGCGCAGCGGAAACGTCGCTTGACTCTATCGACAGCCAGTTGCCGCTCACCGAAGCCGTCGCGAAGAATCTGCACAAGCTGATGGCCTACAAGGACGAGTACGAAGTCGCGCGCCTGTATGCCGACCCGGCCTTCGTCGAGAAGCTGAAGGCAAACTTCGAAGGCGACTGGAAGCTCAAGCTGTATCTCGCGCCGCCGGCGTTCTCGAAGAAGGATTCGCACGGCCACCTGGTGAAGAAGCAGTACGGTCCGTGGGTGTTCAGCGCGATGCGCGTGCTCGCGAAGTTCAAGTTCCTGCGCGGCACCGGCCTCGATGTATTCGGCAAGACCGAAGAGCGTCGTACCGAACGGGCGCTGATCGGCGAGTACGAAGCGCTGGTTCGTGAGCTGGTGGGTAGTTTGAGTCCGCAGAAGCGCGCTCTCGCCATCGAACTTGCCAGCCTGCCCGACGGCATTCGCGGCTACGGTCACGTGAAGGAAAACAACCTGAAGGGCGTGCGGACGAAGTGGACCGCACTGCTTGCGAAGTGGCGGGCGCCGGAAGGGACTGGTGAGCGGCACGTTGCTTAAACGGGCTGCGGTCCGGTAAGGACCGCGCGGGAACAAGGGCGCTGCGTCGAAGCTGACGTAGCGCCCTTTTACTTTCAATTGGCGCGGACCGGAACGGGATGACGAGCGGTTCGTCGCACAAGCCCGCAGTGATCCCGTTAGAACCGTGCATGAAACAAGGGCGCTACGTCGAAGCCGACGCAGCGCCCTTTTCTTTTGCTACGCGTCCGGCCTTTTGAGCTGGACGTACAACGTGTACTAACTAGCGATTACTTCGCCGCCGCCCGCTGCACGTTCGCGTTAGCCGAAGCAACCGCCGTCATGTTGATGATCCGGCGCACGGTTGCAGCCGGCGTCAGGATATGCACCGGCTTTTCCGCGCCGAGCAGGAACGGGCCAACTGTCACGCCATCGCCGCCGATCATCTTCAGCAGGTTGTACGTGATGTTCGCTGCCTCGACGTTCGGCATGATCAGCAGGTTCGCTTCGCCGCTCAGCGTCGAGCCCGGGAACGCGGCCTTGCGGACCGCCTCCGACAACGCCGCATCGCCGTGCATTTCACCGTCGATCTCGAGCGTCGGCGCGCGTTCCGCGATCAGCTTGCGCGCCGTCGCCATGCGCTGCGACGAAGCCGACGGAATGCTGCCGAAGTTCGAATTCGACAGCAACGCGATCTTCGGCGTAATACCGAATTTCTCGATTTCACGCGCGGCGAGGATCGTCATGTCGGCGAGCTGCTCGGCAGTCGGCACTTCGTTGACGTACGTATCGCAGATGAACAGATTGCGGCCCGGCAGCATCAGCAGATTCATCGCGGCGAAGTTCTGCACGTTCTCCGCCTTGCCGAGCACCTGTTCGACGAACTTCAGGTGGCTGTGATAGTTGTCGATCATCCCGCAGATCATGCCGTCCGCGTCGCCGAGACGCACGAGGATCGCGCCGATCAGCGTGTTGGACTTGCGCATCGCGGCCTTCGCGAGCTCCGGCGTCACGCCCTCGCGCGCGCCGATCTCGTGATACGCCTGCCAGCATTTCTGGAAGCGCGGGTCGTCTTCCGGATTGACGATCTCGAAGTCCTCGCCGCACTTGAGCTTCGAGCCCATCTTCTGCAGACGCATCTCGATCACCGCCGGCCGGCCGATGATGATCGGCTTGGCAATCTTCTCGAGCAGCACGAACTGCGCCGCGCGCAGCACGCGCTCGTCCTCGCCTTCCGCGAACACGATGCGCGCCGGCTCCGACTTCGCCGCGGCGAACACCGGACGCATCACCATGCCCGTGCGGTACACCGTCGTGCCGAGTTCCTCGCGGTACGCGTCCATGTCCTTGATCGGTCGCGTCGCCACGCCCGAATCCATTGCGGCTTGCGCGACGGCAGGCGCGATCTTGATGATCAGGCGCGGATCGAACGGCTTCGGAATCAGGTAGTCCGGGCCGAATTCCAGCGAGTGCCCTTCATACGCTTTTGCGACCTCATCGCCCTGATCGGTTTCTTCCGCGAGTTCCGCGATCGCGCGCACGCAGGCGAGCTTCATTTCTTCCGTGATCGTCGTCGCGCCGACATCGAGCGCGCCGCGGAAAATAAACGGAAAGCACAGCACGTTGTTGACCTGGTTCGGATAGTCCGAACGGCCTGTCGCGATGATCGCGTCCGGGCGCACTCTCTTTGCGTCTTCCGGACGGATTTCCGGCTCGGGGTTGGCGAGCGCGAGGATCAGCGGGCGCGTGCCCATCTCCACGACCATTTCCGGCTTCAACACGCCGGCGCTCGAACAGCCGAGGAACACATCGGCACCGCGAATCGCGTCGGCCAGCGTGCGCGCATCGGTATTCGCTGCGTAACGTTCCTTCGACGGATCGAGATTGCCGCGTCCTTCGTAGATCACGCCCTTGGAATCGGCGACGAGTACGTTCTTCTTCGACAGCCCGAGGTGCACCAGCAGGTCCAGACACGCGATCGCTGCAGCACCCGCGCCAGAACAGACCAGCTTCACTTCGTCGAGCTTCTTGTCGACCACCTTCAGACCATTGAGAATCGCCGCCGACGCGATAATCGCGGTGCCGTGCTGATCGTCGTGAAAGACCGGAATCTTCATGCGCTCGCGCAGCTTCTTCTCGATGTAGAAGCACTCCGGTGCCTTGATGTCTTCAAGGTTGATACCGCCGAGCGTCGGTTCGAGCATCGCGATCGCATCGACGAGCTTGTCCGGGTCGGTCTCGGCCAGTTCGATGTCGAACACGTCGATGCCCGCGAACTTCTTGAACAGGCAGCCCTTGCCTTCCATCACCGGCTTCGCGGCGAGCGGTCCGATGTTGCCGAGGCCGAGCACCGCGGTGCCGTTCGTCACCACGCCGACGAGGTTGCCGCGCGAGGTGTACTTCTGCGCGTCGAGCGGTTCCTCGTAGATCGCCATGCACGCGGCAGCGACGCCCGGCGAGTACGCGAGCGACAGATCGAGCTGGTTCGATAGCGGCTTTGTCGGCGTGACCGAGATCTTGCCGGGCTTCGGATTCTGGTGATACGCGAGAGCGCTTTGCTTCAGTTGTTCGTCCATTTTTGGCCTGCGAGGCGAGAGAAATTGGGTCCAGCGCATCGCGTCATGAGGGCCTTTTCGCTTGCATGTATCGAGGGGGTAGTCGACTGTGCGGCGGTTCGCGCGTGCGCCGGTTGGGCGCGGCATTGAACCTCGGCGGAAGGCAGATGACGCAGGGAGATGCGGGTCGGTTAGTGTACACCGCAGGCGTGTCGCGGCGCCTGGGGCTATAACGGATAGGCGGCTGTGCAAAGGGCGCCGATCATCTTGCGGCGGCGGGTTGGCGGGCGGCTCCGTTCCCCGTGCGACATGCCGATACGCCGCGTGTGGCGTGCGGCGTGCCGAAGCGCAACATGTGGCGTACGCGCCCTATTCCAGCGCGGCGCCCCGACGTTCGGGAATCAGAAAAAGCGTCGCCAGTATGTCCAGCGCATAGATCGACGCGAGCATGCCGAGCGCGACACCGAACGAAAAGCGTGCCGCAAGCGCGCCAACCGCCACCGGCCCAAAACCGCCGACCGCGCGACCGATGTTGAACAACACGTTCTGCGCGGTGGCGCGCGCCTCGGTCGGATACAGCTCGGAAATCAGCGCGCCATATCCGCCGATCATCCCGTTGACGAACACCCCCATGATCGCGCCGCCCACCAGCAGCGCGAGCGGCGTAGTGAGTTGCGCATAGACGAACACCATGACGATGGCGCCGGCCTGATAGGCGAGAAACGTCGGCTTGCGACCAAACCGGTCGGCGGCGATGCCGAACAGCCAGATGCCCGCGCCCATTCCGACAACCGTTGCCGCGGTCCATAGACCGGATTTCGTCAGCGAATAGCCGAAGGTTTTCGACAGATAGCTCGGCAGCCAGATCATCAGGCCGTAGTAGCCGAAGTTTTGCACCGAGCAGAGGATCGCGATGCCGACGCTCGCGCAGGTGCTGCGCCGATCGACGATCAGGCTTTTGAGCGGCAGCGGGCGGCGTGCGTTGCCGGTCGTGCTGCGGCGGTGCGCAGCGCGCTCGGTGAAAAGTGCAGGCTCTTCGACGCGCCGCCGCACGACGAACGACACGACAGCGGGCAGCAGGCCGACCGCGAACATGCCGCGCCAACCGATCAGCGGTAGCAGCAGCGGCGTCAGCAACGCCGCGGCCAGCACGCCGAGCTGCCAGCCGAGCCCGACATACGACGACACCCTCGCCCGTCGCTCGGCCGGCCACGCTTCGGCGACGAGCGTCATGCCGATACCGAATTCGCCGCCGAGCCCGATGCCCGCGATCGTCCGGTAGAGCAACAGATCCGCATAACCCTGCGCAAGCGCGCAGAGTCCGGTGAACACGGCGAAGATCAGGATCGTCCACGTCAGCATCCGTACCCGGCCGAAATAATCGCTCAACACTCCGAAGATCAGACCGCCCGCTACGGCGCCGATCAGCGTCCACGTCACGAGCGAACCGGCCTGGGCCGACGACAGATGCAGATCGGCCGCGATGACCGGCAGCATGAAGCCGAGGATCAGCAGGTCGAAGCCGTCCATCGCGTAGCCGAGTACCGAGGCGAGCAGCGCGCGGCCGGCATGGCCACGCCGTACGGTAACGGCAGGAACGGACGAAGGGGAAGAAGACGGAACGACGCTCATCGAGGACACCTTGTCGGCGCGACACGATCGATGCGCGCGCCGGACCATGAAAATCGCGTGAGTGTAATGCATGCCGGCTCAACGCGACCTTCTGCCTCCGACCCGAATCGGGTAAAATGTCGGCCTACGCGCGCAGCAAACCGGTCTCACATACCGGGCCGTGTGTTCCGCCCGGTCGCCAGACCCGGAACGCCGCCCGAATGCCCCGAGCACCATTTGCCGCGCCATCGGGCCCCGCGCCCACCCTCCCGCTCATACCAAGGATCCGCCCATGACAGGCTTCGATCGCCAGACGATCTCCGACACCACCGCGCGCATGCTGCTCGAAGTGCAGGCCGTGCACTTCAACGCCGAGAAACCGTACATCTTCACGTCCGGCTGGGCGAGCCCGGTCTATATCGACTGCCGCAAGCTGATCTCCTATCCGCGCGTACGCCGCGGCCTGATGGACATGGCCGAAGCGACCATCCTGCGCGATGTCGGCTACGAGCAGATCGACGCCGTCGCCGGTGGCGAAACAGCCGGCATCCCGTTTGCCGCCTGGCTGTCCGACCGGCTGATGGTGCCGATGCAATACGTGCGCAAGAAGCCGAAGGGTTTCGGGCGCAACGCGCAGATCGAAGGGCTGCTGACCGAAGGCCAGCGCGTCCTGCTCGTCGAAGACCTGACCACCGACAGCCGCAGCAAGATCAACTTCATCAATGCGCTGCGCACGGCTGGCGCGACGGTGAACCACTGCTTCGTGCTGTTCCACTACAACATTTTCAAGGAAAGCGTGTCGGTCCTGAAGGACATCGACGTCGACCTGCACGCGCTCGCCACGTGGTGGGACGTCCTGCGTGTCGCGAAGGAAGCCGGCTACTTCGAAACGAAGACGCTCGACGAAGTCGAGAAATTCCTGCACGCGCCGGCCGAATGGTCCGCTGCGCACGGCGGGGCGACGGCTGCGCCGCAGTAAGCGTTTCGAAGTTCCGGCCCGGTAGTGGCGGGCCACTGCCGTAGCAAAAACGCAAGGCCGCCCGTCGTCACGAGTCACGACAGGCGGCCTTTCTTTTTGAAGCCGGTCCGCTGCCGGCTACGGAGCGCTCGCTTGATCGTCGGCGATTTCCGACATGTGCATGTGCGGCGACAGATTCAACAGCCCGTTGTGCTGCGCGTACTGGAAAAGCTGCGCGTCGTGCGCCAGCCCGAGTTTGCGCATGGCGGCCTTCTTTTGCGTGCTGATGGTCTTGATGCTGCGCTTCAGCAGTGCGGCGATTCCCGTGGGCGTCATACCCGACACGAGCAGCCGCACCACTTCGAGCTCGCGTGTCGACAGCATCGCTTCGGCGGCGTTGCGATCGCTGCCAGGGCGCGTTGCATCGAGCGATGCCGCGACCGCGGGGCCCAGATACTCGCTACCGCGAGTCGTGTAGAGGACCGCGAGCCCGACGTGGCTCAACGCATCGGACTTGCTCACGATCCCCAGCACCCCGAGTTCGCGCAGTCGCTTCAGCAGCGCGACGTTTTCGAGCATCGTCAGTACGACGACCGGCAGCGTGGGGAAGTGGCGGCGCAGATAGACGATCAGCGGCAGGCCGTCGCCATACTGACCGCCGGGCATCGCGAGGTCGGTCACGAGCGCGTCGCAGCGCGTGTTCTGCAGCACGTGGATCAGATCGGTCGACTGGCGCACGCATGCCACCACCTTGATATCCGGGAACGCCTGAAGTGCCTGCTCGACACCCACCAGTAGCACCGGATGGTCGTCGGCCAGCACGACCTTGACCGGCAGCTGAATCGCGCGCTTTCTTTCGCTCTGTCGCACTGCTTACCCCGGGCGTTCGTTCGATGCGCTCACCGTCCTCGACGGATGCGATCGAAAAAGCAATCAATCGATTTGTTCGCCAGACTATAGCCGAACTCATTGGCCGGGAGCCTGCCTGCGAGCCTTTCCGCGCGGAATGTTGGACGCCAATCGCGTTCGGGGCAGAAAATAGGGACAATGATCGAAGATCGCTGCACGCCCTTCTGAGGAGAACCGGCACATGCGCCCGCGCTACCTGGTCGTTTCGCTTGCGTCGCCCCGTCCACGGTTGCCGTCTTTCGGGTTGCTGCTGCTCGGCCTCGCGCTCGTCACCGCCCACGGCCCACATGCGCTCGCCGAAGGACCGTTCTCGCTCACCAGTGCAAGCTTTCACAACGGCGGCACCGTCGACGCCGCCCAGGTGTACGGCCAGGACGATTGCAAGGGCGGCAACCGCTCGCCGCAACTGTCGTGGCAAGACCCGCCCACCGGCACGCGCAGCTTCGCCGTCACCGTCTTCGATCCCGATGCGCCGGGCCGCGGCTGGTGGCACTGGGCGGTCGCCGGAATTCCCGCCACGGTCGAGCAATTGCCTGAGAATGCGAGCGCATCGGGTCTGCTGAAGAAACTCGGCGCCGTCGAGGCGCGCAACGATTTCGACGACGAAGGCTACAGCGGCCCCTGCCCGCCGCCCGGCAAGCCGCACCACTACATCGTCACCGTCTACGCGCTCGACACCGTCGACCTGCGGCTCGCGCAAGGGCGTCCTGCGCTGATGTTCGATCACGAGATCTCGACGGCGACGCTCGGCTATGCACGCATGACTGTCACTTACGGCCGCTAGCATCGACGTTGCAGCACATGGAATGCCGTCGATGCCCCGCGAATGCGCCGTCAACGGCACGCAACTGCGCGCATAACGTGTTTTTTTGCCGACTGCTGCACACATCGTCGCACCGCCCGGCCAAACGGTCTTAAAATGTCGGTCCGGCGCTACGGCGCCCGTCTTCCAGCTAGCCAGTGAGAATGAGATGAGCACGAAAGTTTTTGTCGACGGACAGGAAGGCACCACCGGCCTGAAGATCTTCGAATACCTGTCAGCGCGCGCCGACGTGGAAATCCTGCGTATCGACGAAGCGAAGCGCAAGGATCTCGATGAACGTCGCCGTCTCATCAACGCATCGGACGTGACGTTCCTGTGCCTGCCCGACGTTGCGTCGCGCGAATCGGCCACGCTCGTCGACAACGACCGCACGGTGCTGATCGATGCGAGTACGGCGTTTCGCACCAGCGCCGACTGGGCCTACGGCCTGCCCGAGCTGAACCGCGCGCAACGCGAACGGGTTCGCGGCTCGAAGCGCATCGCCGTGCCGGGCTGTCACGCATCGGCATTCGTGCTGGCCATGCGCCCGCTCGTGGAAGGCGGCATCGTGTCAGCCGATTTCGCCGCGCACAGCTACTCGATCACCGGCTACAGCGGCGGCGGCAAGAAAATGATTGCCGAGTACGAAGCCGCCGGCAATGCGAAGCTGAAAAGCCCGCGGGCCTATGCGCTGGCGCTCACCCACAAGCATCTGCCGGAAATGGCCGCGCATACGGGTCTGAAAGCGGCACCGCTCTTCACACCGATCGTCGGCGATTTCTACAAGGGTCTCGCGGTCACGACGTACTTCTCGCCCGGTCAACTCGCGAAGAACGCGAAGCCGCAAGACGTGCAGGCGCTGTTCGCCGAGTACTACGCCGGCGAAGCGTTCGTGAACGTTGCGCCGTTCAATGCGAACGAGAATCTCGACGACGGCTTCTTCGACGTTCAGGCAGCCAACGACACCAATCGCGTCGACCTCTTCGTGTTCGGCAACGACGAGCACTTCGTCACCGTCGCGAGGCTCGATAACCTCGGCAAGGGTGCATCGGGCGCGGCGATCCAGTGCATGAACCTGAGCATCGGCGTCACCGAAGACACCGGTCTGAAACGCTAATCGAGACGCCGGACAGATCCGGCAAGAATCGTTTCGAACCCGCAGCCGGCTTTCAAAATGCCGGCTGTTTTTTTGCCCGCAATTACGCGTTATCGAATTGGCGTTAACCCGCCGATCCGTAAAAACCCAAATAGTCTTTAATCATCCCGCATGATTACCGGCCGGTAATTCATTCCTCACTTCCGATTCGCTTCGCATAGTTTTTTCGTCTTAGGGAAAGCACTGGCTTTTTCACGAACGATCGTTCGAAGATGATAGAGCCATTTTGCCGGCGCCGTTGCCCGACAGGCGCGTGCTGCAAAGCAACGATGTTGTGTGTTCGCTGAAAAATCGTTTTTTGTTTAAAAGGCCCGGCACGCTCGCTGTAGTGCGAGTTGCGCGAATCAAGAGTTGTTTGAATCGATCTTTTTAGACGGTTCTATCAATTGACAGCCCTTTTAAGCGCGGCGAAATTACATCGCACAATTAAAGAAGGGAGACAGCAGCATGTCGTACGCCATTTTCAGAGGCGTTGCTCTAGCCGTTTGCGCAGCGCCCCTGATGGTCGCCTGTGGAGGCGGTAACGCCGGCAATCCAGGACCGATCAATTCCGCTCAATGCTCGGGAGCGAGTTGTGGCGTACAGGGTCCGCCTACGTCAGGCGCGGGCTCAGGTAGTGGTTCCGGCTCCAGCACCACCGCTGGCGCGCTGTGTCCTGCGACTGGCGATATCGTGAAGAGCACTTACCTTGGCGGTGCGGGCAGCGGCGAAGTGGTGTCGTTGAACATCGACGCGCAAGCGATGACCTACACGCTGAAGTGGCTCGAGTCTCCGATTCCGTTGCACACCGGCACGGTAACGCCGTCGCGTGCAGGCGTGCAGATCACGGGCGCCGTGGCGCATCCGCCTACCGGCGCACTGCCGACCGCCGAACAGATCCGCTGCGCGTTCATCCTCACGCCTGGCAGCGGGACAGCTTCGGTCGACGGCTCGACTTACAGCACCGCGGCTTCGTTCAATCAGGCTAATCCGCCGATGATTCTTGTGGGTCTTGGGGTGGCGGGTGGTGGGATTCCTGGGGCGACGGTTCAATTCAACGGTCTGAATATCGACGTGCTAGGCGTCCCGCTTTACAGCAACGTGGGCCAGGTGCCGAACCGGCATTTCGATTTCTATCCATTCCTCGGCTTCGCGAGCACAACCACTGACATCTCTAAGTTGCCTGGTACCTATAACGGCCTGCTGTACCACCTCGCGCCGTCGGCAAGTTACCAGACGATAGCGACCAATTCGATCGAAACCTTCGACGCGAACGGCGGCTGTACGTCATCTAGCGCAGCCCCCACGGGTGGCTCTGCCAGTTCGACCGGCTGCTTGACGACAGGCGCAGCATGGACGCTAAACGGCAACGGTTATTTCGATAGCCAACAGGCCCCGCAACTATTGCCGCAGTTCAAAAAACCGATCGTCGGAGCGAGCGGAAAATCCGGTACTGCGCACATGGTGCTCGGCCAGATCAACGGCGCAACGGTTCCGCTCATAGTCCGCACCGGCTTCATCAACCTTGGTACGGCACCGCTTTACACCGACGCGCAGATCGACGACGAATCCGGCATCTCGCTGCTAGCAAAAGCGACGCCGATCGCATCAGGCGGCTTCGACGGCGGTTACGTCGGCGCCGACTCCAACTTCAAGTACACGGCGACGCTGGTCCAGGGCACGACGGCCTCGTTCCTTAATCCGAGCACGTCGCAAACCGAAGACGGGTTCACCCTGAACTACGGTCTGTCGAGCCCCGGGCTCATCGGCGTCACTGTGTCGTCAAGCAAAACGGGCTATGCGATCGCTTCAGGTGGTCTCTATGCGATTGAAATCCAGGGTAACTCGAACGATTCGGTGAACAGCGGGATTACCCCGACGTCCGCCATTCCGAACGCCACGCCAAACATGCCGTACTTCGGCGTCGGAGCCCAAATCAGCAAATAGATAGCAAATAGCCGCGATGCAGGCGGGGACAGTGGCAGCAGTTAATTAAAGCAAGAGGCGGCTGGACAGGGAGCTGGCTGCTCACAAACAAAACATAGGATAGGAGGCGCGGTATGGAATGGAAAATCGTCTCGGCGCTCGCTCTTGCTGCGCCGCTTCTCGGGGCGTGTAGCGGTGGCGGCAACGATCCACCGCCGACACCGGAGGTCAGGCTCTGTCCGGCTACGCTCGACTACACCACGGTCTACACCGGCGGCGGCGGCGACGGCGAACTCGCCAAGCTGCAGATCGACACGACGAAGATGACCTGGCAGGTCAGCTATGTCGAATCACCGGTTCCGGCCACGGTGGGTACGGTCATGCCGACCCGCGCAGGCCAGACGGCGAGCGGCACGATGACGCAGGAAACGACGCTGCCGACGCAGAAGTTGAACCAGTGCGCCTACCGTCTGAACGGCGCGAGCCTCGACCCAACCCGTATCGCGCGTGTCTTCATCGGTGAAGGCGTTGCGGGCGGCACGATTCCGGGGGCGGAAATTTCGTTCGGCGGGGTGCTCGGCACCGGTGCAGTGCCTGACACGAAGTTCCCGTACTACCCGTTCATCGGCTTCTCGAGTCTGGAAACGAACCTGGCCAACGTAGCGGGCACGTACAACCAGGTCGGCTACCACCAGATTCCGTCGCAATCCTTCGCGCCGGTGGCCGTCAATTCGACGATCGTCATCAACGCCGACGGCACGTGGACCGAGACCGACATTAGCGGTGTCAACGCGGGCATCACCCAGCAAGCCGGCTCGAACTTCACGCAGTCGCCGGATGGCAGCGGTGCATTCGTCACCAACGGCTTCCTCGGTCAGGCCAAACCGACGCTGTCGGCCACGCCGCAAGCGAAGGGCTACATGATCGTCGGCAAGCTGCGCGGCCAGAACGTGCCGATCCTGGTCCGCACGGGCGCGGCCAGTTCGTCGCCGACAGGCCCGTACGCGGACGACGAATCGGGTATCTCGATCCTCGCGCCGCAGACGACCATCGCCAGCGGTTCGCAGGACGGCGAGTACATCGGGGTAGACAGCCAGTTCGACTATCGCACGACAGCCATTGCAGGTACTCAAGCGACGTTGCTCGATCCGTTCCAGCCTTCGCAGGCATCGCTCGCGACGGCGCTGAACCTGAACTACGCGCAGACCGTACCGGGCATCGTGACGTCGTCGGTAACGAGCGCCGCAGCAGGTAGCACACCAACCGGGAAGTTCATCTTCACGGGCGGCGTGTTCGGCTACCTCGATCTGACGACGCCGTCGGCCCCGTACTTCACCGTCGGCGCATTTGTCCAGTGAGGGGATGCAGCACACGCATCCTGAGCGCAACCACATGACGCCTCCCTGCCCGCCGCCCCAGTAGCGGCGGGTAAGGAGCCGGGGGAATGCGGGCAACCGGAAGCCGCAGTGACTTGCGCTGCAGGAAGCCCGCATGAGGTCGGAACAGGTGCCAAAGCGGCTGGAATAAACGCTAAAGCATCGAGGCCGATCGACCGCTGTGCATGGGACCGGAGTCAGCGCTAAAGCGCGTACTGCGGTCGACAAGGAGAGGAAAAAGATGAAAAGAATTATTGTGGCAGCGCTGGCCGCCTGCCTGTCGGCAGGTGCCTACGCGCAGCAGGCGGGCGATAACGTCGTCGCACTCGGCTGGTTTCACGTCGCACCGCTCGACCCGAACTCGGGGCCGTTGACAACCGGTGTCGCACAGACGCCGATCAATGGGCCGCTGCGGCTGCCCAATTCGTTCACGTCACCCGGCACGGGGCTGTCGACTAACAACGCCGACACGCTCGGCCTCGTCATCAGCCACTTCTTTACTGACCACATCGCCGTGTCGTCGGTGGCTGGCGTGCCGCCGGTGTTCAAGCTGTCCGGTCACGGCACGATCAAGCCGCCTGGACCGGCCGGCGCGCTCGGTAGCCAGAACCTCAGCGACGGGCCCGCGAACCCGATCGTGAAGAGCGTGCGGCAGTGGAGCCCGGCGGTGATATTCCAGTATTACTTCAACTCGGCGACCTCGAAATTCCGGCCGTTCGTCGGTATCGGCGTGTCGTACAACTGGTTCTCCGACATCCAGCTGAACAACAACTTCGTCACGTCGACGCAGAACAACCTCGGCTCGATTCTCGCCGCGGGCGCCGGCAAACCGGGGCTGACTTCGGTGGAAGGGAAAGCGTCGTCGTCATGGCAGCCGGTGTTCAACGTGGGCGCGACCTACGCCCTCTCGAAGAACTTTGGCGTCGTGGCATCGGTGACCTACATCCCGTTGAAGACGACCTCGTCGGTCATCATCAAGGCCGCGGACGGCAGCGAACTCGGCGTGAGCAAGGCCGAGCTGAAAGCCGACCCGATCATCACGTTCCTCGCGCTGTCGTACAAGTTCTGAGCGTGACGCGGCGTGCGCCCTGCGCGCCGCGTGCCTAAGCGCAGCATGGCGGGCGCGGCCGCCCCCCATGCAAAAACTCCAGACGAAAAAAAGCCCGCCATGTTTGGCGGGCTGAATCCATATCAGGAGACATGGAGGAGACAGTTCCAACTATAGCAAAGCACGTGGTGCGACGCAACATTTTTGTCTGAATCCATGCTCTAAAATTGCTCTTCGGTAACAAATACAGGCTATTCCGGGATGGTGCGTCGCACCGCTCCAGCCCTCTTCAGTGCCGTACGAGCGCCATCATGGCGCCAAAACCGACGAACACACCGCCGGTTAGCCGGTTGAACGCCTTCGCGACGTTGCGGCTCTTCAGATGCGCGCCGATCCGCGAACCAAAGCCCGCGTATACGCAATACCAGCTCACCTCGATCACCGACAGCGTGGCCACGAGGATGCCGAATTGCGGCAGCACCGGGCGCGCGGCGTCGATGAATTGCGGCAGCAGCGCGGCGGCGAACAGGATTGCCTTCGGATTGCTGCTCGCCACCAGGAAGCCGTTGCGAAAGAGCGCAGCGCGCGAGCGGAAGTGCGTCGCCGGCAGGTCAGCGGATGGCGCGGACGCTTCGACAGCGGGCGCGCGCCACGCCTTGACGCCGAGATAGACCAGGTACACCGCACCGGCGATCCGCAGCGCGTTGAACATCGCCGGCCATGCCTTCAGGAACACGCCGAGCCCCGCCACCGACACTGCCAGCATCAACACGAGCGCGGACAGGCTGCCAGCCATCGTCGCACTCGAGCGGCGCAGCCCGTGCCGCGCCCCATGCGTCATCATCAACAGCATGTTCGGGCCCGGAATCGCGCACACGACGAACACCGTCGCGAGGAACAGCCACCAGGTATGCAGGCTCATGGCAACGCTTCAGAAGAACGAATGGGCAGCCATTATGCCCGCGTACGGTGCATCGCGGGCGAGCCGGCTCAGCGCCCGGCCCGCCGTGCCGCCACCTTGCCCAGCACCGCAAAATCCTTCTCGCCGTCGCCGTGCGCAATCGCCTCGAGCAGGCTGTCGCGCACGGCGCTGCCCACCGGCAGCGGCGTCGAGACGAGTTCGGCCGCCGCCAGCGCGAGCCGCACGTCCTTCAACCCGAGACGCGCCTTGAAGAGCGCGGGCTCGTAGCGCTGCTCCGCGATCATCTTCCCGTACCCCTGATAAACCGGGCCGGGAAACACGCTGCTCGTGATGATGTCGAGAAAGTCCTGCATCGCAACGCCGTGGCCGCCCAGCAGCGCCGACGCCTCGCCGAGCGTTTCGACGGCCGAAGCCAGCATGAAATTGGCCGCGAGCTTGGCAACGTTCGCCTGTTGCGCAAGCGAGCCGATGCGCCACGTCTTCTGGCCGATCGCGTCGAACACCGGCTGCACACGGTCGATCGCTTCGGCAGGCCCCGCGGCGATGATCGTCAGCTTCGCGGCGGCGGCAACGTCGGGACGTCCCATGACGGGCGCGGCGACATAGTGCAGGCCGCGTGCCGCGTGGGCGTGCGCGAGTTCTTCGGCTAGCGTCACCGAAATGGTGGCCATGTTCACGTGAATCAGACCGCGCGCGGCGCCTTCCAGCAGGCCTGCACTGACGACTTCGCGCAATGCGGTGTCGTCGGCGAGCATCGAGAACACGGCGTCGCCGGCGAAGGCCTCGGCGGGCGTCGCGACGACCTGCGCGCCGGCCTGTGCCAGCGATTGCGCGCGTTCCGGCGAGCGGTTCCAGACCCGTACGCGATGGCCGGCTTTCAGCATGTTGGCGACCATCGCGGTGCCCATCTCACCGAGACCGATAAAACCGATGTCCATCTGTCACTCCCAATCTGCGAAAAACGAAAGTAAAGCACAGCCGTGTGACGCCTGCAGTGACACGCCGCGTGCGCGTCGCCGCTACCGGTGGCCGCGATGCGTACAATGCGGACTTATTCTTTCCGTAGAGACAATCCGTATGCCAATGAAAAAGACCGACCTTGAGAAGAACAAGGCGCTGAAACTGAACAACGCGATGAAGCTGGCCACCGCCGACCGTTTCGGCAAAGGCGCAGCGGCGCCTGCGCTCGACCGGCGCGAGCAGCGCAAGCTCGATCAGGCGCAAGGGCTCGTGCCGTTCGCATGCAAGCTCGAAAGCAATCTGGTCGAGCAATTGAAGACGCGCGCGGCCGCACACCCGGGCGGCATGAACGGCCTGCTCGACGAACTCATCAAGCGCGGTCTTGCCGCCGATGCGTCGTAGCCCGAAACATCTCGCGAAGCCGGGCGCCGGCGTATGGGGTTAGGCAGCACGATGACCGGCGGCACGAACTCATGCAGGACTCTTGAGCAAGCTGACCGTAAGAAAAAAATTCAACTGCTCAAGTATTTTTCATTGACTTGCCATCTGGCGAGTGCCTAAAATCCCGCTGTTATCACAAAAGGGGCGAACGCCTTGGACAGTAGCAGTAGTCGATCTTCGACAGGTTTCTCTGCCTGACAGGCAGGACGTCCCGCGCTAAGTCTCTTCCCTAGCCGCCGTCTTGCCCAAAGGGCAAACGGTGCGCGCCGTAGTTACTCGTAGCAGTATCCGCAGTACTCCTCCGTGCACATTTACTGACCGCTGCCGTTACGGCATACGTGCGTTTGCGCGTATGCGTCATGGCCGGTCTGGCGTTGCGGGCATTGCCCGTTGCGCTGCGTCGTCACGCCCGTCATCCGCGTTGTCGCGGGACCGGCGTGTGGATCAACGTACCTGCGCACATGCACATGCGCAGAGGAGGCCGTCATGCCTGACAGTGACTCTAGTGACTCTTGCCCTTCTCGCTTTTATTGCCGCACGCACTCGCGGCGCATGAGCAGCCCCTGCGCTGCACTGCGCGTCGCCTGACGGAAAGTCCGCCGCATTCTTCCGGTCGCCGCCTCCCTTTGGCGCGGCCGTACGTGAAACGGCGCAGCCGGCTTTCTGCGCGCCCGTTTTGACGTCTTACCGGAGGAATCGCCATGCAATTCGCTCTCCTCGTTTCACAACTGCCGCGCATCGAAGAAGCGCGTACCCACTACAACGACATGCTGTCGCTGGAGCCGCGCCACCGCGGTTTGCGCGCGTCCGTTGCGACGGCATTCAACGCAGTTCGCGCTGCGTTGAAAGTGCGGCGTCGATAAAACACATCACACGACGCGGCCGGCAACGGCCGCGAAAACAATACTCACGCTTCGGAGAACGACATCATGTCCACGCCAACCCAGGTTTCACCACCACGCAATGCTGCGCTCGAGCGCAGCGCCGTCCTCGACGAAGCGCATCTCGGCGACATCAAGGGTGCCTTCGGCACCATCGCGCGCCACGACATCGCCCCACGTAACACCTGGTTCGCACGGGTACGTACGCTGCTCGCGATCCTCGGCCCCGGCCTCATCGTGATGGTCGGCGACAACGATGCCGGCGCATTCGGCACCTACACACAAGCCGGCCAGAACTACGGCACCACGCTGCTGTGGACGCTCCTTCTCCTGATTCCCGTCCTGTTCGTGAATCAGGAGATGGTGCTGCGGCTCGGCGCGGTCACTGGGGTCGGTCACGCACGGCTGATCTTCGAGCGCTTTGGCAAATTCTGGGGCGCTTTTAGCGTCATCGATCTGTTCATCCTGAACGCACTGACACTGGTCACCGAGTTCATCGGCATCACGTTTGCGCTCGATTTTCTCGGCGTGCCGAAGATCCCCGGCGTGATCATCGCTGCGTTGCTCACTGGAGCTGCGGTCAGTACCGGCAACTTCCGAAGATTCGAACGCTTTGCGCTCGGGCTATGTCTGTTGAGCCTGCTGCTGGTACCCGTGCTGATCTCGATCCATCCACCGGTCGGCCAGATGACGCGCGATTTCCTGATTCCGAACTGGCCCGCTCACTCGAAGCTGAGCGACGTGATGCTGCTCGTGATCGGTATCGTCGGGACGACGGTCGCACCGTGGCAACTGTTCTTCCAGCAGAGCTACATCGTCGACAAGCGCATCACGCCGCGCTTCATGAAGTACGAAAAAGCGGACCTGTGGATCGGTATCGCGTTCGTGATGATCGGCGCCGTCGCGATGATTTCGTTCTGTGCAGCGCTGTTCCAGGGCCGACCGGAGTTCGGTAACTTCACCGATGCGGGCGGCGTAATCGCCGGGCTCGACAAGTACGTCGGCAAGTGGCCCGCGGTGATCTTCGCGGTGGCGTTGCTCGATGCCTGCATCATCGGTGCAGCTGCCGTGTCGCTCTCGACCGCTTACGCAATCGGCGACGTGTTCCGCATCCGCCACTCGCTGCATCGCGGTGTGTCCGACGCGAAGGGCTTCTACCTCGTCTACTTCGGCATCATCGCGTTCGCCGCGGCGCTCGTGCTGATTCCCGGCAGCCCGCTCGGTCTGTTGACGGAAGCCGTGCAGACGCTCGCCGGTGTGCTGTTGCCAAGCGCAACGGTGTTCCTGCTGCTGTTGTGCAACGATCGTGCAGTGCTCGGACCGTGGGTCAATTCGACCCAGTTGAACGTCTTTACCGGCGCGGTGATCTGGGTACTCGTGATGCTGTCGATCGTACTGACCGCATCGGTTATGTACCCGGATATCACGGGCGAAACGATCCTTGAAGTGCTCGGCGGCGGTACGGCGCTCGCGCTGGCCGTCGCTGCGATCGCGATACCGTTGCGCAAGCGCGGCATCAACGGATGGGCGGATGCGTTGTCGGCATCGCTGGAAAAAGGCACACGCGACACGTGGCGCATGCCGCCGCTCAATGAACTGCCGGCGCCGAACCTCACGCTCAGCAAGCGGATCTGGATGGGTGTGCTGCGCGGTTACCTGGTGATTGCCGTTGCACTGGTGCTCGTCAAGGTCGTTGAAATGGCGCTGCAGTAACTGTGCATCTCTGCCGCGCACGCTCACGCACGCGGCACAGAAAGCAAAAACAGAAAGGCCAGAGCAAACGCTCTGGCCTTTTTGCTGAAACGCGTCGCGCCGGTCTACTACACGCGTACCGTTCAAGGACGCGCCGGCACAGCGTTCGACTTACTGTTGCGTACCCTTGTCGGCGGTACCGGCAGCCGATGCTGCCTCTTCAACCTTGGCACGCTTGCCGTGGTGCTTCAGTTGCTTGTGATGCTTCTTCGGCGTGCTGGCAGCGGCGGCCGGCGCAGCTGCGTCCGATGCCTGTGCGAAAGCTTGAACGGACACCAGCGCCACTGCGACGGTTGCGAGCGAGGCAATGATCTTCTTCATATGTTTATTCCCCAGACCTGAACGACGTTTCAAATTGGATGGAACAGCAGAACGGTGAAGCGGACCCGGCGGCGTTGCGTCGGCCGATTCCCCGCCGGGCAGTATCACGCAGCGTAGGCGGTTTGTCATCTCATAAGAGTCGATATGTATTTTCCTGGAGACACGTTTCTTTCAAAAAGCTTTCTTGCGCTGGAAAGCCCGTCACAGGCCGGACAAAGTCACGTTTCATCTGCTCGACGATGCCGATTCCCTGCGATGTGCGCACGCACTCGTTCAGGTAATCGGTGAACGGCAACGGGTCGAAACCGATCTCTTCGCGCAGGTGCCGGTTGTCGAAAACGTAGTCCAGTTGCGCGAAGCCCGCGTACAACCCGAGCGCCCTTTCCACGAGGTGGCTATGCGGTGCCCGCTCGCCGCCGGTTGTCTCGCGCGCAATGGCCCGTAACTCGCGCGGTGCGCACATCGAATAGCGTTTGCCCGATGTGCCCGTCGCTTCGTCCATTGCATTGACGATCTGCGTGATGGTCGCCGCGTTAGCACCGGCGGACACGTGATACGTGTCGTACGCAAGCCTCGGCTTGACGGTGAGCAACGTCAGCGCACGCGCGCAATCGTCCACCGATACCACGTCGATGCGGCTCACTGCGCGCGCCGCAAACCGACGCGCGGCGTGCACGACGCGAAACACCCAGAAGCTGCGCGCCGACGGCGACGTGCCGAGCACCGTGTGCCCGACTACGGTCGAGGGGCGCACGACCACCATCGGCAGGCGCGGGTACGTCAAGCGCAGCAGCCGCTCCGCTTCGCGTTGAATCTGCGTGTGCGGCACCAGATGCCGCGATTCGCCATAGCCGAATAGCGATTCCGGCACGACCGCGCTACAGCGCGTGCCGCACGCCATCGCCGCGCTCACATGCACGAAGCGCTGCAACGTCTTGCTGCACGCGAAGCGCGATGCGAAGCGCAGCGTGTCGCGCACGTTCATGTCGAGCTGACGCGCATGCGTCGATAGCGACGCCGGCGCCGCGCAGTTGATCACGTGCGATGCACCGGCGAGCCGTGCTTCGTCGGCGGCCGAGAATTCACCGCCCAGTTCCCCGACGATAACGTTCGCCTGCGTCAGACGTTCCGCGCGATAACGCGGCAAACCGCTGCGCACCGCCGACATGCGCAGCCGCGCAAGCGCATGCGCTGCACTCGTACCACGCACGAGACAGATCACGCGGTCGAGCAATCCCGCGTTCACCAGCGTCGCCAGCACACTGCCGCCGATAAAACCGGTCGCGCCGGTCAACACCAGCGAGTCGACGCCGATTGCATGCGTGCGCGCCGAAGAAGTCAGGCTGTCCTTCCATGTGGTCGACAGCGGGGTTTGCCAGGCAAACATCGCGAACTCCATTTGAGCGGCGGCGGTCCGGGGCCGTCGCTGCTCAGTATCGATAGGTGACGGCCGTCGTCGCGAACCAGTTGTTCTTTGTCTGCACGATCGGGCTGTTGCTCGACGAGCCGACAAGGCGCGTGAGTCCGGCCGAGGTGTTCAACGACCAGCGCGGCGAGAACGTGTAGTTCCAGGCCGCGGAGATCGTCGCGTGATCGAATCCGCCCTTGGTCGAGTACGACTGGAAGCGGCTGGCCGCCGCTTGCGCGTCGGTCACGCCGAAGAAGGTCTGCGTATAGCGGCCGCTGCCTGCATGCAGGCTGCCGGTGATGCTGATGTCGTTGGTTGGCGTCTGCAGTACCGGCACAGTCAGATCGACGTGGCCGCTGATACCGCGCGTCGTATGCGTGAGCGGCTGATCGAGCGTGACGCTGATAGTCGAACTGCCGAACAGATGCGCGCCGGCCTGCACCGAAACAAGCAACGAACCCGGGATGTTGCCCATCCCCTTCAGGTAGTCCGAACCGGGGCGGTCGAAGCGGTTTTCGTCGGCACGGCCGTCGTCGTAGCTGAGCGCTGCCGACACGAACAGTCCGTTGGCGAAGTCCTTGCGATAACCTGCACCGTCGGTGGTGCTGATGAAAAAGCCGTTGCCGAATTGCGCGGCGAACGCGGGTCCGACAATCGGCCGATAGTCGCGGCTGCCTTCATAGCGCGACGTCACGCCGGTGGCGAGCGAAAACAGGTAGGTATTCTCCGCGTGAGCGGCAGATACGCAGGTCAGGCCAAGCAGCGGGGCACAGCAATGCAGGAGACGTTTGCGCACGGTCAGGTCTTTTTGGGATGGAATGCCGCAGTCTAGGGATAGCCCGTACCCACGTCTGTCTCGAAACCCTTTGAATTTGTGCGCAATTGTGTGGAAATGTCCAAGAGTGTCCGGCCTGCCCCTCGCGCGTACGGGGCCGGATAAAATCGGCGCTTCAGCGGGGGAGAAAACAATGGAAGAAACGATACCGCTCAAGCATCCGGTCATGCTGATCGAGGACGACGATCGCCTCGCCCAGCTCATCGCCGAATACCTCGGCAGCTACGAATTCGCAGTGACGATCGTGCGACGCGGCGACATCGCCGTCGCCGCGGTGCGTGAACAGAAGCCTGCGCTCGTGATCCTCGATCTGATGCTGCCGCACATGGACGGCATGGAAGTGTGCCGGCGCATCCGCGCGTTTTCGTGCGTGCCGGTGCTGATCCTGACCGCGCGCGTCGACGTGTTCGACCAGATTGCCGGGCTCGAAATCGGCGCCGACGACTACGTCATCAAGCCGATCGAACCACGCGTGCTGGTTGCGCGAGCGCGCGCGCTGCTTCGGCGCGCACCGCGCGAAAGCGCAGTCGCAACCGACGCCGGCGAAACCCTGGTGTTTGGCGAACTGACGATCTCGCCGCCCAACCGCACCGTGACCTGGCGCGGCCAGCTGGTCGAGCTGAAAACCGCCGAATACAACCTGCTCCTGATCCTCGCGCGCGCCGCCGGCAAGGTGCTGAGCCGCGACGACATCCTGAAGCAGTTGCGCGGTATCGAGTTCGACGGCATCGACCGTACTGTCGATTCAGGCATCTCGCGACTGCGGCGCCGCTTCGAGGATGCATCGCCGGAGCCGCACAAGATCAAGACGATCTGGGGCCGGGGCTACCTGTTCAGCCCGTCGGCCTGGGAAGAGTGACATGTTCCGTTCGCTGATCAAGCTGTATCTGCTGGTGGTGCTGGGCGGCGCCCTTGCCATCGCGTTCATCGACCATTCGTTTCCGCAGCTGTTTCACGACCGTGTCACTGCGGATGCGCGTGACAGCACGAAAGCCTACGCTTTCGTGCTGACGGATTATCTGCAGCGTCACGCCGGTCCCGAACGTGCGGCTGCGCTTGCAGCGCTGCAGGCACATGGCAGCGAGGGTTTCAGTCTGCTCACAATGCGTGACGTCATCCCGCTGATGAACGAAGAACAGCTGCGCGATCTACGCGCCGGCAAGCTGGTATTGAGCTTCGACGCCAAAGACTATTACCTGCCGCTGCCGGACGGCACGATCGTCCATGCGCATCCCGACGATACGGCGAACCTCGGCATCCAGATCTACGCGTACATCGTGGTCGCGCTCGCGACGCTGCTTGCGATGATGATATGGGTGCACTACCACTGGCGCGACCTGCGCAAGCTGCAGGCAGCCGCGCACGCGTTCGGCGCGGGCAACCTCGCCACCCGCGCGCAACTGTCGGGGAAGTCGAACATCTACGAGCTGTCGCAGCAGTTCAACGAAATGGCGCGCCAGATCGAAGCATCGATCCTGCACCAGCGCGACATGATGCACGGCATCTCGCACGAACTGAAGACGCCGCTCGCGCGACTCGAATTCGGGCTCGCGCTGTTGCAATCGCCGGAATCCGCCGAACGTCAACGCGAACGGCAACAAGCGCTACGTGCGGACGTGCGCGAACTCGACGACCTCGTCACCGAGCTGCTGACGTTGAGCAGCCTCGAACAGGGCGAACGGCACATGGTGCTGATGAAGGTCTCGGTCGGCGAACTGCTCGACAGTGTCGCCGCGAGCATCGCGCACGATGTCGCCGACCGTAGGCTGACACTTGCCGTGACGACGGCCGGGGCGCCCGCGTATCATGTGTGCGATCCGAAGCTCGTTGCTCGCGCGCTGCTGAATCTGATTCGCAACAGCACGCGCTACGCGCATCGCTCGGTGTCGCTGCGTGCGTCGATGGGCACGGCCGGTTCGCTGGTGCTCACCGTCGAGGACGACGGCCCCGGCATTCCCGTTGCAGACCGCGCGCGCGTCTTCGAACCGTTTCATCGGCTCGACTCCAGCCGCGATCGCCACACGGGCGGCTTCGGCCTCGGCCTCGCGATCGTGCGGCGCGTGGCGCTCGTACATGGCGGCGAAGTGCACCTCGACGACGGCTCATGGGGTGGCGCACGCTTCGTGATCACGCTACCGCCCATGTCGTTGCCGACTGCGGATTCCGCCCAAGCGGCGTAACGCTATACAGAAACTGTGATTTGAAGTCCGATTTGAAAGCCGATACCCGCAAACACCTCCGCGCCAATCTGTTGATGCTGATCGCCGCGATGATCTGGGGCTCCGCGTTCGTCGCGCAGCGCCTGAGCCTCGATACGATCGGGCCGTTTCTGTTTACCGGCCTGCGCTTCCTGCTAGGCGCGGGCGTCGTGCTGATCCTGGTGGCGTTCCTGCGGGCACGGCGCACGGCAAGCGGTGTGCCGCACACGACAACACACGATACCGCTGCATTGCTGCGCGCCGGCGTGTTGCTCGGCTTGCTGCTGGCCGTCGCCATCTCGATGCAGCAGATCGGCCTACGCTATACGAAAGTCGCAAACGCCGGCTTCATCAGTTCGCTTTACGTGATGATCGTGCCGTTGATCGGCGTGCTGGCCGGCCACCGGACCGGTCTCGGCACGTGGTTCGGCGCGCTGCTCGCCGTGCTCGGCATGTATTTCCTTAGCGTCGACGAACACTTCTCGATCCTGTACGGCGACTGGTATCAGCTGGCCGGCGCAGCGGTGATTTCCGCGCAGGTCCTGCTGGTCGGCCGGTTCGCGCGACGACACGATCCTCTTGCGCTGGCGCTGGTGCAGTTCGTCACGTGCGGGGTGGTGTGTCTGGCGATCGCGCTCGCGTATGAGCCGCTGCGTATTGCCGACATCGTGCGGGCTGCACCCACGCTGCTGTATGGCGGTGCGCTGTCGGTTGGCGTCGCATACACGATCCAGGTCGTCGCGCAGAAAGACGCAACGCCCGCGCACGCAGCCGTGATCTTCAGCATGGAAGGTGTGTTCGCCGCACTCGCAGGATGGCTCGTGCTCGGTGAAACGTTGGCGGCGCGCGCGCTGATCGGGTGTGTGTTGATGCTCGCGGGGTTGATCGTGTGTCAGATCATGCCGCTCGCGACTGCGCGGCGCAGCGTACCGGCGGCGGAATCGGTCTGAGTTGCGCTGCTGCGCTTCCTCGCATTACAGCGACGTGCGCTATGCCGCGCGATGGCACACACAGCAAAGCTTGTTGCCGTCCAGGTCCCTGATATAGGTGCCGTAGTAATTCGGCGAGTAGTGGAGGCGCAGACCGGGCGGTCCTTCGTCGGTGGCACCGCGCGAGATGGCATGCGCGTAGAACGCATCGACCTGCGCGCGGCTCGTCGCTTCGAACGCGACGGTTACGCCGTTGCCCGCGGTCGCGGGTTCGCCATTGATCGGTGTGTAGACAGAGAACAGCGCGCCGTCGGGCGCGTCCATAGCGGCGTAGAGCGCACGCTCCGGGTTATGGCGACGGGCCAGCATCCGGATGCCGAGCGGACCGAGTGCCGCGTCGTAGAAAGCGATCGCGCGATCGAGATCGCGCGTGCCGACGGTGATGTGACTGAACATGGCCTGTCTCCGTGTGATACCGCCTCACGATGATACCAGGCCATGCCGCGTCGCTCGATCGATCGACGCCTTGCGCTACGCGTCGTCAAGCGCCAGCATTTCTTCCGCGTGCCGCAGCTTGTCGGGCGTAGGCGGAAACACACACCAGCATCCGTCGTCGTGGCGAAAGAAAAACAGCGCGCGCGAACCGCTCGCATGCACGGCTTCGACGCAGACATACCGCCGATGGTCCCAGCGCGTGCGGCTGAATTCGATCACGTGAATAGGCGCCGACGGCCCCGGCGAAAGCCATTTCTCGACGAGAAAGCGCAACGAGTGCTCACTGGAGGTTTTCACGGTGGGCTCCCCGGACGAGCGTTATGTCCTGCGAAGCGTCCTGCCCGTCATCGATTTCCAGCGCTTCCTCGCATTCCTTGTCGTTCAGCGTGCGCTCGAGCTCCCTGCTTGCCGCCGCTGACCGCAAAGCCGTACACCTCGCAGCGTAGTTGAGGTCCGAAAGCAAACGGACCAGCTGCCGTGGCGTTCTTCTTTTCATGATACACCCCCTGCACTGCACAATAAACTTGAGAAAGCACTTTAACTCTATGCCTTAAAGCGCCTCTGCGTTTATTTTTTGACGAAATAGCAACACCTGGTTTTAAAACGTGTGATGGTCTGTCACACGGCCCGCTTGCAGCGTGCACCGGGGAATTTTCAGCGTATGTGCGATATCCGGCGCAGCGTCGAAAGCGTTTTCGGCACACGTGCGATCTGGTTGCAATACCGATGGTCACTGCGGTGTCGTTAATCTATATTCGACCAAAAAACTGACGAAATAAATGAGGGTATTCGATTGGCCTGGCGCAAATCTTTTGTTCGGATGGGAAATAATTTCCGCTTTAAATTCGCGTGGCCGTTATCGCGTCACTGTGGTGTTGCGATCATCGCGTTCGCATTGTTCGGCACGAGCGCGCCGGGATTCGCGGCGAGCAACGAAGACTCCGTCGGGCGCTATCGCGACAGTTTGCTCGCGGACAAGAACCTGCCCTGCCGTTCGAATGAGGCATGTGCGGCAGCCGGTGTGATCGCGCTTGAAGCCGGCCATATCGAGGAAGCGCGAAAAATCGTCGCTGCCGAACTGGAGTTCGCGGTAGCCGACTCAATCGCAGCCGATAGCGACAACGCAGCCAATTCGGCCAGCGCTCGTATCGCGATGGCGCAGATCTATCACGGCGACATCGATGCAAAAGCCGGTAACGCTGCCGCGGCACGCGCGTGGTATCGCTTCGCGATCGATCAACAAGCGCTTGCATTGAAGTCGCCCGTGTTGACCCGGGTTATCGCCGTCGCGCACGCGCGGCTGGCGGCGCTTGCCGGTCGCAACGTTATCGCGCGCATTCCCGCCACGGGCGCGACGTTCGAGCGTTATGTCGCGCTTGGCGCGAACAACGAAATCTCGCTGGTACCGGTGCGCGGAAAGCCCGATACCTACACGCTTTCGAGTTCGTTCATCCGCCCGGTCGTGACGCAGAACGGCGACCTGTCGGCAAACGTCGGCGATCTTGCGGCGACGGTCCGCTTCTTTGCAGGCGAGGCGCGTGTACCGGTCGATCCCAACCGGGACGGGCCGATCGACGCCACGCACCGGCTAGGGAATCTCGACAAATACACGGGGGCCGAGCAGTGCCTGATCGAATTCCAGCTGGGCACCGCGGAAACCTTGAAGGTCCGCACGCTCGGATCGCCTGACGCTTGTGGCTTTGGTTTTAACGTCGACGCTGACGGTATCTACTACCTGACACGTACGGGCGTTCAATAGGCCCGATGTCGGGCGCAGGCACTATCGACGATTTACTGAGGTTGCGCCTCGGCCTGACGACGCTGGGCGGCCTGCTCCTCAGCGTGCTTCTTCGCGAGATGGTGACCCACCACACAGCCGCCTACCGCGCCGACAACCGCATGATGCCCCGCATAGTGACCCGCCACTCCCCCTACGACGGCGCCCTTCAGGCATCCCGCGGCGTGTGCCGTTCCTGTCGTTGCCAATGCCAGCATGGCAATCGCGAAAGCGGTTTTGATCGGACTGGTTTTCATGAAAGTGTGGTCCCACGGAGTTATGTGGCACGCATATAGCGACGTTTCGGGTGGATTCAATATCGATCGGAAATCTGCGGGAAATTGCTCCCGGGGTTCTGCAAGGGAAAGTCGAAACTCCCGAAAATATGCAATACGCAAGATATTCAAGCGTAACGCTCAATCTAAATGGCATAACGTTACGTTACATCGTATTCAATAGGAATAATGTTCCTCATCACGTCGACATCGGTAAAATTTGCCGAATTGAATGACAGCGATATAACTCATTGAATAATTTCAAAAAAATACACGCTCATTGGTGAATTACCGATGGCATACAACCTGCAAACACCCCGACTTGCCTTTCACCGAAGTACCTACCAAGTCGAGGTCACAAAATGCACGGCAATTTCGCTTATAGCGTTATCGCTATTTCGTTAGCGGCAGCTTTCGGGACAGTGGCAAGCAGTCCCGTGATGGCAGATTCGACAATCGTGGTGCCTGTCGCAGGACTAGGCGGCGGGATCAACATCGACAGACTCTCAACCGGCGATCTCCTGGCGACAGCCAGTTCAAGCGCCTCGCTACCCCAGGCGAATATCGGCGCGGGCATCAGCGCCACGGGGACTGCCGGCCCGAGCGGTGCGGCGCTGGGCGTGGGTGCGTCGGGTAACGTCGCAGGGGTGTCGGCCGGCTTGAGCGGTAACGGGTCGGTTGGGCCGACGGGTGTCGTCGTTGGCCTTGGAGGTTCCGGCAGCGCCGGCGGTGCTACGTTGGGCGCCAACGCGGGCGCGTCGGTCACCCCAGGGGGGATCGCGATCAGCGGAGGGATCACCGGCGCGGGCGGTAACGGCGCGGTGACGATCGGGCTCGGCGGGAACGGCGGGATCAATCTCGGGCTGGGCAACATCGGCGATCCGGTGGGCGTGGTGACCGGGGTGGTCAATGGGGTCACGGGGGCGCTTTCAGGTTTAGGTGGCAGTGGTGGTGCGGGTGGTGTGCTCGCTCCGGTTACCGGTGTCGTTAGTACGGTCACGGGAGCGCTCGCTGGTCTAGGTGGTAGTGGTGGCGCAGGTGGTGTGCTCGCTCCGGTTACCGGTGTTGTCAACACCGTCACCGGGACGCTCGCTGGTCTCGGTGGCACCGGTGGCGCAGGTGGTGTACTCGCTCCGGTTACCGGTGTCGTGAACACTGTCACGGGGACGCTTGCGGGTCTCGGTGGTAGTGGCGGCGCAGGTGGTGTGCTCGCTCCCGTCACTGGTGTCGTGAACACTGTCACCGGCACGCTCGCTGGTCTCGGTGGCACCGGTGGCGCGGGTGGTGTGCTCGCTCCGGTCACCGGTGTTGTCAACACAGTCACTGGGACGCTCGCAGGTCTCGGCGGTAGCGGTGGCGCGGGTGGTGTGCTCGCTCCGGTCACCGGTGTCGTGAACACCGTCACTGGCACGCTCGCTGGTCTCGGCGGCAGTGGCGGTGCAGGTGGCGTGCTCGCTCCTGTCACGGGTGTCGTTAACACCGTCGCCGGGACGCTCGCGGGTCTAGGTGGCACCGGTGGCGCGGGTGGTGTGCTCGCTCCGGTTACCGGTGTGGTCAACACGGTCACGGGGACACTCGCAGGTCTAGGTGGTAGCGGTGGTGCGGGTGGTGTGCTCGCTCCGGTTACTGGTGTCGTCAATACCGTCACAGGAACACTCTCTGGTTTGGGTGGCAGCGGCGCAGGTGGTGTGCTCGCACCTGTTACCGGTGTCGTCAACACTGTCACCGGCGCACTCTCTGGTTTGGGTGGCAGCGGCGCAGGTGGTGTGCTCGCACCTGTTACCGGTGTCGTCAACACTGTCACCGGCGCACTCTCTGGTTTGGGTGGCAGCGGTGCGGGTGGTGTGCTCGCTCCGGTAACGGGTGTGGTCAACACCGTCACCGGAACACTCGCTGGTCTCGGTGGCAGCGGCGCAGGTGGTGTGCTCGCTCCGGTAACGGGTGTGGTCAACACCGTCACCGGAACACTCGCTGGTCTCGGTGGCAGCGGCGCAGGTGGTGTACTCGCACCAGTAACGGGTGTGGTCAACACCGTCACCGGCACACTCGCTGGTCTCGGTGGTAGTGGCGCAGGCGGTGTGCTCGCTCCGGTAACCGGCGTGGTCAACACAGTCACCGGCACGCTCACTGGCCTGGGTGGTAGCGGCACAGGCGGCGTACTCGCGCCTGTCACCGGCGCCATCAACACAGTCACCGGAACACTCTCCGGTCTCGGCGGCAGTGGCGCAGGCGGTGTGCTCGCTCCGGTAACCGGCGTGGTCAACACAGTCACCGGCACGCTCACTAGCCTGGGTGGCAGTGGCGCAGGTGGTGTGCTCGCTCCGGTAACTGGTGTGGTCAACACAGTCACCGGTACGCTCGCTGGTCTCGGCGGCAGCGTCGGTGGCGGTAGCCCACTGGCACCGATCACGGGTGCACTCAACACGGTAACCGGTGCAGTGAACGGCGTGATCGGCGGCGGCGCAGGCGGCGTGCTGGCTCCGGTTACAGGTGCGGTCAACACGGTCACCGGTACGCTGGCGGGTCTCGGCGGCGCCGCGGGCGGCAGCAATCCGCTCGCACCGGTCACGGGCGCACTCAACGCGGTGACAGGTGTAGTGAGCGGCGTAACCGGCGGTGCTAGCAGCCCGATTGCGCCGATCACGAGTCTTGTCTCGTCGTTGACCGGCTCCCTGTCGGGTAGTGGCGGTGCCGGCGGCGTGCTGGCACCGGTAACAGGTGCGCTCGGCAGCGTCACGGGCACACTGAAAACTGTGAGTGGAGCATTGGGCGGCACGAACCTTGGCGGCTCGGTGCTCGCGCCGGTCACGACAGCACTCAACAGCGTGGTCGGTTCGACTGCCGGTGCGGCTGTCTCGGTGGCCGGTGCGCTAGGCGGCGGCGTGAGCGCAGGCGGTGCGGCGCTCGGCTCGACCCTTGCCGCAGCAGGTGCGGCAACGTCATCGAGTACTGCGGCAATCGGCGGTGCGCTGAGCGCTGGAGCCAACGCGGTCGGATCGGCTGCAGCACCGACCACGGCGGGCTTGCTCGCACCGGTGACGAGCCTGGTCGCGTCACTGACGAGCGGACTCGCGGGCGGCGTGACGATCGGCGGTGGCGGCACCTCCTACCCGCTGGGCGGCTCGTTGAGCGCGGCTAACGTCGCAGCGAAGAAGTAAGCGAAGTAACGCGTCGCACTGGCAGGTCGAAACGTCGGAACGTTGAACCCGGCCTGCCAGTGCACGATCGACATCCACTCGAAAGAACGGCCTCGATCTGCGAATTCGCTCGACAGCGCCGGCGATCCGGTCGCGCGACTCATCTACCGTGTGCCTCATTGCAAACGCGAACGCGTCCATATCCCAACGCGTCCTTACCGCAGCCATCCCTTACTGATCGAAGTACGTCAAACCCAGCGCACCCTTGACCTCGGACAACGTCCCGCCCGCCACTTCCCGCGCGCGCATCGTCCCTCGACGCACAATATTCAGCACCTCGGCCCGGTCGCCTTCGAACTCACGACGACGCGTACGAATCGGCTCGATCAGCGCTTGCAGCCGCTCGTTCAGCACACGCTTGACGACAGAGTCGCCCAATCCGCCGCGGCGATAGTGAGCCTTGAGTTCGTCGACCTTCTGCACATCCGGCTCGAATGCATCGAGAAACGCGAACACGACGTTGCCCTCCACCTGGCCGGGGTCGCTTGCCCGCAGATGGTTGGGGTCCGTGTACATCGAATTGACCGCCTTGGTGATCTCGTCGGGACTGGCGCCCAGCGGAATCGCATTGCCCAGCGACTTGCTCATCTTCGCCTTACCGTCCAGACCAGGCAGCCGCGTGACCTGCGACAGCACCGCTTCGCATTCGACCAGCACTTGCCGCTCGACGGTGTTGTTGAAGCGGCGCACGAGTTCGTTGGTTTGTTCGATCATCGGCAACTGGTCGTCGCCGACCGGTACGTGCGTTGCCTTGAACGCCGTGATGTCGGCGGCCTGGCTCACCGGATAGGTCAGAAAACCCGCGGGGATATCGCGCTCGAAGCCGCGCAACTGGATCTCTGCCTTGATGGTCGGATTGCGCTCGAGGCGCGCGACCGATACCAGGTTCAGCAGGTACTGCATGAGTTCGGCCAGCTCCGGCACCTGCGACTGAATGAAGATGGTCGACCTGGCCGGGTCGATGCCGACCGCGAGGTAGTCGAGTGCAACCTCGATGACGTTTTCGGTGACCTTCTGATGGCGACCGACGTTGTCAGTCAACGCCTGCGTGTCGGCGAGCAGCAGAAACTGTTGCGCCTCGTGCTGCAATTTCACGCGTGCCCGCAACGAGCCGATGTAGTGACCGAGATGCAACGGGCCAGTTGTGCGGTCGCCGGTGAGGACGACGGGTTGTTTTACGTCTGACATGGTTTGCTGTTCCGGATGTTTGTCGACACCGCCAGTCATCGGCGCGCAGATACAAAAATGCCGCCAGGACTGGCGGCATCACGTTTTCAATCGGTATGGGAAACGGGCCGCCGGGTTCAGGCGCGCCACCAATGAAGCAGATTCAGCGAGGTTCGTTTCATATCCATCGGGCGAGTATAGCGCAGCCTCCAGGCCGCAATTCTGCTGAGCCTGCCGTGAAATCCGACTTCGTTACAGGGTCGCTATGTGCGCAATACCTCATTCCACGTCATTTCACCGGATATCTCCGCGCAGCCGCATCTACATTGACGCGAGCGCTACGGACACCCGGTTTTGGCACAGGCGAACGGCCGCATTGTGTTGAAACGCATCGGGGAATGTCCGTTTGAGTTATCAGATTTGCCTTTGATGCGACCCACGAGGCGCTTACGTTAAACAGCCGCTTCAGTCACGTCAGAGCTCTTTCAGCCCAGCAGAAACAATCATGATTCGCGACTGCAAAGGTTGTCGGACATTTATGTCCGACGGCTTTTCGACGCCGGTCAACAGAATGATCAGAGGTCTCCATGTACTGGTTTACTCGACAGATCCTGGCGCTCGTAAAAGCCAGGGAGGATGACAGACTCGCCATGAGTCCGCTTCGCCTGATGCCCATTGCGCCGTTGAACTGCGCAATCATGCGGTCGCCATCCGCAGCGACGCCGTTAAGCTTGAAGCGAAGCAAACTTCAACTGGTGAGCGCGGCGTCCCCACCTTCGGCTGTCAGCAGTGTGGCCGCGGACGGGCAATATGAATCGATGGGACAAGGCATATCGATCTGCATTTCCCGAGTGGGCGCCAACACTTACACGTGGTCGTTTCGCAATGACAGCTTCGTCACGGTGACGACCTTGCGGTTCCGCAGCACCTATATCGATCTGAAGACCGGCCGGAAAACGTCCGATGAAAACGCCGTGCCCGTTCACCTGGCACCGGGCCGCTCGATCGGCGGCTGGAGCGCATGGGTCGCGTATTCACCCACGCCACCGATCGTGAAAATCCTGGAGATCGAACGAATAACCCAGCAGCTCCACAAACGCTGCAAGCGGTTTTGAGCGCTGCGAAGCCGGTCTTTCCGCTTCTGCGAGACGCTTCTGAATCGACCCGTCTGTCTGATTACTCAGGAAACTGAGCAGGAAACCGAGAAGGAAACCGACCGGTGAACTGAAACTATTGGAAATCAGCGAGGTGTACGTACCTGGCGTGTACGAGAACAGCCAGTCTCTCCAGCACAGAGGCTGGATGGCAAATTGCACTACGTCTAACGCGATGGGTTTTCCTGCCGTGCAAGCGGGCTGCCCGCAAACGGGTCATCTCGCCAATCCACACCGGCTTTAGGTGCGGGAGCGGGCGCCGGCGGGGCTGACAATTCGAAGTGTTCGATGGATTGCCCTGCACTGATCGCCTGTTTAAGCCATTGGGGCATCTCCCCTTCGCCGGACCAGGTATTGCCGGTCGCGCTGCGGTAGCGCGCCCCCGCCTGTTCCGATTGTCCGCTTGCTAGCGCAGCGGCGAGGGCGTCTGGTGTGATACCAAACTCCTCCATCCTGTGGCGGAGATAAGCAATCATGCTGTCTCGCTTACGTTCGTCCATGAAAGAATCCTTCTTGAGCCTATGGCCTGGCGTTCATTGAACGCCGATTGTGGTAAATCGCACCGTGCGTGGATTGCGCCGATGTAACGAAAATCATGCCTGTAGCAGGTTGCCGCATCCCTCGATGCTCGGGGAGCAGGCGCACGCAGCCTTTCGGGGTTGAGAGCCAGGATGTCTGGCCCTCCGCAGTCGTATTCGGCGGTTGGAGTGATCTAGAAGGTTTCCGTTCAACGAAGGCCGCAACGGATTGCGACCGGGGCACTTAACGGTCCCTTCAATAGCACATAGTTTATCGCTTCAAATCACGATCCGATACTGCGCAATTCGGGAAATCTGCATTAATTTCAGAGAATTCACCGGTCCGAATTACGCCATCAATGCACGAATCTGTGAACAAACTGTCGTTTAGACGTAAGACAAATTACCGATCGCAGATGTGACGAAAGTGACTAAAGACAATTACGCCTGTCGGGGTTTGTGCGGAACAACCCGATTCCGATTGCGGCCTTTGATCTATCGAAGATGGTCTCACAACGCCCGCCCCGGGCGACGCGACATAGTACAACAGATCGTCGGCACGTCAGGGAGACGCAGGATCCCCGGCATCCAGTAATCGACTGACGACATATTTCATCGCAATACCGGCATCGTGCCTCGACCACCTCACCTGACGCCCTGCCAGTTGACGAAGAAAGCAGCTGGCCAGATCGACGGCGCGCAGGAATCCTGAGGATCAACCGATTCCCGCAAGACCAGTTTGGCGCCTGCTGCGCAAGGCTCAGCGCCCGGCAACGCCAAAGCCACCATTGTTATGCGTTTTCCCACCATACAAACTTCAGAAAATCTGCCGTAAACCGAAAAGGAGGGTAAGCCTCATCAGGCTGGCCCGGACGACACGATATCCAACGAACCAATATGAATAGCGATGTCACTGCACCGGTCGCTGACACTTCAGCGCCGGGCGCCCCAGTATCAGGTTTCACAGCCAGACTGCCTCAAACACCGGCCTATCCACCGCCCGCAAACGTTCCAACCCAGCAGGGGCCGGCCGGCATCTGCTTCGATTTCAACGACGGTTGCCGCGTCACACTGCCCGCGGGCAACTGGCGCGTCTGCCTGCGAGACTGCGACACGGGCAACGTGTTGTTCGAAACGGAAATCGCGCGCGGCTATGTGGCGAGTACACGGAAATACTATGCCCGCTTTGAGATTCTCGTCTGGGCACGTGTCGCACTCGCGCGGGACAGCAAGGCACCGCCGACGCTGCACCACGTCTACGACGCCTCCGGCAAGGAGGTGCTCGTGCAGTTCCCGGTCGGCACGATCGGCGACACGATCGGCTGGATGCCCTACGCCGCGGCATTCCAGCGCCGGCACGGCTGCCGGCTCACCTGCGCGATGTCGGAGAAGCTGATTCCGCTCTTTCGCGACGCCTATCCGCAGATCGGATTCGTTACGCATGAACAGGTGCAGCCACAGCGCTATTACGCGACCTACAGCCTCGGACTCTTCTTCGACGACGACGAAAAAATCCACCAGCCGAGCGACTTCCGCCTGGTCGGACTGCACCGCACAGCGGGCTATATCCTCGGCGTCGATCCGCGCGAGGAACCGCCGGAAATCGCGCTACCCGACGATACGCGCCCCATCGACGAGCCCTATGTCTGCATCGCCGTGCAGAGTTCGACGCAGTGCAAATACTGGAACAACCCGACGGGCTGGCACGACGTGATCGCCTTCTTGAAGGAAGCCGGTTATCGCGTCGTCTGCATCGACCAGAAGAAAGTGCACGGCACCGGCATGGCGTGGAATCACATCCCGCACGGCGTGGAAGACGAAACCGGCGATCGGCCGCTCGTCGAGCGGGCGCGCTGGTTGAAGCACGCGGCGTTTTTCATCGGCTTGTCGAGTGGACTGTCGTGGCTCGCATGGGCGGTGCGCACGCCGGCCGTGATGATCAGCGGCTTCACCCATCCGGTCAACGAGTTCCATACGCCGTACCGCGTCATCAACTATCACGTCTGCAACAGTTGCTGGAACGACCCACGCGTGCGCTTCGATCATCACGACTTTCTCTGGTGCCCGCGACACAAGGACACACCGAGGCAGTTCGAATGCACCCGTCTGATCGAATCGAAGCAGGTGATCGATGCCATCCGGACGATTCCCGGAGTGCTCCGCTGAAACCGGCACACGCAGCAAGTCACCCAGCAAGGAACCGGCAATGAAGATAGACGCAACAGGTCCCAACGTATATTCGACTACCTGGCGCGGCATGACACTGCCTGGCGCAACCGGCTATGTGCCCATGCCCGACGTGCCGCAGCGGCGCGTCTCGCTTCTGCTGACCGGGTTACTCGCGACGCCCGCGCTCTACGCCGCAAGCTTCGCACCCGCCGCGGCGAACGCGCAAACGACAGTCGCCGCGGGCGTCACGGTCGACGGCACGACGGTCGGCTCTAACCAGAGTCTTCTCGTGTTCGGCGAAGCGGATGGATCGACGGTGAATGCCCACGGCGCGCTGAACGTAGAAGGGGGCGGCGTGGCGCGTTCGAGCTTCATCAATGCGTTCGGCCTGCAGGCGGTGATGTCGGGCGGTATTGCATATGCGACACACGACCTCGGCACCGAAGTCGTGATGAGCGGCGGTATCGCGAGCGGTACCCTGGTGGGTGCCGGCGCCCAGCAGATTGTCTCGTCGGGCGGTATCGCAAGCGGCACGACGATCAGCAGCAGCGGCGCGCAGTCGGTCGACGGCGGCTTCGCTGTCGCGACG
Source organism: Paraburkholderia megapolitana (assembly GCF_007556815.1). Lineage (NCBI taxonomy): Bacteria > Pseudomonadati > Pseudomonadota > Betaproteobacteria > Burkholderiales > Burkholderiaceae > Paraburkholderia > Paraburkholderia megapolitana. The sequence goes on from NZ_CP041745.1 coordinate 4,216,820, forward strand.
ATCGTTACGAGCAACAGCCGCGAGGATCTGTCGTCCGGCGGCATGACGAGTGGCACGATGCTCACGAGCGGCGGCGCGCAGAACGTGCTCGCAACCGGCATCGCGAGCGCCACGACGATCGCGGGCGGTGCCTCCCAAACGGTGCAGTCAGGAGGCCTCGCTGTCTCGCCGACGGTGTCGAGCGGCGGCCAGTTGCGAATCAGCGCCGGCGGTAACGCGACCGGTGTCGTACAGCAAAGCGGCGGCATCCTGATCGCGGACACCGGCGCCGGCAACGTCACGGGCACGAATGGGGCCGGCACGTTCGTCATCGGCGGCGGCGTCGCTTCGGGCGTGCTGCTCGACAACGGCGGTCTCTTCACGGTGCTGTCCGGCGGCACGGCGAGCGGCACGATCGTCCACGCCACGCAGATCGTGATGGGCGGCGGAACCGCCGTCGATACGCAGGACATGTTCACGCAGATCGTCTCGTCCGGCGGCCTCGCGCTCGACACGCACGTCTTCGGTTTCGCGCAGCACACGATCCTCGCGGGCGGCATCGCGAGCGGCAGTCTCGTCGACAGGAACTCGCGCGAGGACGTCACATCGGGCGGCATTGCGCGCGGCACGACGCTCGGCAGTACCGGTGTGCAGAACGTCGACGGCGGCGGGTTCGCGTCGGGCACGGTCGTATCGAGCGGCGGCGTGCAACTCATCGCGGGGGCCGGTGTCGCGAGCGGAACCACGGTGTTCGGAAACGGCACGATCACCGTCAGCTCCGGCGGCACGGCCATCGGCATCACGCTGAACGCCGGTGCCACGTTCAGCGGCACCACCGACGACGCGTTCGTTAGCGGCACGAATTCGCTCGGCGCGTTCACGATCTCCGGTGGCATCGCGTCCGGCGTGCTGCTCGAAAACGGCGGCACGTTCATCGTGACGAAGGGTGGCATTGCGAGCGGCACCGTCATCGGCACATACGGCAACGGCTTCGTCGTCTCCGGCGGTGTCGCCGTCGGCACGCTCGACACGTCGCAGTTGACCGTTTCGGCTGGCGGGATTGCGAGCGGCACGGTGGTGTCGAACTTCGGCCACGAAAACGTCGCGATGGGCGGCGTGACGAACGGTGCGCAAGTGTCGGACTTTGGCCAGGAGAACGTGTCGTCGGGTGGCATCGCGAACACGACCTCAGTTGGCAACACCGGTTCGATGACGGTTTACGACGGCGGCGTTGCTAACGGGACTGCGATCGGCAATGGCGGCACGCAGACGATTTCTTCCGGCGGCATCGCGAACGCGGCGACGGTGGCGAGCGGTGGCTTGCAGGTTGTGTCGGCGGGGGCTGCGGCAAGTGGCACGACTGTCTCCAGTGGCGGCGCACAGGTGGTCTCGGCCGGCGGCATCGCCACGGCGACGACCGTTTCGGGCGGTGGCCTGCAGAGCGTGCTGTCGGGGGCCGCGGCAAGCGATACGACCGTCTCCAGCGGCGGCACACAGATGATCTCGGCCGGTGGCATCGCGACGACCACGACCGTTTCGGGCAGCGGTCAACAGAACGTGCTGTCGGGCGGCACGGCCAGCGGCACGGTGCTCGTTGGCGGTGTACAGACTGTCTTCGGCGCGGGCAGCGCGACCGGCACGCTCGTTTCTAGCGGTGGCACGCAGACCATCTCGGCCGGCGGTACAACAAGCGGCACCGCGGTGATGAGCGGTGGCGTACAGAACATCCTCGCGGGCGGTGTCGCAAGTAGCACGACCATCGGTCTCGGCGGCGACCAGCGCGTCGCGAACGACGGCGAAGCCGACGGCACAACCGTGATGAGCGGCGGACAGCAGATCGTGTCCTCCGGAGGTATTTCGGTCGGCACACACGTTGCCGACGGCGGCACGCAAACGCTCTATCAAGGCGCGATCGTCGCCGGCACGATAGTCGGCAGCGGCGGCACGCAGTACGTGTCGTCGGGCTCGACGGCGAGCAGTGCGCAGCTCGTGGGCGGCGTGCAGTATGTGTCGTCCGGCGGTGTCGCGACCGGCACGCTGATCAGCGCTGGCGGCACGCAGAACGTGCTGGCGCTCGGGGTCGCGAGCGGCGCGCATATCGAGAGCGGCGGCACTCAGGCCGTGACGTCGGGCGGCGAAGCGGACGCCACCGTCGTCGACATCGGCGGCAAACAACAGGTCGGCTCCGGCGGTGTCGCGAGCGGCACGCTCGTCAACAGCGGCGGCATGCAGACCGTCGAAGCTGGCGGCATCGTCGCCGCCGCGACGCTGCTGACAGGCGGCATGCAGATCGTCTCGTCCGGCGCGACGACGAGCGGGGTCACGCTGACTGGCGGCACTCAGACCGTGCTGTCAGGCGGCGTCGTTACAGCAACCGGCATCGGTTCAGGCGGGCAGCAGTTCGTCTCGTCGGGCGCGCTCGCGAACCTGGCTACCGTGTCGAGCGGCGGCACGCAAACGGTGTACGCGGGCGCTGTCGCGAGTGGCACACAGGTGAGCGGCGGCGCGCTACAGGATCTGTTCGGCTCGGCAGACCTGTCGGTCGTACAAGGCACACAGACAGTTCACGCAGGCGGCATCGCGAGCCGCGCGACGATCGACGGCGGCGGCGTGCAGACCGTGATGTCCAGCGGTATCGCGAATGGCACGACTCTGGTCGCTGCGCTGCAAATGGTGTCGTCGGGCGGCACGGCGAATGCGACAACGGTCGGCAGCGGCGGCCGGCAGACGGTTGCGAGCGGCGGTGTCGCCAACGGCACAACGATCGCACAGGGTGGCATCGCACAGATTTTCGGCACGCTGAGCGGCGCGACGATCGACACGGGCGGCACATTGCAGATCGCGGGCGGCAACGTAACGGGCAACCTGGCGAACAACGGCTCGCTCGTCTTCAACCGCACCGACGACAGCCGCTACGCGAACTCGCTCTCGGGTGACGGCGCATTCGTCCAGGCAGGCACCGGTACGCTGACGCTGACCGGCGACAGCGGTGCGTTCGCCGGCACGACGGTCGTGAACGCGGGACGGCTCGCCATTGGCGACGCAGCGAATCCGTCGGCGAAGCTCGGCGGCAACATCCAGGTGGAGACGAACGGCACGCTGCTCGGACACGGCACGGTGCTCGGTTCGATCGCGAACGCGGGCGTCGTGCAGCCGGGCGGGTCCATCGGCACGCTGAGCGTCGCGGGCGATTACGTCCAGCAACCGGCCGGTACGCTGACCATCGAATTGAACCCGACCTCCGCATCGAAGCTGCTGGTGAACGGTGCCGCGACACTCAACGGCGCGCTGCATCTGCTCTACGATCCCGGTACGTACGCGGCGAGCAAGACTTACGAGATCGTCTCGGCGACGACCGTCAACGGCAAGTTCGGCAGCGTCAATGCGGACGGCGCGGGCGCGTCGCAGGTTACCCAGAGCGTCGTGTACGGAGCGACGGCCGTCGACCTGAACGTCAACGCCATCGACAATGCCGGCACCGGCACGCTGCCCCCGCCGCCTCCAGGCCAGCCGGCGCCACCGGTGACGGTCATTGCGCCGATCGATACGAGCATCTTCACCGCGCTCGGCTCGACTGCGCTGCTCGCCGGCGAAGCCGCGGCGACGCAACTGCTCGGGCACAACGCACAGCGCTGTGATGACGCCGCCGCCGCGCATTGCTCTTCGGACGACGGCTCGCTGTGGGTCGCGAGTTCCGCAGATCGTCTGTCGCTGCACGGCGCGGCAGGCGGTACGCCGGGTTTCGGTGTCAATCAGTATCAATTCACTGCTGGCGTCGACTGGCGGCGCGGACCGTACAGCATCGGCGGTGCACTCGGTTATGGACACAGCGATCTGTCGGAAAGCGCGACCGGCGACGACGGGCGCATCGATACACTGCGTGCTTCGCTGTACGGATCACGTCGTCTCGGGCCGGTCGTGCTCTCGGCGCTGATGTCGTACGGCTACGACGACATGCATCTGCGTCGACCACTCGGTGCGAGCGGCACGGCGAACGGTGACCCTACGGGACACGACATCGAACTGGGCACGCAGCTGAGCCTACCGATGCCGATCCGCACGTTCACGCTGACACCGCGCGTGGGCCTGCTGTACGGCTACTTCCACCGCAGCGTCTTCGCGGAGCACGGCGCGGGCGGACAGGATCTGCAGGTCGGCACCGACAACGCACGCAGCGTGCAGCCTTATGTCGGCATCGAATTCGACAAGCGCTTCAGCGAAAGCGGTGCACATCCGCTGACGCTGCAGCTAAGCGTCGACTACGCGCAGGAACTCGCGCGGCGTTCGCGCTCGGTGGCGGTGTTTAGCGGTGACGGGACAGCGTTTTCTGCGGCGGGCGCGCCGCTGCCGCACGGTCGGTTGATGACTGCGGCGCGGATCGCGGGGGCTGTGACGCCGAGGATCGAAGTCAGTGTGGGTTACTCGGGGTGGCTTGCGACCGGTGGTGGGCGTTCGCAGCAGAGCGTCGATCTGATGTTGCGGAGGTCGTTCTAAGCGGGCGTGGTGGAGTGCTGGCAAGCAGGTGATCCCGGTTCAAGGCAGAAACCCATGCAACAGCCAATGCCCAGTTATTCCACCGTCACCGACTTCGCCAGATTCCGCGGTTTGTCCACATCCGTCCCGCGCGCACAAGCCGTGTGATACGCGAGCAACTGCAGCGGCACGACGTGCAGGATCGGCGACAGCATTCCGTAGTGTTCCGGCATGCGGATCACATGTAGCCCTTCGTCGTTAACGATGCGCGTGTCCGCGTCGGCAAACACATACAGCTCACCGCCACGTGCGCGCACTTCCTGGATGTTCGACTTCAGCTTTTCGAGCAGTGCGTCGTTGGGCGCCACGGTGACAACCGGCATTGCTTCCGTCACCAGCGCGAGCGGCCCGTGCTTCAGCTCGCCGGCCGGATACGCTTCGGCGTGGATGTACGAAATCTCCTTGAGCTTCAGCGCGCCTTCCAGCGCGATCGGATAATGCAGCCCGCGCCCGAGGAACAAGGCGTGCTCCTTGCGCGAGAATTCCTCCGACCACGCGATGATCTGCGGCTCCAGCGCCAGCACGCTGTTCAGCGCCGCCGGCAGGTGACGCAACTGGCGGATGTAATCGGCTTCCTGCGCTGCACTCACATGACCGCGCAGTTTGCCGAGCGTCGCCGCCAGCACGAACAGGCCGACTAACTGCGTCGTGAACGCCTTGGTCGACGCCACGCCGATCTCGCGGCCCGCGTGCGTCAGGAACGACAGTTCGGTGAGCCGCACCATCGCGCTCGTCGCGACGTTGCACACCGACAGCGTATGCCGATGCCCGAGCCCCTGCGCATGCTTGAGCGCCGCGAGCGTGTCGGCGGTTTCGCCCGATTGCGAGATCACCACGACGAGTGCCTTCGGATTCGGCACTGACTCGCGATACCGGTACTCGCTCGCAATCTCGACCTGGGTCGGAATCTTCGCAATCGATTCGAGCCAGTATTTCGCGGTCAACCCCGAGTAATAGCTGGTGCCGCACGCGAGAATCAGCAGGCTATCGATTCCGGCAAACGCCTTCGCCGCGTCGTCGCCGAAGAGCGTTGCATCGAAGCCGTCGCTTTGCGGAATCGTGTCGCTGATCGCGCGCGGCTGCTCGAAGATTTCCTTCTGCATGAAGTGCCGGTACGGTCCGAGTTCGACCGCGCCGCCATACGCGGCCACCTGGCGGACTTCGCGCTGCACGTCGCTGCCATGGCGGTCGGCCACGCGCACGTGTGTCAGCGTCAACTCGCAGACGTCGCCTTCTTCGAGGAAGATGAACCGTTCGGTGCTGCCGGCCAGCGCCAGCGCGTCGGAGGCCAGAAAGTTTTCGCCGTCGCCCAACCCCACGACGAGCGGCGAACCCTGACGCGCGCCAATCACCGTATGCGGCTGGTCCTTGTGCAGCACCGCGATCGCATAGGCGCCGTGCAACTGCTGCACGGCTTCCTGCACGGTCGCGAACAGGTCGCCGCGATACAGACTGTGGATCAGATGCGCGATCACCTCGGTGTCGGTCTGCGACACGAACACGTAGCCCTTGCCGCGCAGCATCTCGCGCAACGTCTCGTAGTTCTCGATGATGCCGTTGTGCACGATCGCGAGCGCGTCGCGCGAGAAGATCGGGTGAGCGTTGTCGGTCACCGGCGCGCCGTGCGTCGCCCAGCGCGTGTGCGCGATACCGGTCGTGCCTTCGAGATGCGACTCGCGCACCTGCTCGTCGAGGTCGGCCACCCGCGCCACGCTGCGCGCGCGACGCGGTTCGCCGTCGGCCAGCACGGCGACGCCGCACGAGTCGTAACCGCGATATTCGAGGCGCCGCAAACCTTCGATGAGAACGGGAACGATGTTACGTTGCGCAACCGCGCCGACAATACCGCACATGATCTATCTGTCCTTGCAGGATGGAGGTCCGCGAGCGCGGCCTCGTCAGCTTTTCTTTTTGACCGGGCGTACGTAGCCCGGCTTGCTTGTCTGGGTCTTGTCGTTCAGCACCAGTTGGTCCGGAGCCACGTCTTTCCACACGGTCGTGCCCGCTGCGATCGTCACGCCGCGGCCCACGCGCACCGGAGCGACCAATTGCGTATCCGAGCCCACGAACACGTCGTCTTCGATGATCGTGCGATGTTTATTCGCGCCGTCGTAATTGCACGTGATCGTACCGGCGCCAATATTGACCCGAGCGCCGATGTCCGCGTCGCCGATATAAGTGAGGTGATTGGCCTTCGAACCATGACCGATCACCGCATTCTTCACTTCGACGAAATTGCCGACATGCGATTCGTCCTTCAGCTGCGCGCCGGGCCGCAGCCGGGCATACGGCCCGAGCACGGCCTGCGCACCGACTTCTGCACCGTCGATATGCGTGAACGCATCGACACGTGTGCCGGCGCCGATCGTCGCGTTGCGGATCACGCAATTCGGGCCGATCGTGACGTTGTCGGCCAGCGTGACCGTGCCTTCGAACACGCAGTTCACATCGATCGATACATCGCGGCCGCACTCAAGCGTACCGCGCACATCCAGACGCGCAGGGTCCGCGAGCGTCACGCCGGCAACCAGCAGCGCTTCGGCGACGTTGCGCTGATACACGCGCTCCAGTTCGGCGAGCTGTTGCTTGCTGTTGACGCCAAGCGTTTCCCATTCGTCGTCGGGCTGTGTCGTGACGATTTCGATGCCGGCCTCGATCGCCAGTTCGACGACGTCGGTCAGATAGAACTCGCCCTGCGAGTTGTCGTTCTTCAGCGACGCGAGCCAGCCGGCAAGCTGCCCGGTCGGGGCGGCGATGATGCCGGTGTTGATTTCGGCAATCGCCTGCTGCTCCGGCGTCGCGTCTTTCTGCTCGACGATGCGCAGCACCTTGCCGCGCGCATCGCGCACGATCCGGCCGTAGCCGCTGGGGTCGTCGAGCGTGACCGTGAGTACGCCATAGCCCTGCTGGCCAACGGCGTCGGTGAGCTGCTTCAGCGTGCCGGCACGCGTGAGCGGCACGTCGCCATACAGCACGAGCGTCGGCACGGATGGATCGAGCAGCGGCAGCGCCTGCTGCACAGCATGGCCGGTGCCGAGTTGCTGCGCCTGCAGGGCGAATTGCACGTCAGGCGCGGCGACGGCGGCACGCACCGCATCGGCGCCATGCCCGACGACCACGACGAGCCGCGTCGGGTTGAGCGTGCGGGCAGTATCGATGACGTGTGCAAGAAGTGGCCGACCGGCCAGAGGATGCAGCACCTTGGGCAATGCTGAGCGCATGCGCTTGCCGGTGCCCGCCGCCAAAATCACGATGTTCATGGCGTAAGCGAAAGGACGGGTTCAGAGCGGGCAATTCTAGCACGCGGCCCAGCGTGCCAAGGCCCGGCAGGCGGGCTTTGGCACGACGGGCCGGTGCGCGCGGGCGGCCTCAGAGGTCGTCGAACTGGATGATTGAAATGGGCTGGGCGCTGCCCAGCGTCGCGCTGTTCGTCGTATCGGTGGAACACGGGTCTTCGTCGAACGCGATATCGCCATGCGGATCGGCTTCACCGGTTGCGCGCAGGCCGGCGAACGGAAACAGCGTGTGATCCATCAAATGCGACGGCACGACCTTCGACAGCGCGTTGAACATGTTCTCGACGCGCCCCGGAAAACGCTTCTCCCAGTCGCGCACCAGCGCTTTCATCTCGGCACGCTTCAGGTTCGGCTGGCTGCCGCACAGATTGCACGGAATGATCGGGAATTCGCGCAGTTCCGCGTACTTCTCCAGATCGGTTTCCTTCACATACGCGAGCGGCCGGATCACGATGTTCTTGCCGTCGTCCGATTGCAGCTTCGGCGGCATGCCCTTCAGCTTGCCGCCGTAGAACAGGTTCAGCAGCAGCGTCTGCAGGATGTCGTCGCGATGATGGCCGAGCGCGATCTTGGTGGCGCCCAGTTCGCCCGCCACGCGGTAGAGAATGCCGCGCCGCAGCCGCGAGCACAGCGAGCAGGTGGTCTTGCCCTCGGGCACGAGGCGCTTGACGATGCTGTATGTGTCCTGATTCTCGATATGAAATGGAATGTCGAGCTTCGACAGATACTCCGGCAGCACGTGCTCGGGGAAGCCGGGCTGCTTCTGGTCGAGATTGACCGCGACGATGTCGAAATGAATCGGCGCGCGCTCGCGCAGGCGCATCAGCACGTCGAGCATCGCGTAGCTGTCCTTGCCGCCCGACAGGCATACCATCACCTTGTCGCCTTCCTCGATCATGTTGTAGTCGCCGACCGCCTGACCGACGAGGCGCGCCAACCGCTTGAAGAGCTTGTTGTTCTCGTACGCTTCCTTCTGCTCGCGACGTGTCATCACGGGGCGTGCGTCGGCTTGCGCCGTTGCTGTTGCTCCGCGGGCAACCGTGTCGGGCGCGGCGAGGCCGGCCATTTCAGCAGCATTCATGGCTCAGTCCTCCTTGATGCGAAAGACCTCGACGCCTACCGCGTCGCAGTCCGGGTACACGTCCGGCTTTTCCGTCGACAGCCGCGCCGCCCGCACATGCGGATGCGCAAGCAACGCGGTCAGCAGATCGTCGCAGAGCGTTTCCTGCAGATGGATATGCCCCTGTTCGACGCGGCGCGCGATGGTCGAGCGCATGAAGTCGTAATCGACGACTTCGCGCAGCTTGTCTTCGACAGGCGTGGACAGCGCGAGCGGCACGAACAGTTCGACGTTGATCACCACGCGCTGCTCGCCGCGCTTTTCGAAGTCGTGCACGCCGATGTTGATATGCACTTCGTAATTGCGCAGGAAAAGCCGGCGGCAATCGGCAAGCCGGGGATGCGAAAGATCGGCAAACATGTTCGTTCCGATTGAAAAAGGGCAAAAAAGCGTGCGGACACGCAAAGGGTGCAATGAACGCGGGCCCATCGGACCACGCGCTCAGGCGCCCGTTAAAAAAACACGCCGCGCGGCTACGGCACCAGATGCTGTCCGCCGTCGACGACCAGCGTCGTTCCGGTGACAGCCGTGGCATCCGCGAGATACAGCGCTGCCGTAACCAGGTCTTCCGGCCGAGACGAGCGACCGAGCGGCGTTTCCCGGTGAGCGGCGGCAAAACTGTCGGGCGTCTGGCCCGCCGACTGCGACGTAAGCCCCGGCGCAAGTCCGACCACGCGGACCTTCGGCGCCAGCGCCTGGGCGAGCGTGACGGTCGCGGTCTGCAAGGCGGCCTTCGTCAGCGTGTAGGACAGGTAGTCCGGGCTCATGTTGTACAGCTTCTGGTCCAGCACATTCACGACGACGCTGCGTTGCGACTCGTCGGTCAGCGCGGAATCGGGTGTCGCGTCGAACAGCATCCGCGCGAGCACGAGCGGCGCGCCGACGTTGATCGCCGTGTGCTTCAGCAACCGCTCGTAGCCGACGTCGCGCGCCGTGTCTTCATCGAACAGCGACGCGTTGTTGACGACGCACACCGGCCGGCCGAGCGCAGCTGTACAGGCCGGCAGCAGTTGCTCGACTTCCGCCTCGATCGCAAGATCGGCCCGCAGCGCCACCGCGCGGCGGCCTAACGCGACGATTCCAGCGACGACTTCATCCGCTTCGACCTTCGACCTACCGAAATGCACCGCCACGTCCCAACCCTGCGCCGCAAAGCCCAGTGCGAGCGCCCGACCGACCCGGCGGGCCGCGCCAGTGATCAGGACGACACGCGCGGCGCCCGCAGATGGACTGCCGGCAGCGGAAAGGTCAGAGGGAACGGTCATTTACAATACGCGGATGAATCCGAAAGCTCACCAACCCGACAGTTTACCTGCTCCAGGCCCAACCGCGCTCGCGCAGTCCGAAACGCTGGCCGCGCAGATCCGCGCCGAAATCGCGTCAGCCGGCGGCTGGCTGCCGTTCGACCGCTACATGGAACTCGCCCTGTACGCGCCCGGACTCGGCTATTACAGCGGCGGCGCTATCAAATTCGGCCGGCGCGCCGAGGACGGCAGCGACTTCATCACCGCCCCCGAACTGTCACCGCTGTTCGCCGCCACGCTCGCGCGGCCGGTTGCGCAGGCGCTCACTGCAAGCGGCACGCGTCAGTTGCTGGAGTTCGGCGCGGGCACCGGCAAGCTCGCAGCGGGCCTGCTGCGCGCCCTTGCGTCCGCCGATGTCCCGTTCGACAGCTACGCGATCGTCGACCTGTCCGGCGAACTGCGCGAGCGCCAGCACGAAACGCTCGAAGCCGAGGTGCCGGATCTGGCCAGCCGCGTGCGCTGGCTCGATGCGTTGCCTGCAAGCTTCGAAGGTGTCGTGATCGGCAACGAAGTGCTCGACGCGATGCCGGTGCGGCTCTTTGCTCGGTTCGGCGGTATCTGGCATCAGCGCGGCGTCTCGCTGCGGGACGACGGTGCATTCGCTTTCGCGGACCGCCCGGTGGATCCGGCACGCGACGCATCCGACACCGCGCTGCTCAGCGAACTCGACGATGCCGACGACAACAACAGCGACTACGTCACCGAAACGCACGTTGCCGCACGCGGCTTCACGCGTACCGTTTGCACGATGCTCGCACGCGGCGCTGCATTCTTCATCGACTACGGTTTTCCGCGTCACGAGTACTACCACGCGCAACGCACGCAGGGCACGCTGATGTGCCACTACCGGCATCGCGCGCACGACGATCCGTTCGTCTACCCGGGCCTGCAGGACATCACGACGCACGTCGAATTCACGGGCATCGCGGAAGCCGGTGTCGAGACGGGCGCGGATCTGCTCGGCTATACGTCGCAAGCGCGTTTTCTGCTGAATGCAGGTATCACCGAAGCGCTCGCCACGATCGATCCCGCCGATACCGCGCACTTCCTGCCGGCCGCCAATGCCGTGCAGAAGCTGCTGTCCGAAGCGGAGATGGGCGAGCTGTTCAAGGTGATCGCGTTTTCGCGTGGGATCGACGGGACGCTCGATACATTCGCGAGCGGCGACCGGACGCATACATTGTGATGCGCTTCCTCAGGTACCGACCATGATCCGCTGGCTGCTGACCACCTTCATCGCCGTCGCGATCCTGTCGGGCTCGTGGCCGTGGCTGCGCAAGATCGGCATCGGCCGTATGCCTGGCGACGTCACGCTGCGACTGTTCGGACGCGAGTACCCGTTTCCGTTCATGTCGACACTGGTGCTGACGATGGTGTTGTCGTTGCTCGCACGGGTGTTTTGAACGCGGATATCCAAAGCAGGCGAGCCTTCAAGACTTCAACGCCGCCTCAACCGCCCGCACCCGCTCGCGATGCACGGCATCCTTGATCTGCGCCGGCTTGTCCTCATGGGCTTTGGCAACCGCGCCTGCATCGACCGCACGCGCTGCCACGAGCGCGATCCGCAACCGCTCCGCCTGCGGATACTCGCGCGCCTCGAAACCGAGCCGCCCACGCGCGTCGGCCTCGCAGGCCTGCAGCGCTTCGGCGAAACGCCCCGGCTTGCGCAGCGCATCGCTACGCTCGAACAACCGCACCAGCGCCGCGGCACCGAGCTCCATCACGCGATGAATATTGCCGTGCTCGCGCGCGACCAGTACGGCCAGATCGCGACATTCGTTAGGCACTCGCAGCCGCTCGCATAGCAGCTTGAGCAGATCGACGCTGCGCCCTTCGTGGCCGATATGCCGCGGCAGCACGTCGGCTGGTGTGGTCGCCTTGCCGAGATCGTGGGTGAGCGCCGCGAAGCGCACGCTGAGCGCATAACCCTGCGCCGCCGCGTGATCGACCACCATCATGACGTGCACGCCGCTGTCGATCTCCGGATGGTGTGCGGCGGGCTGCGGCACACCGAACAACGCATCGACCTCCGGCAAGATTCGCGCAAGCGCGCCGCAGGCGCGCAACACATCGAACATCTGCGACGGCCGCTTTTCCATCAGCCCGCGCGACACTTCCTGCCACACGCGCTCCGGCACCAGTGCGTCGACTTCGCCGGCAGTGACCATGCTGCGCATCAACGCCATCGTTTCGGGTGCTACGGTGAAATCGGTAAAGCGCGCAGCAAAACGCCCGATGCGCAGAATCCGCACCGGATCTTCGAGAAACGCGTCGCTGACATGCCGGAACACGCGCGCGCTCAGATCCGCCTGACCATCGAACGGATCGATCACGGGACCGACCAGTTCGCCGTCCGGCCGCACTTCACGCGCCATCGCGTTGATCGTCAGATCGCGGCGCGCGAGGTCTTCTTCGAGCGTCACGTCTGGCGCGTAGAAAAACTGGAACCCGTGATAACCGGCCGCCGTCTTGCGCTCGGTGCGCGCGAGCGCGTACTCCTCGTGTGTATGCGGATGCAGGAACACAGGGAAGTCCTTGCCGACCGGCCGGTAGCCTTGCGCGATCATCTGCTCGGGTGTCGCGCCGACCACCACATAGTCGCGATCCTGCACGGGCACGCCGAGCAGCGCATCGCGGATCGCCCCGCCTACGGCATAGATATTCATTCGCAGGTGTCTTCGCTAGGGATGCGGTGCGTTTCGCGCAACGCGTCTTCGATCCACGCGTGCACGGCGGGCAGCGCCGTGACGCGACGTGCGTACGCGCTCGCAACTTCGGACAGCGCGGGCTGGAACGTATTGAAGCGCATCACCACGGGCGCGTACATCGCATCGGCGATGCTGAACTCACCGAACAGGAACGGACCGCCATACGTATCGAGACAGTCGCGCCACAGCGCTTCGATGCGCGCGATGTCGGCCAGTACGCCGGGTGTCGCACCTTTGCCCGGAAACGACGCGCGGATGTTCATCGACATGCTCTGGCGCAATTCGGCAAAGCCCGAGTGCATCTCTGCGCTAATGCTGCGGGCGTGGGCGCGCGCCGTCGCCGCGCGCGGCCACAGTGCATGCTGCGGAAAGCGTTCGGCGAGCGTCTCGGCGATGGCCAGCGAATCCCACACGCCGAAACCTTCGTCGGTGATCAGGCACGGCAGTTTGCCCGACTGCGAGTGCGTGAGAATCGCGGCCTTCGTGCCGGGTTCACGCAATTCGATCGGCACCTCATCGAACGGAATGCCGAAGTGCTTGAGCAGCACCCACGGACGCATCGACCACGACGAATAATTCTTGTCACCGATAACCAGTTTCATGCGGCACACACAGGTAGTGGAAGGAAAGGTCAGCGCCTTGCATTGGCACGGAACGCGTTGAAGCGCGAACGCGGCGATGCGCCGGTCAGGTACACGGGCGCGATCGTCTCGATGCTCGCGGGTTCGATGTCGAGTTCGGGCGCGAGCGGTGCGCTCAGCACGTTGTCGACACTCATCGAGTCGAGATTGTCGCGTGAAATGACCGGTTCGCCGGGCGCCATTTCGAACGTCATCGCCTGCAACCGAGCAAGCGGTTCGGGCAACCGCACGATGCGCGCGTGCCGGCCGATCACATCACCGCAATAACGCGCGAGCTGTTCGAGCGTATAGACGCTCGGGCCACCGAGCTCGTAAGTGCGGCCGCTCGCAGCGTCGAGATCGAGCACGTTGACAATCGCCTTCGCGACATCGCCGACGAACACCGGCTGAAACTTCGCATCGGGCATGGCGAGCGGGATCAACGGGAAAACACGTTGCAGGAACGCGAACTTGTTGAGCAGTTCGTCTTCGGGGCCGAACACGACGGAAGGCCTGAACACAGTAGTAGCCAGCGACGACGCGTGCACCGCCTTTTCGCCGTCGCCTTTCGAGCGCAGATACATGCTCGGCCCGTTCGACGCGGCACCGAGCGCGCTGAAATGGATCAGCCGGTGAACGCCTTTGCCTTCGCAGGCGGCGGCGATTTTCGTCGGCAGTTCGACGTGCACGCGTGCGAACTCGGGGCCGTATGGATCGCCGCGTCGCCCGTACAACGTGCCGACCAGGTTGATCACGGCATCCGCGTTCTCGACGAAACTGGCGAGTTGCACCGGGTCGTAGACGTCGGTTTCGATCACGTCGATGGGTAGCAGCGTGAGATGGCGTGCGTTGTAACGACGGCGCGTGGCGATGCGCACATCCTTGCCGAACTCGACAAGCGCGCTGACAAGATGACTGCCGATAAACCCCGAGCCGCCGATAACCGCAATGGCTTGATGTCGCATTTTCGACTCCCTGACTGGAAGCCGCGGCAGCGGCCGGCACCGCATGCCGCCGCGCCGTGGCACGGCGGCGGTGCAGCCTCGACGCTTATGGCGCGATGTAGCCGAGGCGCGCCTTCAGCGATTGCGGCCGGCCTTCGAACAATGCCGCGTAGTAGACGGTGTTGGAGAGGACGTTCTTCACGTAGTCGCGGGTTTCCTGGAACGGGATCGCTTCAGCGAAGATCGCGCCTTCCACCGGACGTTGCAACGACTGCCGCCAGTTGCGCGGACGGCCGGGACCTGCGTTGTAACCCGCTGTGGCCAGCACGTCGGACCCGTCGAACTGATTGTAGATCATGGACAGGTAGTTGGTGCCGAGCAGGATGTTGGTGTTGATGTCGTTCATCTGCGCACGCGAAATCGTGCCGAGGCCGATCTTCTTCGCGACCAGTTGGGCGGTGGCCGGCATCAGTTGCATCAGCCCGCTTGCGCCGACTTCGGAGCGCGCGTTCATGATGAAGCGCGATTCCTGACGAATCAGCCCATACGCCCATTCGACGTCCAGACCCGTCGACTGCGCATCGCGCTCGACAACATCGCGAAACGGCGACAGATAACGCAGCGAGAAATCGTGATCGGTCTTCGTGCGGTCGGCCGTGTTCACCGTGCGGTCGTACAGCTCGATACGGCGCGCGTACTCGGCAACGGCGAGCAGTTGCCGGTCGGTCATGCTGCGCAGCGGCCAGTTCCACTCACGATTGCCTTCGAGCCGCAGATTCAGGTTATAGAAACGCTGCGCAAGATCGAAGCCCGGTGTGCTCGCGGCTTGCTGCACTTCGGCGTCGGTAACCGTCGTCTTCGGCGGAACGGTGATTTTCTGGCCAAGCTCTTCCAGGGCGAGCTGGCCGTAGAAGTTAAAGCCCTGCGAAATCTGCTCGAAGTCCTGGTTGGCCTGCACGGTGTCGCCGGCCTGCTTGAGCGCGCGGCCGTGCCAGTAAATCCACGCCGGCTGACTGCGCAGTGATGACGGCATCTGCTCGATCGACCAGCGCACCATCGTCCAGTCGCCGGCCAGCAGCGCGGTGCGGGTGCGCCACTCATAGGCCGGCGTAGACAGCGGTGCGTTCGCCGACAGCCTGTACCAGTCGACCGCGCCCGGCATCTGCTTCGCCGCGGCCTGATAGCCGATCGTGCCCCAGCCGATGGCGCGCTCCGGCGTGCTCAGCGAAGGTGCCACCGATGCGAAGGTCGCCGCCGCCGTGGCCGGATCGTTGCGCGCCATCCGCGTGATCGCGAGTAACGCCAGTTGATGCGACTGCGAGTCGGGACCGACACCGCGCGCGAGCAGCAGCGGTGGCGTGCTCGCCGCCTGATAGAACAGCGTCGGATCGGGTCGCTGGTTGCCGAGTGCATCGAGCAGCTTGCTACCGGTGGTGGTCTGGTTCTGTTCGTACGCGAGGCGGATCTGCTGCCAGACGTCGTCGGTACTGAACTGCTGGTTGATCGCCAGCGCGGTGATCAGGTCGACGCAACCGTCGCCGTAATTGCGCGGATCGACGAGCAGTCCGCGTGCCGCATCGGCGACGTTCTCGCCGCGCGACGCGCGCGATTCGAGTGCGTAGCACTTCACCTGCGTATCGTCGTTCAGCACGAAGCGCGCGTACTGCTGATCGAAGTTGCGCCAGTCATGTCGCGCGCCGAGCACGACGAGGTAGTCGTTGCGCAGCCGGTCGGCAATGGCCTGGCCATCGTACTTTTGCAGGAACGACAGCACCGGTGCGTCGGGTGCATCGACGAGCGCGTGCCCCTGGTTGTCGAACAACTGCGGCTTGATCTGGAAGTACTCGAGATACGACGGCGCCGGATAATCCGGAATCATCGCCGCCAGTTGTGCGGCGCGCGCCGGGTCGTTGTTGCGTGCGGCCTCGCGAAGCTGAACGAAGATCTGGTCGTCGTTCGTGAGTTGGGAGAGCGGAACCGGTTTGACCGCGGAGGCGGTGCTGCATGCGACAAGCGCCGCGGCGGCAAGCATCACACTGGCCGCGCGATATACTCGATGGAAGCTTTTGGACATCGTTGTTTCTGGAGCACGAAGTGAAGCCAAGCATAGCATGCAACCCCACGGCAAATTCGAAAAGCGCGTTGCGTCAGGCGCTGCTCGAAACGCGTCGCGAAGCGGCTCGCGAGCCGGCGCACAACCGTGCGTTGAGCCGTCGGGTGCTCGATGCGCTAAAGCGTTACGAGCCGGCATGCGTTGGTTTTTACTGGCCGCTCGAGGGCGAGTTCGACGCACGCAGCGCGATCGCAATCTGGCTCGCCACCGCAGATACGCGCGAAGCAAGTCTGCCGGTCGTCGCCGAACGCGGCGCGCCGCTCGAATTCCACGCGTGGGCTCCCGACACACCGATGCGCACCGGTCACCATCGCATCCCCGAACCGGCCTCCGCGCGCGTCGTGTTGCCCGACCTGCTATTCGTGCCGTGCGTCGGTTTCGATGCGCACGGCTATCGGCTCGGCTACGGCGGCGGTTACTACGACCGCACGCTTGCCGCGTGGCCCGGCGCGCGCAAGCCCGTGACAATCGGTATCGCGTACGAGGCGTGCCGCATCGACACGCTGCAACGCGAAGCACACGACATTCCGCTCGATGCGATCGTCACCGACGCAGGCGTCTATCCCGCCGACGCCGGTTAAATGCAATGACTGTAGTGAGTGCGCCGAGGCCGCGCACGTTGCACGACGCGCGGCAAGGTAAGGTGAGGTGAGGCGAAGCGATGAAGAACCCCCGCCGCCCGCCAGACTAGTCCCAGATCAGACAGCTATAGCGAAGCAGCCGCCCGCGCAGCGGTGTCGTACAGACCGGAGGCGTTGCGCATCAACTGTGCAGCCTCGCCGATCTGCTCATTGGTCAAACCGCTTTCCTTGAGCGTGGCGATCAGACAGCTTTCGCGCACCTCGCGATATTTCGCGCACAGGTCGCGCCCGGTTGCCGTCGCCGAAAAGAACACTTCCTTGCCGATCTTTTCGCTTTCCACATAGCCCCTCGCGACCAGCTTCTTGAGTGCGTAAGTTGCCACGTGGGTGTCTTCGATGTTCAGCACGAAGCAGATATCGGCCAGCTTCTTGCGGCGCTCGCGATGGCTCACGTGATGCAGCAGCGAGACCTCGATGGCGGTCATGTCCTTCTCTCCCGCCGCCGACATGCAACGCACCATCCAGCGGTTGAACGCATTGCTCGCCATGATGAGCCCGTACTCCAGCTCGGAGAGTTCCGCGCTCGTTTCAGAAACGAGATGTTCCGAGGAGACGATGTTGGTCGGTTGTCGCGCCATGACAGTCGCTTTCAATACGCATAAAGGGGAGTGACCGGAGTGTACGACGACTGCAGGCCGATGTGAGCCTGGCAAAAACGCTTATTGATAAATCGTAGATAATTTATTGATAATGTACGCTATGCAACACGAATGCAGGCTGCCGTCGGATGATGGCAGGCAATCCAGCACCCAACACCACCTGAATGCGCATGAGCCAGCCCCGCATTTTCCCGTTCGGCGATACCGCTCTCGTCTGCGAAGCGCCGCCGCCCGCCACGCTCGATTGCCAGCGGCGCGTCTGGGCGGCCGCCCAGGCCGCGCGCGACTGGCCGCATGTGCTGGAAGTGGTGCCGGGCATGAACAACCTGACCATCGTCTTCGATCCGCTCGAAACCGCTAGCGAAGAGCTGGCCGAGCGGCTGCGAGCCGCATGGGACGCGGCCGGCAACTCCGCTGCCGCCGGTCGCGCGGTCGAAGTGCCGGTTCAGTACGGCGGCGAGTTCGGCCCCGATCTGGCGGTGGTCGCCAGTCACACTGGCCTGTCGACGCGGGAAGTCGTGGAGCGGCACGCGGGCGGGGACTACACCGTGTTCTTCCTCGGTTTCCAGCCTGGTTTCGCCTATATGGGCGGCCTGCACGAATCGCTGCACACGCCGCGCCGCGCGGAGCCACGGCTCGAGGTGCCGGCCGGCTCGGTGGGTATCGGCGGGGCGCAGACGGGGCTTTATCCGGCGGTGTCGCCGGGCGGCTGGCAACTGATCGGGCGTACCGATGTGCCGCTCTTCGATCCGGCACGTACGCCGCCCACCCTGCTCCAGCCCGGCGACCAGGTGCGCTTCACGATTGCGGGGATACACGAATGATCGACGTAATCCGCGCGGGCGTACTCACCACGGTCCAGGACCTGGGGCGCCACGGCTACCGGCATCTTGGTATTGCAATGGGCGGCGCGCAGGACCGTCTCTCACTTGAGGTCGGCAATCGTCTCGTCGGCAACCGGCCGGACGCGGCCGGCCTGGAAATCACCTTCGGGCCCGTCGTGCTGCGCTTTCCGCGCGCGACGCGCATCGCCATTACCGGGGCGGACTTTAGCGCGACGCTCGACGGCAAGCCGGTCTATCCGTGGTGGAGCCTGCCGGTCCAGGCCGGGCAGGCACTGAGCTTGCAAGTGGCGAAGCATGGTATGCGCGGTTACGTATCGATTGCGGGCGGCATCGATGTGCTGCCGATGCTCGGCTCGCGCAGTACCGATCTCGCGGCGGGGTTCGGTGGTCTCGGGGGCCGTGCGCTGCGCGACGGCGACCGTCTGCCGGTCGGCGTGCCGTCGGCGCGCAACGGTTCCGGGTTCGAGCCCGACGCGCCTGGGTTCGGCGTGAAAGCGCCCGCCTGGTGCAAGTTCGCGCTCGCCGACGAACCGCTGCGACGCGGCCGGCATCTGGCGGGACAGGCACTGGCGGTAGCGGTCCGTGTGCTGCGTGGCCCTGAGTACGACAGCTTCACCGCGGACGCCCAGCACGCTGTCTGGTCGGATGAATGGCGCGTGACGCCGAACAGCAACCGCATGGGCTACCGGCTGTCCGGTAGCGAACTGAAGCGCACGCGCAATGCCGACCTGCTGTCGCACGCGGTATTGCCCGGCACGATCCAGGTGCCGCCGAACGGCCAGCCGATCGTCCTGATGAGCGACGCGCAGACCACCGGCGGTTATCCGAGAATCGGCGCGGTGATTCGCGCCGATTTATGGAAACTCGCGCAGGCGAAACTGAACGGCAGCGTGCGCTTCGTCGAGACGACACCCGACGACGCACGCCGCGCACTACTCGACGAACGCACGTATCTGCGGCAGATCGACGCGGCAATCGCCATGCACGAGGAACGCTACCTGCGTCGGACAGCATCCGCGGCGCTACAGGAACTCTAGAGGACGTTATGGAAATCGATCTCAACGCCGATCTCGGCGAAGGCTGTGGCTCCGACGAAGCACTGCTCGACCTCGTCAGCTCGGCCAACATCGCGTGCGGCTGGCACGCGGGCGATGCCAACGCGATGCGCGATTGCGTGCGGTGGGCCGTCGAGAAAGGCGTGTCGATCGGTGCGCATCCGAGTTTCAACGATCCTGAAAACTTCGGCCGCAAGGAAATGCAGCTGCCGGCCAGCGAGATCTACGCCGGCGTGCTGTATCAACTGGGCGCGCTATCGGCGATTGCCCAGGCCGAAGGCGGCCGCATCGCGCACGTCAAACCGCACGGCGCGCTCTACAACCAGGCGGCACGCGACCCGAAAATCGCCGATGCGATCGTATCGGCGGTGCACGATTTCGATCCGTCGATGGCGGTGTTCGCGCTCGCCGACAGCGGGCTCGTTGCGGCCGCGCGCGACGCCGGGCTGACCGCGATCGAAGAAGTATTCGCCGACCGCGGCTATCAGGCCGACGGTTCGCTCGTGCCGCGCAAGGAGCCCGGTGCGCTGCTCGACGACGAAGAACTCGTGCTCGCACGCACGCTGTCGATGATCCGCGAGCATCGCGTGCAGGCAATCAACGGACAGTGGATCGCGCTGAACGCGCAGACGATCTGCCTGCACGGCGACGGCCCGCACGCGCTGGCTT
Organism: Paraburkholderia megapolitana; assembly: GCF_007556815.1. Lineage (NCBI taxonomy): Bacteria > Pseudomonadati > Pseudomonadota > Betaproteobacteria > Burkholderiales > Burkholderiaceae > Paraburkholderia > Paraburkholderia megapolitana. Next base: position 4,237,246 of record NZ_CP041745.1, read on the forward strand.
TCGCGCGGCGGATTCGCGCGGCACTCGACGAAGCCGGTATCGATGTGCAGGCGGCTGCGACGGTTCGGGGCTGAGCGCACCCACCGCATTCACCGCACCCAACGCACCAACCGTATTAACGAGAGAAGCAGTACCCATGCGGCCGCCAAGAGCCGCAGCATGCAAAAAAGGCGCACGGCACGTCCGTGCACTGGCCCGGGTCGGCTGCGCTAGACAGCCACCCGGCAAACACCCGTTTGGAGATCGGAATGCAGACAACAGTCAATTTATGGCCGCTTATCGGCGTGGCCGTCATCATCGTTGGGTTTGTACTGCGCTTTAACCCGATGCTGATCGTCGCGGTCGCATCGATTGTCACGGCGCTCGCCGCACACTTCCCGCCGGACCGGATCCTTGCCGCCATCGGCAGCGGTTTCATCAAGACGCGCAACATCCCGCTCATACTTTTTCTGCCGCTCGCGGTCATCGGGCTGCTCGAGCGGCACGGCCTGCGCGAGCGCGCGCAGGCCTGGATCGGCGGTATCAAGGCGGCTACCGCCGGGCGCCTGCTGATCGTCTATCTGCTCGTGCGCGAGCTGACGGCGGCGGTCGGCCTGACCGGCCTCGGCGGCCATCCGCAGATGGTGCGTCCGCTCGTTGCACCGATGGCCGAAGGCGCCACCGAAACCCGCTTCGGCAAGCTCAGCGATGCGGTGCGCTACCGGCTGCGCGCCTACGCCGCAGCCACCGACAACGTCGGGCTGTTCTTCGGCGAAGACATCTTCGTGGCGTTCGGCGCGATCGTGCTGATGGTCACGTTCCTGAAAGAGCTCGGCATCGTCGTCGAGCCGCTGCACGTCGCGGTGTGGGGTATCCCGACGGCCATCTGCGCGTTCCTGATTCATGGCTTCCGGTTGATGCTGCTCGATCGCAGGCTCGAGCGCGAACTGCGCGGCAATAACGGCGTGACGAACGTAGCAAACGCTTCGACGACGCAATCGGCCACGGGAGACCGCACATGACGATCACCATCAACTATCTGTTCTGGCTGCTCGGCATCGTGTTGCTGGTGGTCGGTGGGATGATCGTCAGCGATCGCGACCACCCGCGCCGCTTCACGGCCGGCGGTTTCTGGATTCTGTACGCGCTGATCTTCCTGGTCGGCGACCGCCTGCCCGCCGAGGTAGTTGGCGTGCTGGTGATTGCAATGGCGTTGATCGCCGGTTTCGGCGGCGTAACCGCGGCCAAACCGAAGGTGCTATCCGGCGAAGCGCGCGAGGCCAGCGCGAAACGTCTCGGCAACCGGCTCTTCATCCCCGCGCTGACCATTCCGGTTGTCACGGTCATCATCACGCTCGGCGCAAGCCACTTCGTGTTCGGCGGCGTGCCGCTCGTCGAGCTGAAGAGCGTCACGCTGATCGGCTTCGGCATCGGCTGTGTGATTACGCTCGGCATCGCGTGCGTGATCACACGCGACACGGTCGGCCAGTCGATGAAGGAAACGCGCCGGCTCGTCGATGCGCTGTCGTGGGCCGCAGTGCTGCCGCAGATGCTCGGCATGCTCGGCCTCGTGTTCTCGGACGCGGGTGTCGGCAAGGCGGTCGCGCACGTGACGACCGCCTACATCAGCCTCGACTACCGGCTCGTCGCCGTGGCGGTGTACTGCATCGGGATGGCGCTCTTCACGATGGTGATGGGCAACGGCTTCGCGGCGTTTCCTGTGATGACGGGCGGTGTCGGCGTACCGATCCTCGTCAACGTGTTTCACGGCAATCCGGCGGTGATGGTCGCGATCGGCATGTTCTCCGGCTACTGCGGCACGCTGATGACGCCGATGGCCGCGAACTTCAACATGGTGCCCGCCGCGCTGCTCGAACTGCCGGACAAGAACGCGGTCATCAAGGTGCAGATACCGACTGCGTTGAGTCTGCTGGTCGTGAATATCTTCCTGCTTAACTTCCTGATGTTCCGCTGAGTTCCGTTTATATCGCGGTGTGCTCAGTAGGGATCGACGATAAACCCGTGCTGCCGCAACAGCTGCAGCACGCCCTTCGGCCCACCCAGATGCAATGCGCCGATCGCCACGAACACCGGCTTGTTCGATCCGGCGATCAGCAGCATCCGCGCGACGAAGCGTCGATTGCGCTCGTACACGATCTTGTTGTCGATCGACGCAGCCACGCGCGGATCGTGTGCGAGCTTTTCCGACTTCGCGGTTTCCCACGCGGCGATCGCATCCGCGTCGCCGACCCGCCATAGACGCAGCAACGCTTCCACATCCGCGACGTTTTGCGCCGGTGTCTGCGCGAGGTCCTGCGCGAGCATTTCGCGCTGCTGGGCAAGCGAAAGCCCGGTGAACGCGCGCATCTGTTCCGACAATGTCTCGAGCCCGACGATCTTGCCCTTCGAGCGCAGATAGATGTTTTGCAGTTGCGCCTCGGTACCGTATTCGGTCTGCAGGCCGGCGCTCAGCGAATCGTAGGTTTCGACGAGCAGCGATGCGAGCCACGGCCGCATCTTCTTGATCTCGTCGAGCGCGTCCGGATTGCCGCGCAGTCGCGCTTCGAGCTTGCGCCACAGCGGCTCGGGCAGCAGTCGCGGCAGGCACGGCCGCGAACAGACACCGTAGCGCGACACGTCGTCCTGCGACACGAGCAGGTCGTCCGGCGAGAGTTCGAGCGCGAGTGTCGGCGATGCGGCAAGCGCGCCGAGAATCGGCCGGCGGAACGGTTGATTCGGCGGATAGTCGGCGGGGTCGCCGACGTGCAGCGTGCCGAGCAGATAGATGGTGGTCGTGCCGCGCGTGGCGACATAGAACGGCATGCGGGCGGGCTGGGTGCGCACCCGGCCGCTGGTTGTCGTACCGGCACCCGGCGGTGGCGGATTGAAACCGGGCAGCGTTGCGCGCGGCGGTGTGGGAGGCGCCGGCAACGCGGTGCGTCCGCTTTGTCCCGGCGTATTGGCCGACGCACCGGCTGCATACGCGGAGGCAATCAGAAAACCGGAGAAATACAGGTGTGGCGCGAATGTCGCGTAACCGCAGCTCAACGCAACTGCAAACGCCAGCGCGAGCGTCGCCCGGCGCCGCGTGAAAACGGCGCGGCGGCCGCCCTCACGCAGGCGGCGCGCAGGACGACGCGCCGCCGACGCTTCAGGCATCCGCCTCCCCCACCTCCTCGGCACGGTGACACGACACCTGGCGCCCATCCACTTCGCGCAGCTTCGGTTCTTCGCTGCGGCAGCGGTCAATCGCATACGGGCACCGCTGATGGAACGTGCAACCCGACGGCGGATTGAGCGGCGACGGCATTTCGCCTTGCAGCTTGATCTTGATGCTGCGGTCCGCCTCGAAGATCGACGGCGTGGCCGACATCAGTGCCCGCGTGTACGGATGCCGCGGATGCGCAAAGATCCGCTGCTTGTCACCGAGCTCCGCCACGCCGCCGAAGTACATCACCATCACATCGTCGGCGATGTGTTCGACCACCGACAGGTTGTGCGAGATGAACACGTAGCTGGTCTTGAACTGCTCCTGCAGATCCATGAACAGATTGAGAATCTGCGCCTGGATCGACACGTCGAGCGCGGACACGGGTTCGTCGGCGACGACGATCTGTGGATCGAGGATCATCGCCCGCGCTATCGCGACACGCTGGCGCTGACCGCCCGAAAACATGTGCGGATAGCGCTTCGCGTGTTCCGGGCGCAGGCCGACGGTGCGCATCATCTGCGCGATCCGCTCGGCGCGCTCGGACGGGCTTGCCGGCGTATTGATCGCGAGCGGTTCTCCGAGTGTCTGCTCGACGGTCTTGCGCGGATTCAGCGATGCAAACGGATTCTGGAACACCATCTGCACGCGCCGGCGCAGCGCCGCAACCTTCGCGCGATCGGCACCGGCCACGTCTTCGCCGTCCACGAGCAGGCGGCCTGAAGTGGGCGGCTCGATCATCGTCAGTTGCCGCGCGAGCGTCGATTTGCCGCAGCCGGACTCGCCGACTACGGCCAGCGTCTTGCCGCGTTCGAGTGCAAACGACACGCCGTTCAGCGCCTTCACCGTGCCGCTGCTGAACATGCTGCGGCGCACGTCGTAGTGCTTCGCCAGTTGCTCGGCGACGAGTACGGGGCCGCCGGGATGCGCGTCACGGCGCGCTTCGGGTACTGCATTCATCGTGCGCCTCCGTGTCGAATTGCATCGGTGGTGAGGTTGAGCGGTTTGATACAGCGGACGAGCATCGCATCGCTGTGGTCGGGTAGCGGCGCGAGCGCCGGTCTCGCCTTCATGCAGTCGTCGACAACGTACTTGCAGCGCGGCGCAAACAGGCAACCGCGCGGCCGGTCGTCGCGCCCTGGCACCATGCCTGGCAGCGCGGCAAGCCGCACGGCCCCTACATTGTGCTCGGGAATTGCCGCGAGCAGCGCCTCCGTGTACGGATGATGCGGCGCGGCGAAGATATCGGGCACGCGGTTCGTCTCGATGACCTCGCCGGCATACATGACCGCGACACGCTGCGCGACTTCGGAAACGACCGCAAGATCGTGCGAAATCAGCACGAGCGCCATGCCGCGCTCCTTCTGCAACTTGACGAGCAGCTCCATGATCTGCGCCTGGATCGTCACGTCGAGTGCGGTGGTCGGCTCGTCGGCGATCAGCAGCTTCGGGTTGCACGCCACCGCCATCGCGATCATGACGCGCTGGTTCATGCCCCCCGACATCTGGTGCGGAAACGAACCGATGCGGTTCTTCGCATCGGGAATGCCGACCTGGTCGAGCAGTTCGAGCGCTCGGCGGTTCAACGTGTCGCCGCGCAGTCCTTCGTGCAGCTTCAGCACTTCCTTGATCTGGTAGCCAACGGTGTAGCTCGGGTTCAGGCTCGTCAGTGCGTCCTGGAACACCATCGCGACGTCCTTGCCGATGATCTTGCGGCGCTCTCGCGCCGAGGCGTTCAGCAGATCCTTGCCGTCGAACGTGACTTCATCGGCGCTGACCTTGCCGGGCGCGTCGATCAGGCCCATTAGCGCCATCATCGTGACGCTCTTGCCGGAGCCCGATTCGCCGACGACGCCGACTACTTCGCCGGGTGCGACGTCGAGGTTGAGGCGATCGACGGCGGGCAGGCCGTTGAAATTCACAGCCAGGTTGCGGATGGTCAGTAAGTTGCTCATCTCATGCCATCCGTTTCAGTTTGGGATCGAGTGCATCGCGCAGCCCGTCGCCGAGCAGGTTGATTGCGAGCACTGAGATCAGGATGGAGAGACCCGGCATCGTGACGATCCACCACGCGCTGTCGATGTAGTCGCGCGCGGACGCCAGCATCGCGCCCCACTCCGCCGATGGCGGTTGCACTCCCAGCCCAAGAAAGCCAAGCGCGGCTGCATCGAGAATCGCCGACGAGAAACCCAGCGTGGCCTGCACGATCAACGGTGCGGTGCAGTTCGGCAGCACTTGCGAGAACATCAGCCGCAGCGTGCCCGCTCCGGCGACGCGCGATGCCGTCACATACTCCTTCTGCAATTCGCCAAGCGCCGACGCGCGCGTGAGACGCACATAGCCGGGCAGCGCGACGATTGCGATCGCGAGCATCGTGTTGACGAGCCCCGGTCCGATGATCGCGACCACCGCGACCGCGAGCAGCAACGACGGCAGCGCGAGCAGCACGTCCATGATGCGCATGATCGGCGTATCGGCCCAGCGCTGGAAGAACGCGGCGATCAAACCGAGCACGATGCCCGGAATCAACGCCAGCACCACAGAAACAAAGCCGATCCAGAACGACAGACGCGCCCCGTACATCAGGCGCGAGAGGATGTCGCGACCCGCTTCGTCGGTGCCGAGGATGAACTTCCAGTTACCGCCGTCGAGCCACGCAGGCGGAATCTTCACGAAATCGCGGTACTGCTCGATCGGGCTATGCGGTGAAATGAGCGGTGCGAAGATCGCGACGAAGATCAGCACCAGCACGATCAGACCCGCACCGACGGCGCCGCGGTTGCGCGAGAAATTCGCCCAGAATTCGCGGACGGCCAGCGCTCGACCGCTGGGGGGAGTAACTGCCTGGGGGATTGTATTTTGTAGGTCGGCCATATCTGTTTTCTACCTCGTATGGCGAATGCGTGGGTTTAACACGCCGTACAGCAAATCGACGACGAGGTTCACGACGATCACAAGCGTCGCGATCATCAGGATGCCGCCCTGCACGACCGGATAGTCGCGCCGGCCAATCGCATCGATCAGCCATTTACCGATACCGGGCCACGAGAACAGCGTTTCCGTCAGCACCGCACCGGCGAGCAACGTGCCGACCTGCAGGCCGATCACGGTCACGACCGGAATCAGCGCGTTACGCAGCGCATGGACGACGATCACGCGCACCGGCGACAACCCCTTCGCGCGCGCAGTACGGATGTAGTCTTCGCGCAGCACTTCGAGCATCGACGAGCGCGTCATGCGGGCGACCACGGCGAGCGGAATCGTGCCGAGCACGATTGCCGGCAGGATCAGATGGCTCAGCGCCGACTTGAACGAACCTTCGTCGGGTGCGAGCAGCGCATCGATCAGCATGAAGCCGGTAACGTGCGGAATGTCGTACTCGACTGCGATGCGCCCGGACACCGGCGTCCAGCCAAGCTTCGACGAGAAGAACATGATGAGGATCAAACCCCACCAGAAGATCGGCATCGAGTAGCCGGTCAACGCCGTGCCCATCACGCCGTGATCGACGACCGTACCGCGTCGCAACGCTGCGAACACGCCGGCCGGCAATCCGACGATCAACGCAAACAGCATCGCGCAGATGGACAGTTCGATCGTGGCGGGAAAGCGCGCGAGGAATTCGTCCATCACACTGGTATTCGTGATGATCGAGGTACCGAGGTTGCCGCGCAGCGCATGGCCCACATAGTGGATGTACTGCATCGGCAGGGGCTCATCGAGCCCGAGGCGGTGCATCGCGTCGGCGTGCATCGCGGGATCGACTCCACGCTCGCCCATCATCACTTCGATGGGATCGCCCGGAATCAGGTGAATCAGCGCAAACGCCAGGATCGTAATACCGATGAAGGTCGGTATCACCATCCCGATGCGGCGCAAAACAAAGCGGAACATGATTCGTCCCTATGGTCTTGATGAACGGAAAACACAACCGGCGACGAGGGCTTGTGACCCCGGTCGCCGGACCATTTCGACCAGTTTTCTAACCGTGCGAAAAGCTTAACGCGAAAGTCTTACTGCATGCCGACACCGTCGAAACGCAGGTAACCGAGCGGCTCGATGCGCATGTCGATCACCTTCTTGCTGACCGGCTGATACACCGTGGAGTGCGCGATCGGCGAGAACGGCAGTTGCTGCGCGAAGATCTGCTGCGCCTGCGTGTAGATCTTCGTGCGCTCGGCCTGATCGGGCGTCGTGCGGCCCTTCTGCACGAGGTCGTCGAATGGCTTATAGCACCACTTCGAGAAGTTGTTGCCGTTCACCGCTTCGCAACCGAGCAGCGTGCCGAGCCAGTTGTCCGGATCGCCGTTGTCGCCGGTCCAGCCAATCAGCATCGAATCGTCTTCGCCTGCGTGGGCACGCTTGATGTACTCGCCCCACTCATACGTGACGATCTTCGCGCGCACGCCGATCTTCGCCCAGTCGGCCTGGATCATCTCGGCCATCAGCTTGCCGTTCGGATTGTACGGACGTTGCACCGGCATCGCCCACAGCGTCATGTCGAAACCGTTCGCAAAACCGGCCTTCGCGAGCAACGCCTTCGCCTTGTCGGGATCGTAGGCTGCGCTCTTCAGGCTCTTGTCGTAGGACCATTGCGTCGGCGGCAGCGGATTCGTCGCTGGCTGGCCCGCGCCCTGGTACACCGACTCGATGATCGCCTTCTTGTTGATCGCCATGTCGAGCGCCTGACGCACGACGAGGTTATCGACCGGCTTGTGCGATACGTTGTAGGCCAGATAACCGAGGTTGAAGCCCGGTTGCGACGGCATCGCGATGTTCGGCTCGGCCTTCAGCGGTGCGATATCGGCCGGACGCGGATAGCTCATCACCTGGCATTCGTCGCGCTTCAACTTCTGCACGCGCACGCCGGCATCCGGCGTGATCGAGAAGATCAGCTTCGAGATCTTCACGGCGCCCGGCTTCCAGTAATCCGGATTGCCGTCGAAGCGGATCGTCGCGTCCTTCGTATAGCTGCGGAAAATGAACGGGCCCGTGCCTACCGGCTTCTGGTTGATGTCGGCGGCCTTGCCGGCCTTCAGCAGCGAATCCGCGTATTCAGCAGACAGGATCGATGCGTATTCCATCCCGAGGTTCTGGATGAACGGCGCGTTCACTTCCTTCAGCGTGAAACGGACCGTGTACGGGTCGATCTTCTCGACGCTCGTAATCAGCTTGTCGAGACCCATGTCGGTGAAGTACGGGAACGATGCCGGGTACGCCTTGCGGAACGGCTGGTTCGGATCGAGCATGCGCTGGAACGAGAACACGACGTCGTCCGCGTTGAATTCGCGGGTGGGTTTGAAGTACGCCGTGGTCTGGAATTTCACGCCATGACGCAGGTGGAACGTGTAGGTCTTGCCGTCCGGCGAGATGTCCCACGATTCGGCGAGGCCGGGTTCGACCTTGGTGCCGCCGCGCTCGAATTCGACGAGGCGGTTATAGACGGTGAATGTATTCGCCGTGAAATCGGTGCCGGTGGTGTACTGGCTCGGATCGAAACCCGCAGGGCTGCCTTCTGAGCAGTAGACGAGGGTCTTGTTCGGGATATCGGCGGCGTTCGCCAGTTGAGCGCCCGCCATCGATGCCGCTGCGGCCGCGACGAGCGTCGTGAGCCGTGCCGCGCGCAACAGTTTGTTTTGCTTCATGTTTCCTCCAGGTTTCGGCGCCGGCCAAAGCCAGCGTAGCGCGATATTACTGAGCTTTACGGGACGCCACAAGCGGACTAAATTCGCCGCGCGGCACGGCGCGAGCGCGGTGTGGCGGGTGTCTGCGGAGGTTTTGTGGGTCGGGGCGCGCGATTTTGGGATAGATAATGGCGCCTGGCCGGGCACACGCCCGGCCGTTACTCAGGTACCCAGCCGTTCGCAGATCGATTTTGTCGCGGCCGCGCCGTTCAGCGTATAGAAATGCAGCCCCGGTGCGCCTCCGTCGATCAACCGCCGACACAGGTTCGTCACCACATCGAGCCCAAACGCCTTGATCGCATCGCGATCGTCGCCGAAGCTCTCGAGCTGTCGCGCAACCCAGCGCGGCACTTCTGCACCGCACATCTCGGAGAAGCGCATCAGCTGCGAAAAATTCGTGATCGGCATGATGCCCGGCACGATCGGCACGTCGACACCGAGCTTGCGCGCATCGTCGACGAAACGGAAATAAGCATCCGGGTTATAGAAATACTGCGTGATCGCCGAGTTCGCGCCGGCCTTGACCTTGCGCGCGAAATTTTCCAGATCGTGACGCGGCGAACGCGACTGCGGGTGGTACTCGGGATAACCGGCCACTTCGATGAAGAACCAGTCGCCGAACTCGGAGCGGATGAAGCTCACCAGTTCCGACGCATAGCGCAGTTCGCCGACTTCACCCATACCTGATGGCAGGTCGCCGCGCAGCGCGACGATGTGGCGAATGCCGTGCGAGCGATACTCGTTGAGAATCGCGCGCAGGTTCTCGCGCGACGAGCCGATGCACGACAGATGCGGCGCCGCCTCGAGACCTTCCTTCGCGATATTGACGACGGTATCGAGCGTGCCTTGTTGCGTCGAGCCGCCGGCGCCGAACGTGACGGACACGAACTTCGGCTTGAGCGCCGCGAGCTGCACACACGTCAGACGCAGCTTGTCGACGCCTTCCTGCGTCTTCGGCGGGAAGAATTCAAATGACAGTTCTAGCGGATTCATGGATGTGGATGCCAGGCAAGAGAAGCGGCGCGTGTCAGATCAGCGAACGATTGCCGAAGATCAGCGCGGACAGCAGCCACGACACGATGCTGTACAGGATCGAGCCGAAGAACGCGGACCAGAAACCCGACACCTCGAAGCCCTTCAGCAGCGACGCGCACAGCCAGAAGCACAGCGCATTGACGACGAGGATGAAGAGACCGAGCGTGACGATGGTGACCGGCAGCGTCAGCAGGATCAGGATCGGCCGCAGTACCGTGTTGATCAGCCCGAGCACCACCGCGACGATCAGCGCGGTGCCGAAACTCTTGATGTGAATCGACGGCACGAGGTACGTAATGATCAGCAGCGCGAGTGCGTTGATGAGCCAGGTCAGCAGTACGGTCATGTCAAGCTCCTTGGAGGCGCGAAGTCCGGATTGAGCGAAGCGGCCGGGTACCGTGTGAGTTGCACGATACCGGCCGCCCTGTCTGCAGCGTCGTGAGACGCCCGCGGCTTGATTGCCCGCCGCGGGCGCCGGCACGATGTCGTAGCGCTATTAGTAACGATAGTGATTCGGCTTGAACGGACCGTTCTTGTCGACACCGATATAGCCAGCCTGCGTGTCGGACAGCACGGTGAGGTTCGCACCGATGCGCGCCAGATGCAGACGCGCCACCTTCTCGTCGAGCTGCTTCGGCAGTACGTACACCTTGTTCTCGTACTTGTTGCCTTCGGTGAACAGTTCGATCTGCGCGAGCGTCTGGTTCGTGAACGAATTCGACATCACGAACGACGGATGGCCCGTTGCGCAACCAAGGTTCACGAGGCGACCTTCAGCGAGCAGGATCACGCGCTTGCCGTCCGGGAAGATGATGTGGTCGACTTGCGGCTTGATGTTGTCCCACGTGTACTGGCGCGTCGACGCGATGTCGATTTCCGAATCGAAGTGACCGATGTTGCAGACGATGGCGTTGTTGCGCATCGCCTTCAGATGGTCATGGCCGATCACGTGGAAGTTACCGGTTGCCGTGACGAAGATGTCGGCCTTGTCGGCTGCATATTCCATCGTGACCACGCGGTAGCCTTCCATCGCCGCCTGCAATGCGCAGATCGGATCGATTTCCGTCACCCACACCGTCGCGCCGAGGCCACGCAGCGACTGTGCACAGCCCTTACCCACATCGCCGTAACCGGCGATGACCGCGATCTTGCCCGCGATCATCACGTCGGTCGCGCGCTTGATACCGTCGACGAGCGACTCGCGGCAGCCGTACAGGTTGTCGAACTTCGACTTCGTGACCGAATCGTTGACGTTGATGGCCGGGAACGGCAGACGCCCTTCCTTTTCCATCTGATACAGACGATGCACGCCGGTCGTCGTTTCTTCGGTAACGCCCTTGATGTGCGCGAGACGCGTCGAGTACCACGTCGGATCGGCTTCGAGGTGGCTCGCGATCGACTTGTACAGCGCGACTTCTTCTTCGTTGGTCGGCTTGGCGATCACCGAGCGGTCCTTCTCGGCCTTCGAACCCAGGATGAGCAGCAACGTGGCGTCGCCGCCGTCGTCGAGGATCATGTTGGCGAATTCGCCGTTCGGCCATTCGAAGATGCGGTGCGAGAACTCCCAGTATTCGTCGAGCGATTCGCCCTTGTACGCGAACACCGGTGTGCCGCTCTTCGCGATGGCGGCAGCGGCGTGGTCCTGGGTCGAGAAGATGTTGCACGACGCCCAGCGGACATCGGCGCCGAGCGCTTTCAGCGTCTCGATCAGCACACCGGTCTGGATCGTCATGTGCAGCGAGCCGGCTACACGTGCGCCCTTCAGCGGCTGCTGGGTCTTGTACTCTTCGCGGGTCTGCACGAGGCCCGGCATTTCCGTTTCGGCGATGTTGAGTTCCTTGCGGCCCCAGTCGGCTAGCGACAGGTCTGCAACGGCGAAATCTTGAGTACTTGCGGAATCGTAGACTGCGGCGTTCATCACGCCCTCCTTTCTAAAAATGACTAGAAATTTGACGTGAGCGCCGTTCGATGCGGTGGTTTGCGAAGCGCTTGGTGCACTCTTCAAGCCGTCCGATTGAAAGCCTCCAAGCCTGGCGGGGTGAACCCGTCGCAACGCTCCTCGAAGGCGAACCGCGATTGTAGCAAATCGCGATGACGGCGTTGGGTGGGTTTTTTCTGGTTTTTCTGGTTCTGCTTACGACAGCCGCTAGACAGGCAGGAAGCCGAGCAGCGGTGCGATCAGCACCATCACGACGCCGGCGATCATCATCGTCAGGCTCGCGACGACACCCTCCTCGCCGCCCAGCTCGCGCGCCTTCGCGGTGCCAACGCCATGCGCGGCCGCTCCGAACAACGCGCCGCGCGCGAGTCGCGTACGCAGCGGCACGAGCGCCAGCACGAGTTCGCCGAACAGCATTCCGACGATACCCGTCGCGATCACGAACAGCGCGGTCAGTTCGCGCGGCGCGTGGATCTTGTCGGATACGGCGAGCGCGAACGGCGTTGAGATCGAGCGTGTCATCAGGCTGCGTTGCAGGTCCGGCGACAGATGCAGCAGTCTCGCCAGCAACAGCGACCCGCCGACCGCCACCACGATACCGACCGTCACGCCGACGGCGAGCGAGATCCAGTGGCGCTTCAGCAGCTCGCGGTATTCATAGATCGGCACGGCGAACGCGACGGTCGTGGGCCCGAGCAGCCACATCAGACAGCGCGTGTCGCGGAAGTACACCGGATACGGGATGTGCGCGATCAGAACAATGGCGGCCAGCACGGCCGGCACGGCGACGAGCGGCGTCAGCCAGGGCGAGCGGTAGCGCGCGTACAGCGCCTTCGAGGCGAAGTAGAGCGCGACCGTCAACACCAAACAGCCGGCCGCGATCAGGCGCGAAGCGCCGTCGGCGAACAGGGAGGTATAGAGCGCGCTCATGGCCGTCTCAGGCACGCGTCAGGTGGCGCGCATGCCGCACGCGCCGCAACGCGACACGGCGCTCGAGCTTCGCAGCCTGCTCGACGGCCAATGCGACTGCGAACATCACCATCAGCGTCCCACCGACAACCACCAGCGCGAGTCGCCAGCCATCCTCGCGAAACAGCCCGCCGTACTGCACGACCGCGACCGCCGCCGGAATAAAGAACAGCAGCATGTCGGACAGCAGCCAGTCGGCGCCGGCCTTGACCCAACGCGTCGTCACGCCGCCGCAGAACAGCAGCGCGAGCAGGACGACGAGGCCGACCACGCCGCCGGGCACCGGCAGGTCGAGCATGCGCACGACGAAATCGGCGGCGAGCCAGAGACCCGCCAGCGCCGCGCTTTGCAGCGCAATCCGCACAATCCGGACGATTCGCAGCATGCCGGCGACGCGACTGTGCTCGACGGCGCGCAACAGCGGCAGCAAGTAGGCAACGGCGCGGGAGATCATGGAAAACCCTTAGTATTTTTGACGTAACTGAGTATAAGGAGCGCCCCGTCATAAATATAATGACTTAGAATCATCAACATCATTCCGAATTGGAATTCTCCGGTATCGAGGGCCTTCAGCCATGGAACTGCGCGCGCTCCGTTATTTCGTCGAAGTCGTCCGCCAGCAGAGCTTCACCGTGGCGGCCGAGCAGATGTTCGTCACCCAGCCGACCATCAGCAAGATGGTGAAGTCGCTGGAAGACGAGATCGGTTCGCCGCTGCTGCTGCGCGACGGCCGCCAGATGATGCTCACCGATGCCGGGCGCATCGTGTTCCAGCGCGGTCAGGAGGTGTTGGCCGCGCATGCGCAGTTGCAGGCGGAACTCGACGATCTGGACAAACTCGGCCGCGGCCAGCTGACCATCGGTATTCCGCCTATGGGCGGCTCGCTGTTCACGCCGACCATCGCGGCGTTCCGCCAGCGCTATCCGAAGGTCGAACTGAAGCTCTTCGAGCAGGGTGCGCGCGGTATCGAAGCTGCGCTGATTGCCGGCGAACTCGAACTGGGCGGCGTGTTGCAGCCAGTCGATCCGCAAGCACTCGACGTGCTACCGATGACGCGCCAGCTACTGTGGCTCGTCGCGCGTCGCGGCTCGCGCTGGGACGGCACGCAGCAGGTGCCGCTCGGCGATCTGGCCACCGAGCCGTTCGTGTTCTACGGGGAAAGCCTCGCGCTCAACGATGTTGTGCTGAATGCGTGCCGCACGGCCGGCTTTGCGCCGATCATCGTGGGTCGTAGCGGTCATTGGGATTTCATGGCGGCACTCGTGCAGGCTGGCGTGGGTATCGCGCTGCTACCTGCGCCGTATTGCCGGCGGCTCGATCCGGTGCAGTTCACGTGTCTGCCGGTCGTCGAACCGGAGATTCCATGGGAGATGGCGATCGGCTGGCGCCGCAACGGCTATCTGTCACATGCCGCGCGTGCGTGGCTCGATGTTGCGCGCGAAACGCTGCCGAGCCAGGCCGGCGACGAGTTTATGCATACGCCGGTGTAGCGGCGGCCGGCCGGAGCGCGAGACGGCTCGCGCGGCCGGCCAGCCCGTTCGAAATCAACGCGGCTTGTTCGCTGCGCTTTCCGCCTCGGCACGCAGACGCGCTTCCTGCGCCTGCAGCTCAGGGGTGAGTTCGGCGCCGAAATCCGCGGCTTCGAACAGCGGGCGGATTTCGATCTCGGAGTCGCTTTCCATCGGGTTCGGGCAGCGCTTGACCCATTCGACGGCTTCCTCCATCGACTTGACCTGCCACAGCCAGAAACCGGCGACGAGTTCCTTCGTCTCCGCGAACGGCCCATCGACGACAGTCCGCCCGCTACCCGAAAACTGCACGCGCTTGCCGCGCGAGCTTGGGTGCAGCCCCTCGCCCGCCTGCATCACGCCCGCCTTGACGAGTTCTTCGTTGAAGTTGCCCATTGCGGTCAACAACTCCGTGCTGGGCATCTTGCCGGCTTCCGATTCGCTGCTTGCTTTTACCATCACCATGACACGCATCGTCTTCTCCTTGAGTGGGTAGTGGGAACCGTTCGGCCCGAAGAGGCTACACGAGTCAGGCGGTTCTACCACTACGACGAACGGAAATCTCCGGAATCGACAGCGCTTCTGGAAATTCTTCGAGATCGTCGGGATTGGCCCACAAATCCACATTTGTATGCCAGTATCAAGCGCATGGAACTCCGTAACGTCCCGATCAGATCTCATCATCACGGCCGCAGCTTATTGCGCCGTGGTTCGTTACGTCCATAGCACGGAACCCGGGACTTCACGAGTCCCTTCCATGCACCAACGACCAGGGCGCCCAAGGCGCCCTTTTTTATTGTCTACAAGGAGTCAAGCATGACCATGATTCGTGGAACCCGTTTCGTCGTCGGTACTGAAGCCGCGCAAATCCGTACGCTCGAAAACCGCTTCAGGAGCTATCTTCATTGACGCGGGCGCCGAAGAAGCCATCGTGCCCGCGCTGTGGTCGCAAGACACGTTCATCGAGAAGGCCGGCGGCAGTGAAATCATCGGCCAGATGTGGACGTTTCCCGACAAGAAGGGGCGCCCCTGCTGTCTGATTCCCGAGGCGACCGCGCTCTTCCAGGAGCAGTGCAAGGAGTTACTGGGACGGCGGCGGGAACGCATGCTGTTTTATATCGCGCGATGCTATCGGTACGAGCGACCGCAAGCCGGTCGATACCGCGAGTTCTCGCAACTGGGATTCGAATATCTTTGCCCGAATCCGCAACAGGCGGCTGTGCGCAGCCAGGCCATCGCCGCGGGATTTTTCGATTCGCTGGGGTTGCGCTATGTCGTCGATGACGCTGCTCGCAGAGGGCTTAGCTACTACCTGGACGGTCGTGGGTTCGAGATGCGTTGCACGGAACTCGGCGCCCAGCAGCAAGTGGCGGGCGGCGGAGCGTATCGCGAGGGAGCCGGGTTTGGTATCGGTGCCGAACGGTTGTTGCTGGCGATGACGGCGCAGGGAATCGATAGCTTGTCGCCGTAGTATTGCTGGGCTCGGCCCTGTTCTTCCATGTAGAGATGCAGTGGCGATCAAAGGTACGTTGCGAGCAACGTCACCATGATCGCCGCTGCGGCTAGCGCCAGCAGCGCGCGCCACATCGGCGCTCGTCGTGGCGCGCGGATCGAGGCCGGCAGCGGCTTGCGCCCGGTAAGCATCGGGCGCAGCAGATTGTTTCCCTTCGCGACGGCGTAGAGGACGATTGCGCCAACGTGCAGCGCAACTGCGGCAATCAGCACGTACCATCCCACCGCGTGTAGCGTCGAAATCGCGTTGGCGATTGACGCAGGAACCCATGCGCTTAGCGGGCCTTCGTCGGCGACTTCGTTGTAGACATAGATGCCACTCAACGTTTCGACGAATAGCAGCGCGAGAAGCAGCAGCACCATCCAGCCGCCGGCCGGGTTGTGGCCAACCTGCAGGTCGGCCTCGCGACGAAAGATATGGCGAAGATGAGCCCATGCAGCAGCAGGCGAAGCGACGAAACTACGAAACCGCGCGGTCTCGCTGCCGAAGCAGCCCCATAGCAACCGGAATAACACGAGCGCGAACAACGTCTCGCCGATGCGTACATGCCAGTCGATCCAGTTGAAGCGCTCGGTTATGTAGGCGCCGGCTACGAGCAGGACAGTTAGCCAGTGGAAGAGGCGTATGGGGAGGTCCCAGACCTGTACGGGGCGGTTGTTGTCGTTCGTGGGCGAAGCTGGCTGTCGTTCAGTGTTCATCGTCTGGTCCCTGTACGCCCCATAGACCTGAATGCGGCGCATCGCCGGAGCACGCGATGAACATACAGGCACGTTGAATCACGTGTTGGACTCCGGAGTCCAACTCCTTGCGAACGCGATCAGCGCCCGCAAACTGCTCGATCTATGTCGACGGTTGGCAAAGTACAGGCAAGACCGGTCGTAGACGGGTAACCACTTTTCAAGCACGCGTTGCAGTCTTTGCGTGGCAACGTCTCCCATGACATGCCAATCGTTGACGAAGGCAATGCCCACTCCGCTAAGGGCGGCGTCGCGTGTCAGGTTTGCGGAATTGACTGTTAAGCGGCCCTTCGGTTCGATCTGGATTCTTTTGCTCCGGAACTCGAAGTTCCACGTGTGGATCGTTCCGTCAGCTAACCGGAACCGAACACATTCGTGATCATGCAGGTCGTCAGGTGTTTTCGGAACCGGGTGTCGCAGAAAGTATTCGGGCGTTGCCACCACCGCACTGCGCTGAGGACGGCCGAACGGGACCGCGATCATGTCCTTGGGAACGTCCCTCGGGAAACGGATGCCTAGATCAAAACCCTCCGACACAATATCGACGATACGGTCCTCAGCCTTTAGCTCTAGTTCGATGTCGGGATAACGCTCCATGAACGAGAGAAACATCGGCATGGATTGTCGCGCGAAGCCCGTGCTTGTACTCACGCGTATCCGCCCGGAAGGCGAATCCTTTTGCGCTCCCGCGCGCTCGGTCGCGTCACGAATCACGGCGACCGCGGGGGCGATGGTTTCCACGAACTCCCGTCCTGCATCGGTGAGCGACACGCTTCGGGTAGTGCGGTGGAACAGTTGCACGCCGATACGCGACTCCGATGCAGCGATCATCTGGCTTAACGCAGAGGTCGAAATCTCAAGTTCGGCCGCCGATGACCGGAAGCTCCGATAACGGGCGACCGTCAATATCGCTTCGAGATCAGTCAATCCATTCTTTCGCATTGTCCTGTTTCTCTTAATGATTCATACACGATTATCCATCTAGTTGATTGCCCGGTGTGGATATATTCTTCGGCCTTACCTCATGCGAAAAGGAACGACGCATCAGCAGTGCAAGCGCTCAGGCGAGCAAGCTGCGTGTGCGCCGGGAAACGGAAGGAACGTATCGAGGAACGTTAGAGGATCTACTGGGGTGCACCTCATCCCCGTCAGGAGTTGCGATGAAATATGGAGAATCGATTCAAGCGGTCCGGGCGCCGGACCAGATGGTTTTCAGTGCGGTCGGCTCGCTCTGGATGTTGGGTTGGTGTCTGCAAAAGCATGCACAGGATCTGTCGACGCTATGCGTGGTGTTGCTAGCCGGTGCGGCGATTTTTCTGTGGGCCTGGTGCGATCGCCGTGCCTCGCGTCGTGGCTTCAAGGTTCCCGGCGCGCGCCGCTTTCAATCTGCGCGTGGATCAGGTGCGTACTTCGTTCTCGAAGGTCTGCTGTGCGGCGCCGGGCTGTTGTTCAACCTGGTGTTCGTGCTGGAACTGCTTGGTCATCCGGATTGGCTGCTACCAACTCTCATGATGCTGACAGGCGTCGTTTGCTTCGCACTGGGCGAGGCTACGCTGCATCGACCGAATTACCTGACCGGCCTCGCATTGCTCGCAGTGGCACTCGCTTATCTACTCGGCCCTGGCGTGCCAAATCACGCCACCGCGTGTTTTGCCGCCGGCAGTGTCTTGTGGATCAGCGCCCTGTATGGTCTGTTCGTGGAGCACTTTGATGCCGGCCGGGTTGTTGGGTTGGCCGGGCGGCGGTCACTCGCACTGGTCTTGCATCAGGATCGGTTTTTGCGGAGTCTTGTGATCGTCACAACGAGGCACGAATGCCGGACGTTTCGGTCGTGAAATCGGTGTCGAACTGCGAGATAGACGCCGTTAGTTTTTCGAGCAAACCAAGCGGCGAAAAAACAGCGTAATGCCCTCGCCCGGCAGCACACAAACCTGTGCTGCCGGGCGAAGTACCTACAGAAACAACCACGTTATCGCAAACCACCACCAGCAAGCAGTTGTTCCCCCGTCAACCAGCGAGCATCATCCGACGCGAGAAACACCGCAACCGCAGCGATGTCATCAGGCTGGCCAACACGCCCAAGCGGCGTCTGGCTGACAAGCCCCGTTTCCATCTCCGAACCAATGAAACCGGCGCCGCGCGCGCCTTCGGTGTTCACCATGCCCGGGTTCAACGCGTTGACACGGATCTTCTTCGGTCCAAGTTCCTTCGCGAGCACACCGGTAATCGCATCGACGGCGCCCTTGGTCGCCGTGTACACAGCGCTTCCCGGCGGCGTGAGACGGCTCACCACTGAACCGATATTGATCACGCTCGCACCTTCGCCGAGATGTTTTGCAGCAGCCTGGGTTGTAAGCAGCAACCCCAGCACGTTCACATTGAACTGCTTGTGAAAGTGGTCTTCGGTAATCTCTTCGAGCGGCGAAAACTCATACACGCCCGAGTTGTTGACGAGGATGTCGAGACGGTCGTAAGTGTTGATAGCTGCATCGATGATGCCTTTTGCGTCCGCGGCCTTCGACACGTCACCGCGCACGGCAATCGCCTTACCGCCTGCCGCGGTAATGGTCTGGACAACCGCGTCCGCACCTTCCCTGCTCGACGCATAATTGACGACAACCGACGCGCCCTCTGCCGCGAGCGCAACTGCGATACCCGCGCCGATGCCTTTCGATGCGCCCGTTACAACGGCTACCTTGCCAGTCAGCTTGCCCATGATCGCTTCCTTTGAGATTCGATGGTTTGATTTATCGGTGCACCGCTGGACGTTGTCTGTCCGGATCTGTTGACGGTGCGACTGGAGCCACTCTACTCAGCGAAACGCGTGGGATAAATGTGTCCATTGCGAATACATTTGCCACAATTTCCGAACAGTGCAATCCGGTCGGCTCGGACGCCGCAAAAGAAAAAGCCTTCTCTACCCGCCGCGAAGCAGGCAGAGAAGGCCGAAGCACATCTCTTCAAGAAACCAACACCACCGGGCATGTTCGCCCGGGCGTCACACCATCCGCTTAAAACCGGTGGGTCATACCCACAATCGCCGCCACCTGATGATTCGTCGACGAGTACGACGATCCGCTGAAGTCCGCCACCGCCTTCTTGCCCGTCGAATCGACGCCCGAAGCGGTTTCGTAGAAACCGATCGCGTAGAGCGAGGTGCGCTTCGACAGCGAATAGATGGTGCCGAGGTTGACCTGGTTGTAGCTGGCGCTACCGACGTTGTCCGCGCCGCCGTTATGCGTATAGATGTACGCGCCGGCCAATGTCAGAGCAGGCGTCAACTGATACTTCAGATTCAGTTCGCCCGAATTGAACGTCGCTGTTCCACCGTTGTATTTGGTGCCGTAGCTGCCCACTGCATTGACCGCACCGAGATTCTGGAACTGCGTATTCGAGTACAGCACGGCGATCGTCGCCGAGCCGAGCACATACGAACCGCCGGCCGTGATGATCTGCTGCGAACCCGCCGACGCGTACCCGCCGTAAATACGGCTCGGCATGTTGTTGTTCGCGCCCGTGGCCGACGATGTCGGCGACGACGAGTTGCCCTGATCGCCGAAGGTTGCGTAGTACGGGTTCTTGGTGAACATGTAGCTCGCACCGAGCCGCAGCGGGCCGTTCAGATACGAAACTGCGCCGTCGATGACTTCGTTCTTCGTGAACTGCCCTGCCTGACCGCCGAGGCTGTACAACAGGCCAACCGACAAACCGTGGAAGCTGGGGCTTTGATACTTGATGGCGTTCTGCACGCGGTTCGACGTATCGACGTTATCGACGTCGCCGGCGCGCGTTCCATAACCAAGGCCCGAAGCCGCCCAATCGGCGCCAGACGCGAAGGTGGCAGTGGCATCGTTACTGGCGGAATACTGGCGCCCGGCCGTCACCGTACCGTAGGTGTCGCTCTTCAGGCCGACAAACGCCTTCCGTCCGAACTCAAGGCCGCCCTGGCTCAAGCCGCCGGTGCCGAGGGTATAGCCGTTTTCCAGATCGAAGATCGCCTTCAATCCGCCGCCCAGGTCCTCAGTACCCAACACACCCCAGCGCGACGAAGTGGCGCTGGACAGCCCGACGAGCTGTCCGCCCTTGACGTTGTTGTTGAACAGAATGCCGCCGTCGGCAACACCGTACAGCGTCACGCTGCTCTGCGCGTGAGCGACGCCCGCAAATGCGCCTATCGCCATGAAGGCGACCGTGGTCTTTTGAATTTTCATCGCAGCCTTTTTCGTTCTCTAAAAGAGGATTTAACCTTGTTGATAAGATCTCTAAACCGTGTACCGCTTGATTGCTTTATTATTTAATTGCTATTCGATTAATTTGAAGAATTGTCTGATCAAAATAATCTGCGGGCCCAAACGTCCGGCATGCCGGTAGCCTGACCAGGGGCGGGAAAATCGCCTCTGGTGCCCTGCGGAGAGGACTATCCGGAGCTTCTGGACGCGCGGCCAGACGAACCATAGAGAGGCCCGGTTTCATTTCTGTGACGGTGAATCGACTTTTATTTTGTCCGAAATATTTGGTCAGAATGCGTGTTATCCGGACAACAGATTTATTGAAATCCTTTAAATCCACTTGCGTTTCAAGTAGGGGCGGACGCGAGATGACGCGCCATAAGGACACAACCCGCCGTCACGCATCGCGACGGCGGGTCATGGGGTCCTGCAATTGCTATCTGCCGCATTCAGGAATGTGCGGTCTGCTTCACAACTCGCGTGCTCAGGCCGTCACGCCCTCCGCTGCCGGCTCGCCCACGCGTCGCGCGGCCGCGATGAACTCCGCCGCGCGCTCGCCGATCATCACGGTCGGCGCATTCGTATTGCCGCCGATCAGCGTCGGCATCACCGACGCGTCGACGATGCGCAACCCCGACACACCGCGCACCCGCAGCTTCAGATCGACCACTGACCTTTCGTCAGGACCCATCCGGCAGGTCGCGACCGGGTGATAGATCGTGTCGGCGTGTTCGGCGATGGTCTGGCGCAGATCCGCGTCGTTCTGGTCCGCGCTCGTGTACAGCTCCTTGCCGCCCGACAGCGCGAGCGACGGCGCATCGAGAATCCGCCGCGCAATATGCGCGCCTTCGACGAGCAGGTCGAGATCGCGCGAATCGCTCAGAAAACGCGGATCGATCAGCGGTGCGACGCGCGCATCGGCACTCGCAAGCGTGACGGTGCCGCGGCTCTTCGGTCGCAGCACGCAGGTGTGCAACGAATAGCCGTGACCCCAATGCATGTGACGGTTGTGATCGTCGACGAGCGCCGCGCAGAAATGCAGTTGCAGGTCGGGGCGATCGAGCGTCGGCCGGCTCTTCAGGAAACCGCCCGCTTCCGCCACGTTGCTCGACAACATGCCGCGACCGTGGCGCGTGAACGTGACGAACTGCGGCAGCATGCGCGCGATGCCGCGCAGCGAGAAACCGGTCGGCTCGATCGAGCGCACGCGCTTGTTGATCGTGAAGTCGATGTGATCGATGAGGTTCTGTCCGACTTCCGGTGCAT
Organism: Paraburkholderia megapolitana; assembly: GCF_007556815.1. Lineage (NCBI taxonomy): Bacteria > Pseudomonadati > Pseudomonadota > Betaproteobacteria > Burkholderiales > Burkholderiaceae > Paraburkholderia > Paraburkholderia megapolitana. The sequence continues at coordinate 4,259,313 of NZ_CP041745.1, forward strand.
CGTGCAGAACCGGTATGCCGAGCGCCTGCAGATGCTGCGCTGGACCGATGCCCGAGCACATCAGCAGTTGCGGTGAGTTGAACGCGCCGCTCGCGAGTACGACTTCCGCGCGCGCTTCGAGTGTTTCGGTACGGCCGCCGCGCACCACTTCCACGCCGCTTGCGCGCTTGCCGTTAAACGTCACGCGCAGCACGGTGGCATCGGCGATCAGATGCAGGTTCTGTCGCGGACGATCGTAAATGTAAGCGCGCGCCACGCTGCAGCGACGACCGTCGCGCTGCGTCACCTGATAGAAACCGATGCCCTCCTGATCGAGCCCATTGAAGTCGTTATTCGGCCGATGCCCTGCTTCGAGCGCGGCCTGCACGAAGCGCTGCGAGAAAGGATTGCGAAAGCGCAGATCGCTGACCGTCAACGGCCCGTCCGCGCCGTGCCACGCATCGGCGCCACGCTCGTTGCCCTCGGCGCGGCGAAAGTACTGCAGCACATCGGGCCAGCCCCAACCGTCGCAGCCGAGCTGCGCCCATTCGTCGTAGTCGAGCGGATGGCCGCGCGTGTAGATCATCGCGTTGATCGCACTCGATCCGCCGAAGCCGCGACCGCGCGGCTGATAACCGCGCCGCCCGGCCAGACCCGGTTGCGGTTCGGTTTCGTAACCGTAGTTGGTTTTCAGCTTGAACGGCACGACGGCGGCCACGCCGGTCGGCATGTTGACGAACATGTTGCGGTCCGTATGCGGACCTGCCTCGATCAGCGCGATCGTTGCATCGGGGCAGCTGTCCGCGAGGCGACTGGCAAGCGAGCAGCCGCCCGATCCAGCGCCGACGATGATGTAGTCGTATTGCATCCCTGTCTCCGTCTGATTAACCGCATGAACTGGCCGTATAAGCAGCCAAATAAGCAGCCACATCGGCGCCCACATTGCCCGCGCGGTATGTTGCGTGCACACTTGTCTACGTGCGTCTCATGCCGCATTGTAGGGAGCGCGGCGGCGCACGCGGCGCCCGACGTCAGAGCGATCCCTCTAAACGGATCGCACCCCGTCCCCCTATGATGAAAGATGCTACCCGCGCCCTCGCTCGCGCCGTGCCGTCATTCAAACACCACGCGCCACAGGCAGGCTTTGCACGACAGGGCGCCGCACCTGGCGGTAAAACGACGCTTCGCGACAGACGATCCGGCACGCACCGGTGAACGGAGACAGTAGATGGAATGGCACGCCCCGGCAAAACGCACGACGTGACGAATCAGGTCCCGCCGCTCGCCGACTACAACCTGTTCGCCACCGACCCGGCGCTCGCGGCCGCTGTCGAACGCGAAGGGGCGGCGTGGCATCGCGATGCGTTGCTGCGCGACGGCGCCCAACTCGGCACGCCCGACGTCATTGCGCTCGCAGCGCTCGCCAACCGGCATGAACCCGAACTCTTCACGCATAGCCCGCGCGGCGAACGCATCGACGCGCTCGAATTTCATCCCGCGTGGCACTCGCTGCTTGCGCTGCTGCGCCGCGAGGGTCTGCACGCGCTGCCGTTTTCCGATCCGCGGCCCGGCGCAATGGCCGCGCGCTGCGCCGGTTACTTCTTGCATGGACAACTCGAATCGGGTTCGCTGTGCCCGCTGACGATGACCTTCGCGAGCATCCCGGTGCTGCAACGCGAACCTGCGCTATTCGACACGCTACGCGACAAGCTCTATGCACGCGAACACGATCCACGCGACATACCGGTCACGCAGAAAAAGTCCGCGATGATCGGCATGGGCATGACCGAGAAACAAGGCGGCTCCGATGTGCGCAGCAACCAGACGCGCGCGTTCGCCACGGACGGTGGCGGCGGACGCGGAGCCGCCTACCGGCTGGTCGGCCACAAGTGGTTTTTCTCGGCGCCGCAATGCGACGCGCATCTGGTGCTCGCGCGCACCGACGACCACGAAGGGCTGTCGTGCTTCTTCGTGCCGCGCTTCGCGCCGGACGGCAGCAAGAACGCGGTGCAGGTTCAGCGCCTGAAGGACAAGCTCGGCAACCGCTCGAATGCAAGCAGCGAAGTCGAGTTTCTCGATGCGTATGGCGTGCTGATCGGCGACGAAGGCCGCGGCGTGCCGACCATCATCGAGATGGCGAATTACACGCGGCTCGATTGCGTGATCGGCAGCGCGGCGCTGATGCGTGCGGCGCTTGTGCAGGCCGTGCATCACGCGCGGCATCGCAGTGCCTTTGGCAAACATCTCGCCGATCAACCGCTGATGCGCAACGTGCTCGCCGATCTCGCGCTGGAATCGGAGGCCGCGACCGTGCTGTTCATGCGCCTCGCGCGTGCATTCGAAGACACTGCGAATCTTCCTGAAGAACGCGCCTGGCGACGCATCGTCACGCCAGCCGCGAAGTACTGGGTGTGCAAGCGTACGCTCGAATTCACCGGCGAAGCGATGGAAGTGTGGGGTGGTAACGGGTATGTCGAAGAAGGCCCGATGGCGCGTTTTTATCGCGAGGCGCCGGTTAATTCGATCTGGGAAGGTTCCGGCAACGTGATGTGCCTCGACGTGCTACGCGCGATGGAGCGCGAACCCGATGCCGCGCACGCGCTACTTGCCGCGTGGCGTGCCGATGCCCATGCGCATCCCGCGCTCGGTGCAGCTGTTGAACGGTTGCTCGCAACGCTCACCTCGGCACCCGAGACACGCGAAGCATCCGCGCGCCGCATCGCGCAACAGATCGTGCTCGTCGCGCAGGCCACGCTGCTGGTCAAACACGCGCCGTCGTATGTAGCCGATGCATTCATCGCAACGCGGCTCGCCGACGGCTGCGGTGACAGCGGTCGCGTGTACGGCACGCTGCCTGCAACACTCGATCATGCGGCGATCGTCGCACGCGCGTTTCCGGCCTGATGCAGTCAACGCAAACGAAGCAGACCTTCCAGTACCACACCGCAAGCACAACGCGACGACACGCAATCACCGTCAAGATCGACATTCGAACCACGGAGAGCATATGAAGAACGATTTGCCGGACATCGCAGCGCTCGACGCACTACTGGGTGAGCAACGCCAGGCGTATCTGCGCGAGCCGTATCCGTCGTGGCAGACGCGCGCCGGACATCTGAAAGCATTGCGCGCGATGCTGCTCGACAATCGCGACGCGCTCGCCGAGGCGATGAATGCCGACTTCGGCAATCGTTCGAAAGGCGAAATACTGCTCGCGGAATTCTTCATCGCGAAGGAAGAGATCGATGCCGCGCTGAAGCACGGCAAGGGCTGGATGCGACCGCAGCGGCGCAGCACCAATAAATGGCTGATGCCGGCGCGTGCGCGCGTGGTACCGCAACCGCTTGGTGTAGTCGGCATCATCGTGCCGTGGAATTATCCGGTGTTGCTGGCTGCGGGACCGCTAATCAGCGCACTGACAGCAGGCAACCGCGCGATGATCAAGATGTCGGAACTGACACCGCGCACCTCCGCGCTGTTCGAACAATTGATCGCGAAGACTTTTTCGCGCGACCACGTCGCAGTCGTGAACGGTGACGCGCAGGTTGCGGCCGCGTTCAGCTCGCTGCCGTTCGATCATTTGTTGTTCACCGGTTCGACGAAGGTGGGTCACGACGTGATGCGTGCCGCCGCCGAACATCTGACGCCGGTCACGCTCGAACTAGGCGGCAAGTCGCCGGCAATCATCGGGCCGCATGCGCGCTTCGACTACGCGGTGGACAGTCTGCTGGGCGGCAAGACGCTCAATGCGGGACAAACCTGCATCGCCCCCGATTACGTGCTGGTGCCGCGCGGCAAGGAACAGGCGTTCATCGAACGTGCGCGCACGCGGATCGCGAAGATGTACCCGGACTTCGCGCACAACGGTGACTACACGTCGATCATCTCCGATCGCCACTACGCACGCTTGCAGCGACTTGCCGATGAAGCCGTCGAAGCCGGTGCGCATGTGCATCCGTTGACCAGTGCACCTGCCGATCCGGCGACGCGACGTTTTCCGCCGACGGTACTGACCAACGCACCCGATCACGTCACCGTGATGCAGGAAGAGATTTTCGGGCCGTTGCTACCGGTTATTCCGTATGACACGCTCGACGATGCGATTGCGTGGATCAACGCACGCCCGCGGCCGCTGGCGCTGTATCTGTATGACGACGATCGCGCCACCGTTGAGCGCGTGACGCGCGAGACGATTGCGGGCGGGATGGCGATCAATGAAACGCTGATGCATATCGCGTGTGAGAGCTTGCCGTTCGGTGGGGTTGGGGCGAGCGGGATGGGGGCTTATCACGGGTACGAGGGGTTTGCGACGTTTTCGCAGATGAAACCTGTGCTGGCGCAGGCACGATTCAATGCGCGCGGATTGATCGCGCCGCCCTACGGCAAACGGTTTCATGCGTTGTTGCGGGTGATGATGAAGTTTTAGGAGTGTTTGCCTCGGCCGGGGGTTGTTGCGGGAGGTTCGCTACGATGCCGTTCTACGCGCGATATTCAGATGCCGTAACATTCGCCAACGAGCCGAGGAATGAGGAAAGAAGTAATGAGCAAGAAGGTGGCGTTGGTTACAGGCGCGGGACATCGGACGGGAAAGGAGATTGCAAAGTACCTTTGCCAGAACGGCTACGAAACGGCGATTCACTTCAATACTTCTCGCGAAGACGCCGAGTCGACGGTGAGCGAGATCGTTGCCGCGGGTGGTCGCGCATTCGCGCTTCAAGCGGATCTGGCCGAAGAATCCAGCATCGAAAAACTGATCGGTGACGTGTATGAGAATGCCGGGCAGCTCGATCTACTGGTGAACAACGCGTCGGTATTCTGGCAGGAACACTTCCCGGACTTCGCCACTCAAGATCTGGATCTCGCGTGGAAGATCAATTGTCGGGCGCCGATTCTGCTTACCCGCGCTTTCTACCGCAGAGCGAAAGATGCCGGGACCACCGGCGTCGTGGTGAATGTCGTGGACCAGAAGGTGAAGGACAACTTTAACCGCGATCACTTCAGCTACACCGTTGCAAAGACCGCGATCGGAAATCTCACCCAGATGCTGGCAATTTCCGCAGAGCCGGTTCTGCGAATCAACGCTGTGTTCCCGGGTCTGATGCTCCGCAGCGACAACCAGACCGACGCGGATTTCGAGTATGCAAGTCGTACTGCAAATCTCCTGGGCCAGGCTGCGACCCCGCGAGATCTGGCGAGCGCGATTCTTTTACTCACAGCGCCTAGCTTCACTGGAACGGATTTTGTCGTCGACGCCGGGCAGAATCTGATTCCCGTCACCCAAGACGTGATCTACACGCATCGTTCACCGGGGAACGGTGGAGCGTAACTCCGTGTTCAGGGGTGCCGGAACATCGGCGCTCGTGGGCGAATCATCCGTACCGCTCTCCAGCCGGTGCAACCACCCGAGCAACTCCGCCACTGCCACGTAAAGCTCCGGCGGAATCCTCGCATCGAGATCCACCTGCATCAACAACGACACCATTTCCGGTGCTTCGTGCACATACAGGCCCGCTTCCTTCGCGCGCTGCACGATCATCTCTGCGACCAGTCCATAGCCCTTCGCCACGACACGCGGCGCGGCATCTCCGCTCTGCGCGTCGTAACTCAGCGCGGCGGCGCTCTTGCGGCGGACGCGGCTCATCACATGTCCCAGTCGAATTCGTCGGCGTGCGGCAGCGGCGTCTCGGGCTGCGCCGCGTAAACCGGGCGTGCCGCGTCGCTAACAGCCGCCGCCGAACGCGCATACGCCGTAGCCGCAGCTTGCGGCGTCACCCTTGCAGGCGCCTCGCGAGCCGTCTGCGATGCACTCGTGCCATTCGCCGGCAAAGTCTCTGGCAACGTCGCTGCACCACCGATCTCGCGAATCGACAAACCACCCAGTTCGATACCCACGGCCGCGAGTCGCTGTCTGAATGTTTCTCCATGGGCTGCGAGCCGCGCTGCGCCGCCGGGGCTTGCCTGCACCCGCGCGATCAATTGCGTGCCGGTCAAGGTCAGTTCGGCATCGACGGTACCGAGCGTCGGTAGCGACAGCGTGAGGCGGGTGCGCCACGGTAGATCGTCGGTGGCGCTGCTGTCCGATGCGCCGCCGCGCCGTTCGTCGTTTTCCTGTTCGATGGTCCAGTCGAGCCGCGCGCCGGGCCACGCCTCGCCAGTCCAGCGAAACTGCCCGGTCGCCAGCAGATCGAGTTGCTGACGCACCAGCGGAATGGTTGCTGCGTGGATTGCGGCAGTTGCCGGTTGAGCGGCGTCGGAGGCGGTACCGTTGGATGTATCGCCGGATACGGCAGCGTGCGATGTGGAGCGTTGCAGAGAGCCGGCCGGTGTTTGTGGATCAGCGGCAGAAAAACGCACCGGCGCGCCGGCAAGCTGCGCGCCCGTCTGCGCATGCGCAGACACAGATACACCCGCGGAATTCTCCGGGGCCTGCTGCGGTGTCGCTTGTGAAGCCGGCTGCTCCGTCACACCGGTGCGCGACGGTTGCGCAGGTCCACTCCACGCAGACGGGTCGTTCTCGTCAAGCCATTCGAGCGGCAACTGCGTGGCCGCGGCGGCCAGCCGATTCTGCGGCTCGCCGGCCAGCGATGCCGGCGTGCGCTGTCCCGCGAGCCACTGCGCTAGATGTGCTTCATAGAAGAGCCCGCTTTGCGCGACCGTTTGCTGGAGCGCAGCGGCCAGCGCCGCCACGGGCAACGGCGATGCGGCAACAGCAGACATCGGTGCGGAAGCAAACGCCGATGAAAACGGCGCCACCGGACTGCCGGCAGCGCCAGCGGCAGCGCCACCGCCTGAAAGCAGCGCATCGGCAGCAGACCCGGCAGTGATATCGAACAGCGGCAGCACAGGACCAGCGCGTGCCGCCAGGTCGGCCAGCCCAGCCGTCAGCACCGCCGCACCCGCAACCGGCGCCACAGGCCACACCGGCACCTGCCCCACCACCGCAGGCGTCGCCTCTCCACCGGAGCGCATGATCGCGTCGAGCGTCAACGCCACCGCCGACAACGCCGTCTGCGTCGATGCCATCGGTCCCGCCGAATTCCCCGCAAGCGAGCCCGCCCCTTGCGGCAACGGCGTCCCAACACTCAACGCGGAAGCGCCGGTCTGCGACGCGGTCGCATCGCCCGCGGCACTCCCCGAGAGCAGGCTGTCGATCCGGCTCGCAAGCAGCGAAGCGATGGCCGTGTCGATTCCGTTCATCCCGAGTCCCTTATCAGAGAGGTCCGCACTCCCGCTGCGCCCGCGCAGCGGCAAGCCGGACCGGCTCAGCGCGCGCCGTACAACTCCTTCAGCACCCGACCGGGTCGCCCGGATGCGAAGAGCGTCGACAGCTTCGCGAGACGCGGGCTGGCCAGTTCGCGGATCGCAGCGTCGTCGGCGAGAATCCGGCGCAGCAGTTCGTACTTGCGCAGCCGTTCCGCGTCGTTGAGCTGTACGTCGAGCTCCGCTTCTTTCAGCGCCTCGACCAGAAACCGGTATTCGTCCTGCAGGTGCTCCAGCTCGTTCCACAGGGAACGTTGCGCGGCGGCCAGCATGCAACTGGAAATCGCGGCGATCGCCTCGTAGCGGGCGAAATACTCTGCGTGGTTGGTCATCTGATGTTTTCTGCCGGCGATTGAGCCGCCATGCGCGCCACTTCGGGTGCAATTCCGATCCATGCGTCTTCGAGCGTCGCGAGCAGGCCGTCCACCTCGATCAGCATCGCTTCGCTCTGCTTCAGGTTGGCTTCCAGCAAACGTCGCGTCATATAGCCATACAAGCCATCCAGCCGTTCCGCGATCTCGCCGCCGGCCTCGATATTCAGCGACGGCTGCAAACCGCTCGCGACGATCTGGATCGCCTTGCCGATCGCTTCGCCGCGCGCCGCGACATTGCCTTGCTGCAGATGCAGCCGCGCCAGCGCAATCGCCTTACGCGCCCCCTGATACAGCATCACGATCAGACGATGCGGACTCGCGCCCATCACCCCTGTTTCGACTCCGACGCGTGCGTACGCATTGGCTCCAGAGTGTCCTGGGGAAAACATTGGCGCTCCTCCTGTTGATGCCGTTTCGATTCGACCGGGGCACCGTCGCGACGCGCTTTGTCACCGCTGCGATGGACCTGTATCCGGGTTATCGGATGGTCATCGGGAAAGCTTTAGGCTGCTGTAAGGGGGAACGCGGAGAAATTTGCCGCACGGGCGGGAGGTATGCCAAACGGTGTGGCAAACGGGTGGCGGGGTTCGACTGACGGCCACCGGCATAGCCGGTCCGCCGCGCGCGGCAATGGCGTTACGCGGCGGCGTACTGAGGGAATGCGGAACGAGAAATCCAGCACGCCCGTTACCGGCACGCAGCCGGCACCGGGTGTGCCGCGTTCAGACCGAGATCTGCGAGATTTCGTTGTACGCGGCGACCAGTTTGTTACGCACCTGCAGACCGAACTGGAAGCCGACATTGGCTTTTTGCATGTCGACCATCACGTCGTTCAGCGACACGTTCGCCGAGCCGAGTTCGAACGCTTTGGCTTCGCCGAGCGCGTTCTGCTGGTCGTTGCTGATCTTGTCGATCGATGCCTTCAGCGCCGACCCAAAGCCGCCGACATCCGCGGCATCGGACGCACTGTCCGCGGCCTTCGAGGTCGAGCCGCCGGCCGCCTGGGCTGCCATCGACTGCATCTGTTGCAGCGCGGACGCAAGGGGGTTCACGGGCACAGTCATGTTCGCTCCAGAAAAAAGAGAAGACGGCGACGCTGCGGGCCTTCACAGCCTAGTCTGAGTGCGACAAAGGCGCACCTGCCGATCTGACGAAAAGCATAGCAGCGGGCCATTTCCGACAGCCGCGAAAGTAGGGGGGAAACCCCGCTCTATTCGGTCAATCGGCTTACACGGTGCTGCGGATAATCCCCATCGTGAAAGTCTCTGTCCACGCGCCGCGCCCTCCGCTTCCTGCTGGACCGCCCGGCCACCGGCAGACGCAAGGCATCCCGGAGATACCCGACGCATGGATTCGTCAGCCAATTCTTTGATCACCCCCGACGCCCGCATGGGCCTCGCCAGCGCGCCGCCCGGCGCGGGCGCGGCCGGTGCGGCCGGCGGCACGGCGGGCAGCGGCGCCGACCTGGGCGGTCTGGGCGGCGGTTTTGCCCAGCGCCTGCCGTCGCTCACACAGATGCGCGGCAATCCGCGCGCCCCGCTGATCTTCGCCGTCGCCCTGCTCGTCGCCGTCGTGGCGGCGCTCGTCCTGTGGTCGCGCGCACCGGACTACAAGGTGCTCTACAGCAATCTGTCCGACCGCGACGGCGGCTCGATCATCGCCGCGCTGCAACAGGCCAACATCCCGTACAAGTTCAGCGATGTCGGCGGCGCGATCCTCGTGCCCGCCGATCAGGTTCACGAAATGCGTTTGCGTCTCGCCGCGGCGGGCCTGCCCAAGAACGGCTCGGTCGGCTTCGAGCTGATGGACAACCAGAAATTCGGCATCAGCCAGTTTGCCGAGCAGATCAACTATCAGCGCGCACTTGAAGGCGAACTGCAGCAGACGATCGAATCGATCTCGTCGGTACACTCGGCGCGCGTGCATCTGGCCATTCCGAAGCCGTCGGTGTTCGTACGCGATCGCGAGTCGCCGTCGGCATCGGTGCTCGTGGACCTGTATCCGGGCCGCGTGCTTGACGACGGCCAGGTGGTGGCGATCACGCATATGGTGGCGTCGGCGGTACCCGAGCTGCCGGTGCGCAACGTGACGATCGTCGACCAGGACGGCAACCTGCTCACGCAACCGTCTTCCGGCACCGGGCTCGATGCGACCCAGCTCAAGTACGTGCAGCAGATCGAACGCGGCACGCAGCAGCGCATCGACGCGATCCTCGCGCCGCTCTTCGGTGCGGGCAACGCGCATTCGCAGGTCAGCGCCGACATCGACTTCTCGAAGCTCGAACAGACCGCCGAAACCTACACGCCGAACGCCACGCCGCAGCAATCGGCGATCCGCAGCCAGCAGTCGAGCACCGCGACCGAACTGTCGCAAGGTGGCGCATCGGGCGTACCGGGTGCGCTGTCGAACCAGCCGCCGCAGCCCGCCTCCGCCCCGCTCGTCTCCGCCAACGGTGCGAGCGCGCCGGCCGCGACACCGGTCAGCGATCGCAAGGACACGACCACCAACTACGAGCTCGACAAGACGGTGCGCCATTTCGAGCAGGGCTCGGGCGGGATCAAGCGGCTTTCGGTGGCGGTGGTGGTGAACTATCAACCGCAGATGGACGCGAAGGGCCACGCGACGATGCAGCCGCTCGCCACCGACAAGCTCGCGCAGGTCGAACAGCTCGTGAAGGATGCGATGGGCTACGACGCGAAGCGCGGCGACTCGGTGAACGTGGTGAACAGCGCGTTCATGACCGACGTCGAACCGACCGTGGATGTGCCGTGGTGGCGCGCACCGGACATGATCGCGCTCGCGAAGCAGATCGCGACGTACCTCGGTATCGGCGCGGTCGCCCTGTTCCTCTACTTCGTGATGGTGAAGCCGGCGCTGCGCCGCGCCTTCCCGGCGCCCGCGCCGGTCGGCGCCGGTCATGCGCTGCCCGCGCCGGACGAACCGATGCTGCTCGACGGCCTGCCGACGACGCAACACGCCGGCGACGCGGAAGACACCAACAGCCTGCTCGCGTTCGAAAACGAGAAGCACAAGTTCGAGCGGAACCTGGAATATGCGCGCAAGATCGCGCGCCAGGATCCGAAGATCGTCGCAACCGTCGTCAAGAACTGGGTGTCCGATGAAAGCTGAAGGCGTAGCCAAGAGCGCGCTCCTGCTGATGTCGATCGGCGAAGAGGAAGCCGCGCAGGTGTTCAAGTTCCTCGCGCCGCGCGAGGTGCAGAAGATCGGCGTCGCGATGGCCGCGCTGAAGAACGTGACGCGCGAGCAGGTCGAGGAAGTGCTGACCGAGTTCGCGAAGGAAGCCGAGCAGCACACCGCGCTGTCGCTCGATTCAAGCGACTACATCCGCACCGTGCTGACCAAAGCACTCGGCGAGGACAAGGCCGGTGCGATCATCGACCGTATCCTGCAAGGCAGCGATACGAGCGGGATCGAAGGCTTGAAGTGGATGGATTCGGGTGCGGTTGCCGAACTCATCAAGAACGAGCATCCGCAGATCATCGCGACGATCCTCGTGCATCTCGATCGCGATCAGGCGTCGGAGATCGCGGCGTTCCTCAGCGAGCGCCTGCGCAACGACGTGCTGCTGCGTATCGCGACACTCGACGGGATCCAGCCGGCCGCGCTGCGCGAACTCGACGATGTGCTGACCGGCCTGCTGTCCGGCAGCGACAACCTCAAGCGCAGCCCGATGGGCGGTATCCGCACGGCCGCGGAAATTCTCAACTTCATGTCGACCAGTCATGAAGAAGCGGTGCTCGAGAACGTGCGCCAGTACGACGCCGAACTTGCGCAGAAAATCGTCGACCAGATGTTCGTGTTCGAGAACCTGCTCGACCTCGAAGACCGCGCGATCCAGTTGCTGCTGAAGGAAGTCGAATCGGAGTCGCTGATCATCTCGCTGAAGGGCGCACCGCCCGCGCTGCGGCAGAAGTTCCTGTCGAACATGTCGCAACGCGCCGCCGAACTGCTCGCCGAAGATCTCGATTCGCGCGGTCCAGTGCGTGTGTCGGAGGTCGAGACGCAGCAGCGCCGCATCCTGCAGGTCGTGCGCAACCTCGCCGAAAGCGGACAGATTGCGCTAGGCGGCAAGGCCGAAGATGCGTATGTCTGACCAGGACTCGTCGTCGGGCAAACCCGGTAGCGGCGGTCTCTCGGCGTACCAGCGCTGGGAGATGGCATCGTTCGACCCAGCCCCGCCGCCCGAACCCACCGACGAACACGCCTTCGAAGCCGAGCTGCAACGGCTGCGCGATGCCGCGCATGCGCAGGGCGTCGCGTCGGGCCATGTCGCTGGGCAGGCGCTCGGCTATCAGGCCGGCTACGAACAAGGTCATACGCAGGGTTTTGAGCAGGGCATCGCCGAAGCGCATGCGCAAGCGGCAAGCCTCGCGGCGCTCGCGCAATCGTTCAAGACTGCACTCGACGGTGCGCAGGCAGACGTGTCGGAAACGCTCGTCGCACTTGCGCTCGATATTGCGCAACAGGTTGTGCGACAGCATGTGCAGCACGATCCGACCGCGCTGATCGCGGCCGCACGCGAAGTGCTTGCCGCGGAACCGGCTCTGTCGGGCGCGCCGCATCTGGTCGTTAGCCCCGCCGATCTGCCGGTTGTCGAAGCCTATCTGCTCGAAGAACTGCAGGCGCGCGGCTGGACGCTGCGCACCGATCCTGCAGTGGATCGGGGCGGCTGCCGCGCACACGCCGCAACCGGCGAAATCGACGCAGGTATTGCGACACGCTGGGAGCGGGTTGCAGCGGCGCTCGGCAAGGTGAGCACATGGTGAAGCCGACGCTCGACGACATTCGCGCCAGCGATCTCACGCCGCTTGAACGCGAGCTGGCGTTTGCGTCGTTTGGTGTGGTCGAGCCGGTGGAGAAGGCCGAGCGTGAGGTTGCGACGGTTGTCGTGGCGGCACCGGCTGCACGCGCCGCACACGCTGCATTGTTCAAGGATGAGGCCGCTGTCGCCGCTGCCGCCGGCAACCCACACACACTTGCGTGGCGCACGCGGCTCGACGGACTGCGGGCCCGCAATGCAATTGCGCGTCCGCTGCGTGCATGCGGACGGCTCACACGGGCAGCCGGTCTCGTGCTCGAAGCAGTCGGACTGCGGCTATCGGTGGGTTCGGAAGTGATGATCGAATTGCCGCCGGGCAGTTCGCTGCCGATGGCCGAAGCAGAAGTCGTCGGCTTCGCTGGCGACCGGCTGTTCCTGATGCCGACCACCGAAGTCGCCGGCCTGCTGCCTGGCGCGCGCGTCTATCCGCTCGAAAGCGCGCCGATTGCCGATCCGCTCGCGGGTGCGAAACGTCTGCCGGTCGGCTGGGAACTGCTTGGGCGCGTGGTCGACGCGTCGGGACGACCGCTCGACGGCTTCGGCCCACTCGGCACGCAGCGCGACGCCCCGCTCTCCGCACCGACGATCAACCCGCTCAAGCGCGAACCGATTCACCAGGTGCTCGACGTCGGCGTGCGCGCGATCAACGCGCTCCTGACCGTCGGACGCGGCCAGCGCATGGGGCTCTTCGCGGGCTCCGGCGTGGGCAAGTCGGTGCTGCTCGGCACGATGGCGCGCTACACCAGCGCAGAAGTCATCGTGATTGGACTGATCGGCGAACGCGGCCGCGAAGTGAAGGAATTCATCGAACAGATTCTCGGCGAGGAAGGACTCGCGCGCGCGGTCGTCGTCGCGGCACCCGCCGATGTGTCGCCGCTGCTGCGTATGCAGGGTGCGGCGTACGCGACATCGCTGGCGGAATACTTCCGCGACGAAGGCAAGCACGTGCTGCTGCTGATGGATTCGCTGACGCGCTATGCGATGGCGCAGCGTGAGATTGCGCTGGCGGTCGGCGAACCGCCAGCGACCAAAGGCTACCCGCCGTCGGTGTTCGCAAAGTTGCCCGCGCTCGTCGAGCGCACCGGCAACGGGCCGGCAGGCGGCGGCTCGATCACCGCGTTCTACACGGTGCTGACCGAAGGCGACGACCAGCAAGACCCGATCGCCGATTCGGCGCGCGCGATTCTCGACGGCCACATCGTGCTGTCGCGCTCGCTGGCGGAAGCCGGCCACTATCCGGCCATCGATATTGAAGCGTCGATCAGCCGCGCGATGACGGCGCTGATCGACGACGCGCATCTCGAGAAAACGCGAATCTTCAAGCAGATGCTGTCGCGCTACCAGCGCAATCGCGACCTGATCAACGTGGGCGCTTATTCGAGCGGCCGCGATGCGCTGCTCGACCGCGCGATCGCACTGTATCCGCGCATCGAAGCGTTCCTGCAGCAGGGCATGGCCGAATGTGCCGGTTTCGCATCGAGCGTCGAGTTGCTCGACGCACTGTTCACCCAGGGAGGTTGACGATGGGCCAACATCTTCCGCTCAAGACGCTGATCGGCCTTGCCCAGGACGACGTGGATGCAGCGGCGCAGCGACTCGGCCGCGCGCAGCGCGAACGCGGCGACGTGCAGGCACAGCTCGACGCGCTGATCCAGTATCGCGACGAATACCACGCGCGCTTCGCAAATTCGGCGCAGGCGGGCATGCCGGCTGGCAACATGCGCAACTTTCAGGCGTTCATCGATACGCTCAATGCCGCGATCGAACAGCAGCGCGGGCTGCTCGTGACGGCGAGCGCCCGCGTCGAGGCGGCGAAACCGGAGTGGCAGCGCCAGCGCCAGAAACTCGGTTCTTACGAAGTGCTGCAGGCGCGCGGTGCCGCGATCGAGGCACAGCAAAACGCGCGCCGCGAACAGCGCGACACCGACGAACACGCAGCAAGAATTCTCCGGATGCGGGCCGAAGGCGTGTGACGCCGGGCCAAGCAATGTTTGAACGGACTCACCGTACAGGAAACGTATGTCGACTCTTTCACTGATCGGAGCGCTGTCCGGCGCGAGCAGCGGTGCATCGTCTGCCGGGTCTGGCTCGGCGGCGTCGAATGGCGTGTCGTCGTTTGCGCAGACGCTGCAGCAGAGCATTGGCGCGCAGAACAATGCTGCGAATGCCGGTGGTAGCGCGGCGCAGAAGGCGCCGGCCTCGTCGTCGGCATCTTCGTCTTCGCCTTCATCTTCGTCCGCTGCATCGTCTACGCCGGGTGTGCACGATGTGCCGGCGCAGGACAACAGCGGTGCGTCGAGCGATGCGGGGGCAGCGAACGGCCAGCAGGATGCGGGCAGCTCGCCGGCGACTTCGTCGGGCGATGCATCGCAGACCGCGGGCAGCAACGCGGCAAACAAGCCATCGGGCGGCGGCGCATCGAAGTCGCAAGGTGCGGATGGTGCGACTGTACCGATGACGGCCGCTGAAGCAGCGGCTGCTGCTGCGGCTGCCGCGGCGCAGGCACAAGCTCAGGTGGGTACAGTGGCGACCCAGTCCGCGACTCTTCCCGACAACGCCAACGCAGCGCTGCCAACCGACGCCACGCCGACAACGACGACCAACACGCCGCCGACGACACCGGGCAAGAAAGCAGCCAGCACCGATCCCAGGTCGGTGCACGATGCATTGCAAGCCGCGTTGAATGCACTGACAGGTGGTCAGGGCCCGGTGCCGGTGCCGGCTATTGGCGCGATCGCCGGCGCGACCGCGACCAATGCAGCGTCGACGACCGGCGCGAACCCTGGCGATGCAAGCGTGGCACTACACGGCACGTCGACCAGCAAGGGTTTCGCACTCGGTGCAGCGTTAGCGGATGGCAAAGGCACGCACGCAGGCAACGCAACGACGACAGCGACGGCCAACAGCGGAACGACAGGCGCGGCGGACACAGACGCCGCCCGTAGCGCGGCGGACGCGTTGATGACCGCCACCACGGATACATCGAACACCCAGGTCGCAAAGGACAACGCGGACGCGGTGCGCGCAACGCTTGCGGCCTCGCAGGCCGCGGCGAACACACCGACTGCGGCCACGCAGAGCGCCAATCCGGCGATAGCCGCGACGGCCGCAGCCATCACACCGCAGGTCGGCAGCCCTGACTGGGAGGATGCGTTGAGCCAGAAGGTGGTGTTCCTGTCGAACGCCCACCAGCAGACGGCGGAACTCACGTTGAACCCACGCGATCTCGGACCGTTGCAGGTGGTGCTGCAGGTAGCGGACAACCATGCGCACGCGTTGTTCGTGTCGCAACATCAGCAGGTACGCGACGCAGTGGAAGCGGCGTTGCCGAAGCTGCGCGAGGCGATGGAGTCAGGCGGCATCGGTTTGGGTAGTGCGAGCGTCAGCGATGGTTTCGCGGGGCAAACCGGGCAACAGGCGCAAGGTGAAGGAGGACGCGGCCGTGGGCAAGGCCGCTCCGGTAGCGACGGTACAAGCGAGTTGTCTGGCGCAGTCACGGCGCCGACGCGACGTACGGTGGGACTCGTCGATACGTTTGTCTGAACGGAAAAGCGAGGCCACAACCAACGCTCTCCATCGGCGCTGCGATTCCGCGGCCCAATCTGCTTTCCGACGTGGTCACCCGACCGCGAGCACGAAGTGCGAGCGGAATGAATGACGGCCTGGCCACTACCGCTCGCGGCGCGAGGGATGATCTCGTCTCGGACCACTACCGTTTCAGCGCGATGGCGACACTTAGGCGCGGGCCACAATCGTTACGCGCGGAAAGGACCAGGTAACGTTTCGAGCGGCTTTCTTTGCCTTCTTTCTTTGCCGCGGCAAAGAAAGAAGGTGCCGCCCCGCACAGGGGCAACGCCAGCGCCGCGAGGCGCCAACGAAGAGCCGCCGGCCGAGACAAACAAAAGCCAACCAAGAGGCGCTAACAAGAAGCCGCCGGCCAGGACAAAAACAAAAGACCAGCGGCCAAGAAAGCCAAACCAAAGAGATAACCTAAATTCCCCCTTCTTTTCCCCCCATCGCGCGGCACGCCAATAGAGAACAATCCACCCTACCAGCACTGACGCACGCAAAAGCACGCAAGCGCAAGCACCACCGCACAAGCAAACGCAAACGTAAAACCAAACCCAAATCTCATGGCAATCACGACCCCCAACCAGCCGACCATAGTCCAGGTGGCCTCACCGGGCCCGATCAAGCGCGTTCTGCTGATCGCGCTGATCGCGCTGCTCGCTGCGGCAGCAACTGGCGTGGGTGTGTGGTTCTTCATGAGCAAGCGCGTCGCGACACCGACGACGGCATCGACAGCAACGCCGCCCCCCTCCGCAGTACCCGTGTTCTTCCCGCTGGAGCCCATGACCGTCAACCTGCAATCCGACGACGGCCAGCAGCACTACCTGCGCATCGGCCTCACGTTGAAACTGAACGACCAGCGCACACAAGACCACTTAACTGAACACATGCCCGAAATCCGCAGCCGCGTGCTGCTGGCGCTGTCGAACAAACACCCCGACGAACTCGCGCCGCTCGACGGCAAGCGCGCGCTCGCCCAGGAACTGAAAACGCTGATCGAACAGCCGACCGAGCCGGGCGGCCAGCCCGCGCGCGTCCAGGACGTGCTGTTCACCGAATTCGTCGTGCAGTGACCTCGCGTCACGCTGCGTCGACCCTCAACCGCGAACGGATGCACGAGGAACAGGAATGGGCCACGAAGAGTTCATGTCCCAGGAGGAGGTCGATGCGCTCCTCAAGGGCGTCACCGGCGAAACCGACACCGAGACCGAGCCGGCCGACCGCTCGGGCGTACGCCCGTACAACATCGCGACGCAGGAACGCATCGTCCGCGGCCGGATGCCTGGCCTCGAGATCATCAACGATCGCTTCGCGCGGCTGCTGCGCGTCGGCATCTTCAACTTCATGCGGCGTACCGCGGAGATCTCGGTTGGTCCGGTAAAGGTCCTGAAGTACAGCGAGTTCACCCGCAACCTGCCGATCCCGACCAACCTCAATCTCGTTCACGTGAAGCCGCTGCGCGGCACGTCGCTGTTCGTCTTCGATCCGAACCTCGTGTTCTTCGTCGTCGACAACCTGTTCGGCGGCGACGGCCGGTTTCATACGCGCGTCGAAGGACGCGATTTCACGGCGACCGAGCAACGCATCATCAGCAAGCTGCTGAACCTCGTGTTCGAGCACTACGGCAGCGCGTGGAAAAGCGTGCGGCCGCTGCAATTCGAATTCGTGCGCTCGGAGATGCACACGCAGTTCGCGAACGTCGCGACGCCGAACGAGATCGTCATCGTCACGCAGTTCTCGATCGAGTTCGGTTCGACCGGCGGCACGCTGCATATCTGCATGCCGTATTCGATGATCGAGCCGATCCGCGACGTGCTGTCCTCGCCGATCCAGGGCGAAGCACTCGAAGTCGATCGTCGCTGGGTGCGCGTGCTGTCGCAACAGGTGCAGGCCGCGGAAGTCGAACTCACCGCCGATCTCGCGCAGATCCCGGTGACGTTCCAGCAAATTCTCAACATGCGCGCCGGCGATGTGCTGCCGATCAACATCCCCGAGCACATCGTCGCGAAGGTCGACGGCGTGCCGGTGATGGAATGCGGCTACGGAATTTTCAATGGTCAGTACGCGTTGCGCGTCCAGAAGATGATCAGCGCAACCGACACGACGAAGGAAGGTGGATATGAGTGACCTGAATAGCGCACCGGAAGCGCAGCTTCCGGTCGGCGAACCGAAGCTCGCCAGCCCCGAAACGGCTGCGGACCCGGCGCTCGACGACTGGGCCAGCGCGCTCGCCGAGCAGAACAACGGCGCCGAACTGAACGCATCGACGGCCGGCGTCTTCCAGCCGCTGTCGAAGGTCGAACCGACCGCCACGCGCAACGACATCGACATGATTCTGGACATCCCCGTCCAGATGACCGTCGAACTCGGCCGCACGAAGATCGCGATCCGCAACCTGCTGCAGCTTGCGCAGGGCTCAGTCGTGGAACTCGACGGGCTTGCCGGCGAACCGATGGACGTGCTCGTGAACGGCTGCCTGATCGCTCAAGGCGAGGTGGTCGTCGTCAACGACAAGTTCGGCATCCGGTTGACGGACATCATCACGCCGTCGGAACGCATCCGGAAACTCAATCGATGAAGTCTGTCGTCTGCCGCAGCGTTGTGCGAAACGCCGCACGCCGCTTTCGAATGCTGCCCACGCTCGCTGCATCGGCGCTGTTCGTCTGCTGCGCCCACCTCGCTCAAGCCGCCGATATCAACGCGGTGAACAACGCCGCGCAAATCGCCTCCGGTGTCGGTGCGGGCACTGCGGTGCCGTCGCTGGGTGTGGGTGCGGTTCTGCAGACTGTCGTCGGTCTCGTCGTCGTGATCGGTATCGTGTTCGGTTTTGCGTGGCTCGCGCGGCGTCTCGGCTTTCAGCCTGCGCAGCGCAGTGGGCTTGTAAAGACGATCGGTGGTGCATCGCTTGGCGGTAAGGAACGCGTCGCGCTGGTCGAGATCGGCGACACGTGGCTCGTGCTCGGTGCGGCGCCCGGCCAGGTGCGTCTGTTGCATACGATGCCTGCGGACCCTGCCGTAACTGAACCCGGCGCAGAACAATCTGTCGCGCCCCTCGCCGGCACGTTCGGCCAGCGCTTTCGCGAAGCGCTCAAAGGCGAGGTAGGCAAGCGCCTGAACCGCCCCGGCAGCGGAGACCAGTAAATGCCGCTCCACCGCTCTCATGCACGCAACCTGCTGCGCGCTACCTGCCGCCTCATACCGTTCGCATTGCCCGCGCTGATGCTCGCGCTGCCGTCGCTGTCATTCGCACAAACCGCGGGGCTGCCTGCGTTCAACACGAGCCCCGGTCCGAACGGCGGGACGACCTATTCGCTGAGCGTGCAGACGATGCTGCTGCTCACGATGCTGTCGTTCCTGCCCGCGATGGTTCTGACGATGACGAGCTTCACGCGCATCATCATCGTGCTGTCGCTGCTGCGTCAGGCGCTCGGGACCAACACGACGCCGCCTAACCAGGTGCTGGTCGGCCTCGCGCTGTTTCTGACGTTGTTCGTGATGTCGCCGGTGCTCGACAAGGCCTACACGGACGGCTACAAACCGTTTTCCGAAGGCACGATCCAGATGGACGACGCGCTCTCGCGCGGTGTTGCGCCGTTCAAGGCGTTCATGCTGCGCCAGACCCGCGAAACAGATCTCGCGCTGTTCGCGCGCATTTCGCACGCGGCACCGATGCAGGGCCCCGAGGACGTGCCGCTGTCGCTGCTCGTGCCGGCCTTCATCACGAGTGAACTGAAGACCGGCTTCCAGATCGGCTTCACGATCTTCATTCCGTTTCTCATCATCGATATGGTGGTGGCGAGCGTGTTGATGTCGATGGGGATGATGATGATCTCGCCCGCGACGATCTCGCTGCCGTTCAAGCTGATGTTGTTCGTGCTCGTCGACGGCTGGCAGTTGCTGCTCGGCTCGCTGGCACAGAGCTTCACCTGATGCAGCCGCACCTCGTCAAGGACGCTCGATCATGACGCCGGAAAACGTCACCACGATTGCCCACGAAGCGATGTACGTCGCACTGGCGCTGGCCGCGCCGCCGTTGCTCGTGGGGCTCGTGGTCGGGCTGATCGTGAGTCTGTTCCAGGCCGCGACGCAGATCAACGAAGCGACGCTGTCGTTCATTCCGAAGCTGGCAGCGATCGCGCTCACGCTCGTGCTGATCGGCCCGTGGATGCTCACGACCATGCTCGACTACATGCGCCATATGTTCACCAGCATTCCGATGCTCGCGAACTGAACGACGATGTTCACCGTCACCTACGCGCAACTGAACGCATGGCTCACCGCGTTTCTGTGGCCGTTCGTGCGGGTACTCGCCCTGGTCGCGACCGCGCCGGCGTTCAGCGAGAAGTCGGTGCCGGTGCGCGTGAAGGTCGCCATCGCGGCGTTCGTCACGCTGATCGTAGCCCCTACGCTTGGACCTTTGCCGCAGGTCACCGTGTTTTCCGCGACCGGCATCTGGATCGTCGTCAATCAGTTTCTGATCGGCGTGGCGCTCGGCTTCACGATGCAGATCGTCTTCGCCGCGATCCAGGCCACCGGCGAAATCATCGGCTTCGGCATGGGGCTCGGCTTCGCGACCTTCTTCGATCCGCACGCGAGCGGCTCGAGCGCCGTCGTCTCGAAGTACATGAACACCATCGCGATGCTCGCGTTCATTGCACTGGACGGCCATCTACAGATGCTGACCGCGCTGCTCGGTACCTTCCAGACGGCACCGGTCGCGGCCAACATACTCGGCGCCGGGGGCTGGCGGATGCTCGCGGGATGGGGCGCGACGGTGTTTTCGGCGGGGTTGCTGCTGTCGTTGCCGGTGGTGGCGGCGCTGCTGATCGCCAACCTGTCGCTCGGCATCCTGAACCGTGCGGCGCCGCAGATCGGCGTGTTCCAGATCGGCTTTCCACTGACGATCCTCGTCGGCATGCTGCTCGTGCAACTGATGGCGCCGAATATGATTCCGTTTTTTGCGCGGTTGTTTGACAGCGGGATTGATGAGATGGGGCGGGTGGCGTTGGGGTTCAGGTAGCGGGCTCTGCGATTCCCTCACTCGTAACCCATACCCAACGCTTGCGCCTGGCGCGCTAACTCGGCCATCGCTTGCTCACTGGCCAGATCGCGTGCGGCCTTGAACTGCATCAGATCCGAAAAACGCACGCGACGGTGCTTGCCAGCCCAATGGAACGGCAGCGCACCGTCTTCCAGTTGCTTGACGAGATGCGGTCGGGAAACATTGAGCAGGTCGGCTGCTTCCTGCGTGGTCAACTCGGCATGAACAGGCACGATCTTGACGGCATTGCCGTCGGCTAGCTCGGCCAGGATGTCGACTAGCAGGCGGAGTGCCGAGGTGGGCAGTTCCACCTGATGGGCTTGATTGTCGTCGTCGAAGATCTGGATACGCTGGGTCTCGACCCGAGTGGTTAGATAGGCTGCCAGGGCGCGTTGGCCTTGCACGGCAGCCTGCACTTCCCGTTC
This sequence comes from Paraburkholderia megapolitana, assembly GCF_007556815.1. Lineage (NCBI taxonomy): Bacteria > Pseudomonadati > Pseudomonadota > Betaproteobacteria > Burkholderiales > Burkholderiaceae > Paraburkholderia > Paraburkholderia megapolitana. The sequence goes on from NZ_CP041745.1 coordinate 4,280,802, forward strand.
GACGGGTAGCGTCATCTTCGGATAGGTGGCGGTCACGGCATCGCTCCTGGCGGTTGATCAATGGCGCCACTCTAAACGAAATAATCGAAAATCGCAATAAACGAAACAGACGAAACGCCTTCCCTTCGAACTAACTTCCCGATCGGGAAGAATCTTGGCTTAGAGCTGACTGCGACGAGGCGCAAATGAACCCGCCCGACGTCGTTGGGGACGGTCGGATTTCAGTCGGGAAGAATCGAAGGTCCGCGCGCGCTCTACGGTCGCTTGGCGGACGGAGACAGCGCAATAGCGCCTAGTTCAGATAATTGAACAACGACATATTCTGAATCTTCGCAAACCCTTCCTGCGCCGCCTGCAACGCGTTCTGCGTCATCGTGTACTGGCTGACGATCGTCGTCAGGTTGGTCGTCGTCAGATCCGCGAGGTTGCTTTGCGTCTGCAGCGAGTTGGTCTGCGTGACCGCCTGCAGCGCCTGAATTTCCTGCTCGCGCCCACCCACCGATGCCTGCACGGTAATGACGTTGTTGCGCGTGTTGGCGAGCTGCGCCATGCCGGTCGTCAACGCGTTCTGCAGGTTCGCGCTCGAAGCCGTACCGGTGACTGGCGTCTGCAACGCCTTGACCACTGAATCGATCGTTGCGAACACATCGGTGCCGGCCTGCGCGGCCGGCTTCACCGTGAACGAGTCGCCGGCTGCCGGTGCGCCGGTAATCGCCACGTTCTGACCGCCGCCCAGCGAGATCGCCGAACCCGCGGTAAAGGATGTCGGTGCGCTCACCGTGGGCGGCGTGGTCGACTGGTCGGTCACCGTGTAGGTCGTCGCGCTCGAGAACGCAATCGAAAACGTATGCGAGTTGCTCGCGCTGGCCGCATTCGTCGTACTCACCGCACCGATCACGCCGGTCCCGATGTTCGCCGGGTTGCCCGACGGAATCGAACTGGTGCCGACCGTCGCAACGCTCTGGAACACGGATGCGCCGTTGTCCGCAGTCGAGATGTCGCGTGTGCCGGCCACCTGCATCGTGCGGTTACCAGCGTCGCCGGTGTAGACCACCGCACCGGTCGCGCTGGCGGAGAACGGCGCGGACGTGTTCTGGAAACCACCGAACAGATAGTTACCCTGTGCATCGGTGGCATTGCCGAGCGTCACCAGCTGGCTGCGCAACCCTTGTAGCTGCGTCGCGAGCGCACTGCGGTCGCTGTCGCTGAGCGAGCCGTCGCCAGCGCGCACGAGCAATGTGTTGATGTTCGTCAGCACGGTGCTGACGCTGCCGAGCGTCGAATCTTCGGCTTGCAGCGACGACAGCGCAGTGCTCTGGTTGGCCGAGTACTGCGACAGCGTCGCGCCCTGTGCGCTCAATTGCACGGCCTGCGCGGCGCCGAGCGGATTGTCCGACGGCGTCGCAATGCTCACACCGCTCGACAGCTGCTGATACAGCTGCGCAAGCGTGTTCTGCTGGTCGTTCATCGCCTGAACGCCCATGTTGAAGTACTGCGTCGTAGAGATACGCATGGCTCAACGCCTCACTGGAAAATGCCGAGCAGCGTCTGGAACAACGTCGACGCCGTCTGGATAACTTTGCTGTTGGCCTGATACAGCTGCTGATACTGCAACAGGTTCGCGGCTTCCTCGTTGATATTCACGCCCGATACCGACTGCTGCGCGGACGTGATCTGCGTGACCAGCGAGGTTTGCGCCTTGTTCTGCGACTGGACCTGGTTCGTCTGGTTACCGATCGTGTTCACGTAGTTCGCGTACGCGCTGGTCAGCGTGGACGTTCCACCGTTGAGCGCCTTCGCGGTAACGAGATTCGACAGCGCGAGCGCGTTGCGGCCGTCGTTGCTGCCACCGGTGTTCTGGCCGATCGTAAAGGTGTCGCCGCTGTTCGGCGTGCCGCTCAACGTCACGGTCACGGCATTCATCGAGCCGGCCGGCGCGGGCGTCGTTGCGCTGTTGATCGTCAGCGTGGCACCGGTGGCCGGGTTGTACGGCACCTGTGTGGTGCCGTCCACGATAGTGACCGGCGCCGAGCCCGGGATATTCACGATCGAACCCGCCGGAAAACCTGTGAGAAAACCACCGGTGGCCGGTGCAGGCGCAGAACTATAGGTCAGCGTAGTCGTGCCCGACGGCAGCGAATAACCCGCCCCCACCGAACCCTGCGAAATGGTCGCAGCACCGCTGTTGCTACTACCCTTCGCGGCCAGCACCGGCGAAGCCGCCGCAATCGCGCCGGCATTCGTGGTCGCGAGCGCGAAGTTGTCGAGCGCGCCGCGCGTCGGCTGCACAGTGAACGAATCGCCTGCGGCCATCGTGCCGCTTAGCGAGAACTGCAAGCCGCCGATCGGGTTCGTCAGGTCGGTTGCCGTGGTCGTCGTGCCGGTCTCGTTGTCGGTCAGCGTGTACTTTGTGCCGTCGTAGGACAGCGTGTAATCGCTCGTAGTCGGCTGCGCTGCATTCGCAAACGATGCCGACAGCGTCGCACTACTCGTGTTGTTCTGGTTCGCGTAGACGGTGGGCGAACCAACCGTGAACAGATTGCCCCCCGCCTTGCCCGTCAGATCGAGACCTAGTGCGTTCTGCGCATTGACCTGCGCCGCGAAGCTGGTCGCGATCGCACCCAGTTGCGCGGCGGCCGGATCGAGCGTCTGGCTGCGGAATGTCAGCAGCCCGCCGAGCGTCCCGCCCGTTACCGAGCTATCCGGCATCGTCTGCGGAGTCGGCGCGGGCGTTGCGCCAGCGAGGCCGAGGTAGGTCACCGACTGCTCGGTAGGATCGCCCGGCGACGTCGCTGTGCCGAGATTGAAGCTCTTGTCGGCGAGGACGAGCGGCTGCCCGCTGCTCATGAACAGGCTATAGCTGTTGCCGTTCTGCACGACCTGCACACCGACGAGTTGCGACAGGTTCGACACCGCGAGATCGCGCTGGTCGAGCAACTGGTTGGGCGGCTGGCCGGCGCTGCTGCCCGCCGCGATCTGCGCATTGAGCTGCGCGATCTGCGCGGTGTAGCTGTTGATCGACTGTACGGTGCTCGACAGTTGCGTGTTGACGCTCGCGCGCAACTGGTCGTACTGCTGACCCGCCGCGTTGATCTGGTTCGCGAGCGTCTGCGCACTGCTAATCGCGGTCTGGCGCGCGGATTGATCGGCGGGATTGTTCGATACACCCTGCAAGCCGGTGAAGTAGCCTGTAATCGCACTCGCAATACCGGTGGTCGGACTGCCGACCAGGTTATTCAACTGCGCGATCAGCGTGTAGTACGTGTTGAGCGATCCGCCCTGCGACTGCGCGTTGTTCAGCTGCGTGGTCAGGTACTGGCTGTACTGACGCTGCACGGTCGAGGTCGATACGCCTTGCGGCAGATAACCCGAGCCGGTGTACTGGCCGCCCGTCTCCTGATAGACGGGACGTTCCACCGAATAGCCCGGTGTCGACGCGTTGCTTATGTTCTGGCCGGTCGTCGTCAGTCCCCATTGCGCGGCGTTAAGTCCGCTGAGACCGATGTTCAAGAGGTTGCTGGACATGCGTCATCCTGGAGTGGCGAGCGTCGGATGGCTTCCCGGCGCGTTGCGTGAGCTTCCTGTATATCGGCTCGCCGGCGGGAAAATTGAGGCCGGCGCATTCGCTTGCGTCGGCCTCGCATCAGGCCCGCATCAGCGACCGGCGTTTCATCTCCAGTTGCGTGATGAGCCGCTGCAGGGTGTTTTCCGCGCTGCCCGGCAGCGCGACGAAACGAAGTCCGAGCTGGTAACGCTGTGTGCCGTCCGGCAGCGCGACCGCGCGATGCGATACGAGTTGCACATCGAGCGACAGCATGCTGAGGCCGCCGAGGCTCAATTCGACATCGGGCAGCGTGATGCCGAGTGGCAGATCGGCGAAGCGCTCGTCAGTGGCGTACACGCCCACGCCACCCAGCGACAGATCGTGCACCTCGCAGCGAAACGTCTCGCCATCCGGCAAGCGGCCGCGACAAACGTAAGGATCAAGCACCGGCGCATCGACGCGAAAATATTCGCGCCGCTGCACGTGATACAGCACCTCGGGGAAGTCCGCCTCGAACGCGAGCAACCCTTCGAAATGTCGTTCCCGCGGCGTCGAACTCGCAAACTCGACGCGCACGCCGTTTTGCGAAGCCCGAAACTGGCAGCGCGGCGCCGCGAGCACGCGGCGGTTCTGCTCGGGCAACGCGCCCCGGTCGAACGTGAACGTCTGGCCGCGCACATCGACTGCGAGAATCTGCGTAACCAGTTGACCGCCCTTGTATTGCACGGTCAGAAAATCCCCGCGATTCACGAGATTGCGCAACTGCACGCCGATCTCAAGTGGATTGCGTCGGCCGAAATCATGGTCGTCGTGGGCGATCTGCCCGCTCGCGCCGTCGTCAAGATGGCGCGCGACGTCGTTCTGGCCGCTCGACTGCGAAGTATCCATGGGCTTGCCGGTATGCAGGTTCTCTCGGGCGCGCGGTGCTTCTTCGGCTGGGCAGCCACCGGGGTCTCCTCAGTAGTCGCGCGCGTTCGACCGGAACGACAAAGCCTTCCGGTTCTCGGATCTTCCTGAATAGCGGCAGCGCGCCCCAAAAGTTTAGGGGCGCCTTGCTAAATATTTCCTTGCCGATCGTGCGGTTAGGCCAGCCGTCGTACGGACGGCCGGCTGTCCCGTCTTGTTCTGCGACATGGCCCCGTCGCTTCCCTGCCTCGTTATGCCAGCTTGCAGAAGACGGCTATGCCATCTTCTGCATGATCGAAATGAGTTTCTTCGCGTAATGCGGATCGGTCGCGTAACCCGCGCGCTGCATGCCGTGCGCGAAGCCGGCCACGTCGTGCGATGAATTCAGCACCTGCGCATAGCGTGGATTGGCCTTCAGCAGGTTCGCGTAGTCGGTCATCGCATCCTGGTACGAGTCGTACGCGCGAAATTTCTCGACTACACGTTGCGGCTGGCCATTCACGTACTCGGTCGTCAGCGTCGACACGGTTTTGCCGGTCCAGTCTTTGGTTGCCTTGATACCGAACACGTTGTGGCTCGACGAACCGTCCGTCTTGCGGATCTCGCTCTTGCCCCAACCCGATTCGAGCGCCGCCTGACCAATGATGAAGCGCGCCGGAATGCCGGTCGCCGCACTCGCCGCCTGCGCAGGCGCCGCGAGCTTGTCGACGAACGCGTCGACTTTCTGCGACGAGCCGTCGCCGCGCAACGGCGGCGTCAGCGCGCTGTTTGCCGAATAGCCCTTGCCCGCCGCGAGCGCGCCGTTCGCCGCGCTGTTGCTGTATGCATTGGCAAGCGCGTTGAGCGCCGCGTTGTTGCCGGCATTCGCGTCGTCGCCGCCCTGGCCCGCGTTGCGCATCAATTGCTTGAGCATCGCATCGGCCACGCCGATGCCCTTCGACGACATCTGCTGCGACAACTGCTGATCGAGCATCGACGTGAAACTCGCGCTGTCGTGTGAGTCGAACGGACCGTCGGACGGCGTCGCATCGCGCATGCTCTTTAGCATCATCTGCGTGAACACCGCGTCGAACTGCTGCGCGGCCATCTTCAGGCCGGCCTGAGGCGACGCGTTGACCTGCGCGCGCAAGCTGTCGAACCCCTGTACGTCGAGGGCGAAGCGCTGGCTCAGGTCGTTTGCGGTCCGGGAAGGATCAGAGTTCATCGTCGTCGTCCTTAGATGATTTCCAGATCGGCACGCAGCGCGCCTGCTGCCTTCATCGCCTGCAGGATCGACATCAGATCCGCGGGCGTCGCACCCAGTGCGTTGAGCGCCTTCACGACTTCGGCGAGATTCGCGCCGGCGGAGACGAGCTTGACCGCGCCGTTATCCTGCTTGAGCTGGATCTGCGACTGTTGCGCGACCACCGTCTGGCCATTCGAGAACGCGCCCGGCTGGCTCACCACCGGCTGCGTATTGATCACCACCGAGAGGTTGCCGTGCGCGACCGCGCAACTTTGCAGCGTGACCATCTGGTTCATCACGATCGACCCGGTGCGCGCGTTCAGGATCACCTTCGCCGCGGCCAGCGCCGGCCGCACATCGAGGTTCTGCAACTGCGCCATGAAGGCGACCTGCTGTTCGCTGTCGGCTGGAGCACGCAACTGGATCGTGCGGCCGTCGAGCGCGGTCGCCGTGCCGCCGCCGAATGCGTTGTTCACCGCTGCGACAATGCGCTGCGTCGTGTCGTAGTCCATGTCGTTCAGTTCGAGCTGCATCACGCCGCCTTGCGACGCGACCGTCTGCACGGCCCGCTCGACAATAGCGCCCGCCGCGATGCGGCCGGCCGCGAGCTGGTTCACCTGCACGCGGCTGCCGTTCGCGCTCGCGCCGGCGCCGCCCACCGCGAGGTTGCCCTGGGCCAGCGCATACACCTGGCCGTCCGCGCCCTTCATCGGTGTGAGCAGCAGCGTGCCGCCGCGCAGGCTCTTCGCGTTACCGAGCGACGACACGGTGACGTCGATGGCCTCGCCGGGACGCGCGAACGGCGGCAGCGTTGCGGTCACCATGACGGCGGCGACGTTCTTCAACTGGATCGTGCTCAGCGCCGAGGTGCCCGAGTTGTTCGAGCCCGCCGACTGGTTGTTGATCGAGATGCCGAGGTTCGCGAGCATGTTCGCGAGTGTCTGCGTCGTAAATGGTGTTTGCGTGGTCTGGTCACCGGTGCCGTCGAGCCCGACGACGAGGCCGTAGCCGATCAGCGGGTTATCGCGCACGCCTTGGATCGAGACGAGGTCCTTCAGGCGCTCGGCGTGTGCGGCGGGTGAACTGAACGAAAGCGCGAACGCAAACGCGAGCGCGGCGCAGACCGGTACAAGTCCGACCGAACGGAATCCGGTAGCAAGGCGCACAGCGCGGCGAAAGAAAGCGAAGTTCATCATCACCACGGCGCCACGTTAAGGAAGAACCGTTGCAGCCAGCCCATGTTCTCCGCTTCGTTGATATAGCCCTTCGCCGAATATTCGATTTTCGCGTCGGCCACCTGGGTCGAGTACACCGAGTTCAGACCCGAGATCGTGTTCGGATTGACGACCCCCGAGAAGCGCACGAACTCGTTGCCCTGGTTGATCAGCATCTGCTTCTCGCCGCTCACGACGAGGTTGCCGTTCGGCAGCACGTTCGTCACCGTGACGGTGATGGTGCCGTTAAACGTGTTCGACGCGTTCGCGCCGCCCGTCGAATTGAACGTGTTGTCGCCCTTCGCGCTGAGGTTCGCCTTGCCGAACAGGCCGCCCAGAAAACCGGCGGTCGGCACGTTGAAGTCCGTCGTCGAATTGCGGTTGGTGGCGGCCCCCGACGACTTCGTCGCGTTGATGTTCTCCTGAATCACGATGGTCAGGATGTCGCCGATATTGCGCGGGCGCTGGTCTTCGAATAGCGGCCGGCCTGCGTAGCCGGGGTTGTAGATCGAGCCCGCCGTCTGCATCTGCGGCGGCATGGCAGGGTAAGCCGTCATCGGCTGCTGGACGATCGGCTGCCTCGGCGCGAGCCCGCAGCCGCCGAGTGCGGCAGTGGCCGCGGCAACAAGCAGCGCCACGCAGCAGCGTGTCCGAAGCGGAATACGGTTGAAGTACGACATCTTGATTACCGTCTGTGTGTTCCCGACTGCACGTGCCCGATCACACCGGCATCTGGCTGAGCGTCTGCAGCATCTGGTCGGACGTCGTCACGGCCTTGCTGTTGATTTCATAGGCGCGCTGGGTCTGGATCATGTTCACCAGCTCCTGCACCACGTTCACGTTCGATGCTTCGACATAGTTCTGATTCAGCGTGCCCGCGCCGTTCAGACCCGGCGTCGTGACATTCGGCGTACCCGACGACGACGTCTCCACGAACAGGTTTTCGCCGCGTGCGTCGAGCCCGGTCGGGTTGATGAACGTCGCGATCTGCAGCGCGCCAATCTGCACGCTGTTGCTCGATCCGGCCTGGGTCACCGAGACCGTGCCGTCGCTACCGATCGTCAGCGACGTCGCGTTCTGCGGAATCGTGATCGCGGGGATCACCTGGTAGCCGCTCGACGTCACCAGCTGGCCTTGCGAGTTGGTCTGGAACGACCCGTCGCGTGTGTAGGCGTTAGTGCCGTCGGGCATCTGCACCTGGAAGAAGCCCTGACCGTTGATTGCCACGTCCTTCGAGTTGCCGGTCTGCGTCAGGCCGCCCTGCGTGTAAAGCCGCTCCGTCGCGACCTGCTGAACCCCGGTGCCGAGCTGGATGCCGGACGGCAGTTCGGTCTGCTGCGTCGAATTTGCACCGGGCTGCCGCACGGTTTGATACAGCAGGTCCTCGAACACAGCGCGCGAACCCTTGAAGCCGTTCGTGCTGACGTTCGCGAGGTTGTTCGAGATCACGTCCATCTGCGCCTGCTGCGCATTCATGCCGGTGGCGGCGATATACAGTGAGCGGTTCACGGTGTTCTTCTCCTGGCTAAGCCTGGCTAAAACTACTGGGCAGCGCGGCGTACGAAACGCCGCATCGCCATCAGCTGAAATTGAGCAACTGGTTCGCAGCCTGTTCGTTCTGATCCGCCGATTCGAGCAGCTTCGTCTGCATCTGGAACTGCCGCGCATTGGTGATCATCGAGACCATCGCCGTGACCGGATTCACGTTGCTGCCCTCCAGCGATTCCGGTGCGAGCACGACGCTCGGGTCCGCGTCGGCGGGGTTGCCATCGGCGGTGCGGAACAGGCCATCGTCGCCGCGCTGGAGCGTGCCCGGATCGGGATTTACGAGCTTCAACTGATCGACGATCGCAATCGCCGTCGGTGGATCGCCCGGGATCAGCGCGGACACGGTGCCGTCCTTGCCGATCGTCACCTCCGCACCCGGCGGCACCGACAGCGGACCGCCGTTGCCGACCACCGGCTGGTTCGTCGCGGTGACGAGCTGGCCGTTTTCGTCGACGTGCAGGTTGCCCGCGCGCGTGTACGCTTCGTTGCCGTCGGCGGTCAGCACCGACAGCCAACCCTGACCCTGCACCGCCACATCGAGTGGATTGCCAGTGCGTTGCAGCGGGCCTGGTGTGAAGTCCGCGCCCGGTGTCGAGGCGAGTACGAACGTGCGGGTCGTGTCGGTAGCGGCCTGGGTACCGTCGCCGAAGTTCATCGGCACGGCGCGAAACGTCGCGAGCTGCGCGCGAAACGCCGTCGTCGACGTATTCGCGAGATTGTTCGCGACCACGGCCTGCTGCTCGAGCGCCTGCGAGGCGCCCGTCATCGCGGTGTAGATCAGACGATCCATGGTGAGCTCAGTGCGTGCCGCGCTTACAGGTTGATCAGCGTGTTGTCGACGGTCTGTTGCGTCTTTATCGTCTGCGCGTTCGCCTGATAGTTGCGCTGCGCCGTGATCAGGTTCACGAGTTCGCTCGTCAGGTCGACGTTCGAACCCTCTAGCGCGCCACCCTGCAACGTGCCGTGGTTCGTGCTGCCCGGCGTCGAGATCTGCGCCACACCCGACGAAGCGGTCGCCGCATACTGGTTGCCGCCGAGACTCACGAGCCCGTTCTGGTTGCTGAAATTCGCCAGCACGATCTGCCCGAGCGCCTGAGTCTGGCCGTTCGAGTAGTTGCCGGTCAGCGTGCCGTCGGTGCCTACCGTGAAGTTCGTCAGCGTGCCGGCGGCGTAACCGTCCGGCTGCATTTTGGTAACGCCATCCGTGCTGCCAAACTGCGTCGTGCCCGCAATTCCCAGTTGGATGGTCTGCGGCGTCGCCGAGCCGTCCGTGTTCGGAATCGAGAAGCTGAATGTGAGCGGCGGATTGGTTGCGACCGGCGGCGTCCCCGTCGTCGTGCCGGTCAGGTTGCCCGACGTATCGAACGTCGCGGTACCGATCTTCGACGGCGTTCCGCCGCTTGCCGCGCCCGCGTAGACGTCCCACGAACCAGTCGCCGACTTCACGAAGTACATGTTCACCTGCTGCGAGCCGCCCAGCGAGTCGTACACCTGGGTCGAGGTCGTGTAGCTGTAGGTGCTTTTGTTGGTCGGATCGAGGGTCGTGCCGGCTGCTACCGCCGGGTCCTGCGCGTTCAGGTTGAGGCCGGCCGTAATGGTCTTGGTCGCAACCGGTGGGATATTTCCGGTGGGCAGTTGCAACGGCACCGTCTGCGCGGTGTTGATCACGCCGCCCGCGTTCGCCGCATAACCCATCAGTTGCAACCCGTCCGAGCTGACGATATAGCCGTTCTTGTCCAGCTGGAACACGCCGTTGCGCGAGTAAGTCAGCGAGCCGTTGTTCGACATCTGGTAGAAACCGTTGCCGTTGATCGCGACGTCGAGTGCCTGATTCGTCACCGAGATCTGGCCTTCCGAGAACTGCTGCTGCACTTGCGCGAGCCGCGTGCCGAGACCGATCTGCGTGTTGACCGCGGTCGCGACCGAGTTCGCGTAGACATCGGCGAACTGCGCCTGTCCCTGCTTGAAGCCGGTCGTGTTCGCGTTCGCGATGTTGTTGCCGATCACGTCCAGATCGTTTGCTGCACCTGCCAGTCCGCTCAAACCTTGTTGGTAGCCCATGACGGTCTCCGTACTCGATGAATGCGATGAATGCGATGAATCTGCAAAGCGTTAGAGAATTGCGCCGATCTGCGTGAGGCCGACCGTCGTGCCGTTCGACAACTGCAGGCCCGGTGTGCCGTCCGCCTGCGTGACGACGCTTTGCACCGTGGCAGCCGACAGCGTGGTCGCCGTACCTGCCTTGCCGTTGATCGTGCCCGTTGCCGTGAACGTGTAGGTACCGTCGGGCAGCGGGTTGCCGGAGGAGTCGGTCGGTGTCCACGTCACCGGAACCGAACCGGCCTTCTGGCTGCCCAGGTTGATCGTGCTGACGATCTTGCCGGCCGAGTTCGTCACGTTGACCTGCAGATTGGTAGCGTCGTTGGCGAGCTGCACACCGATCGGCGCCGCCTTGCCGCTGGCTACCGCCACTGTGTTACCGGGCGTGAGCACGGTCGAGCCGATCAGCAGCGCGGCCTGCGGCTGCTGGCCCGCCGACAGCTGCGTTGCCAGCGACGTAAGCGACGTGTTCAACTGGCTGATACCCGTCACCGTATTGATCTGGGCAAGCTGCGAAGTCATCTGCGAGCTGTCCATCGGATTGGTCGGGTCCTGGTTCTGCATCTGCGCGATCAGCAGTTGCAAGAACGTGTTCTGCAGGCTCGCGCCCGACGTCGCACTCGACGACGAAGATGACGAAGTGCCGGTCGTGCTGTTCGTACTGCTCGTGCCGTTCATCGTGTCGAGCAGCGTCGGCGATACGGTCGTGCCGCTGCCGCCGATAGTGGTTTGCGTGGTCAAGGAAACTCTCCTCAGGTTCCGATCGTGAGCGTCTTCAGCATCAGCTGTTTCGCGGTATTCAGTGTCTCGACGTTGGCCTGATACGAGCGCGACGCCGAAATCATGTTGACCATTTCCTGCACCGGGTCGACGTTCGGCAGCGTCACGTAGCCGTCGGAATTGGCGGCCGGGTTGCCGGGGTCGTAGGCCGTCTTCATCGGCGTCGGATCGTCGATCACGCCGGTCACCTGGACCCCGCCCACCTGCTGGCCGGACGCCGTGCGCGAACCGCCGAGCGGGTCCACCGCGAACACGACCTGCTTCGCCTTGTACGGCTGGCCGTCGGGGCCGGTCGTGCTGTCCGCGTTCGCGAGGTTCGACGCCGTGACGTTGAGCCGCTGCGACTGGGCGGACAACGCCGAGCCCGCGACGTTGAAGATGTTCATCAGGGATGGCATGGCTGATCTCTCCGGGTGTTTGCGATGGGCCGGCCGGTTACAGGGTTACGTGCTGCCCGACGTGATCGCCGAGAGCATCGTCTTGATCTGCTGCGACAGCACCGTCATGCCCGATTCGAAATGCAGCGAGTTGTCGGCGAACTGCACACGCTCGGTATCGAGATCGACGGTGTTGCCGTCGAGCGAGGGCTGCGTCGGCATGCGGTACTGCGGCGTGCCGTAGTCGTCGGTGGAGCCGCCTGTCGGTGCGAGTCGCGCTGTGCCGGCCATGTGTCCTGCGTGTGTCGACACCATCTGCATCCCGCTCGTCACGCCGGCCGGCTGCGCCATCGCGAGTGGCGCGGCGTTCGACGTGCCCGATGTACCCGCGCCCTGTTTCATCGCGTTCGCGAGCGATGCGCCGAAGTCGACGTCGCGCGCCTTGTAGCCAGGCGTGTCGGCGTTGGCGATGTTCGACGACAGCAGTTCCTGCCGGTACGCGCGCACATCGAGCGCCTGGCGTCCAAAAGCGAATTCGGCATCGAGTTTGTCCAGCATCGAAATCTCCCGGAAGCGGTCACGATCGTCTGCGGCGTGGCGTCGCGCGAGGGCTGCAGCACCCGGCGCAAACCGCAGAGACCTTTATCCATGACGAGCATCTTATGAGCCGCACGCAAGCGGCAATCGGACGAATAACCGGGGAAGCCGCCCTCTATTCAACGTTTGCTCCCGCGAGTGCCTCTCTAGAATGCAAGTCGTACTGTTGGATTCGATGGAGAAGCCCGATGCCTGTCGCCGCCTTTGCTGTCCGGCCGTCTGTGTGCCGCGCGATCGGTGTGGGTCGACGGGCTGGGCGCGCGTCATGCGCTGCTGTTGCTGTTGCGCTGGGGTTCGTTGGCTTGATCGTCTGCGCGATGCCGCAGTTCGCCATCGCGCAGGAAGCCGGTGGTCCGATCGTGATTCCCGGACCGGCTGAGAAGAATCCCGCGGCGCTGGCCGAGCTGGCCAATCGCGTCGCGAGCACCGCACCCGATGCGCGCAACTCCACACCGGTAATTGCCGCGGCGATGTCGATGAGCGGCGCGACTGCCTCATCGCGCACCGACGACCGGTTCACCCAAGCCGCGAATGCAAACGGCGCAATTGTGATTCCCGGTCCCGGCGATGCCGTCGTCGCACCAGCGATCCGCCGCGCAAACTTCAACGCCGCCACGGCGAACCAGACCGCCATCGATACGCCGCGCATGATGCGTGTGAACGTGCCGGCTTCACGTGAGGTGATTCCGGTGATCGTCACGCCGGCGCAAACGCCGCCGCAGCCAGCTGTACGTCAAACGGCGCCGGTTGCTTTCAATCCGCCGCGCGCGCCGGCGGCAGCCATGGTCAGAGCGTCAGCTGCTGCGCCAACCCAGCCCACGGCCGCAACAGCTCAACCTGGCGGCCCCACTGCCGCCCCTGCACAAGAAGACGGCGAAACGATCCGCAGCGCGGCACTCGCCTATTTGCAGCAACAGTCCGCCGGCCTGCCAGGCAAGATCGAGATCACGGTGGCGCCAGTGTTCCCACGCGGTCTCGCCGCCTGCACGACGCTTGCGCCGTTCATGCCGACGGGCATGCGCCTGTGGGGCCGCACAACCGTCGGTGTGCGCTGCGCAGGCGAGCGCCCCTGGACGCTGTATCTACAGGCGAAAATCGCGATCCACGCGACCTACTATCTGGCGGCACGGGCGCTCGCGCCCGGCGACGTACTGAGCGCCGCCGATCTCGTCGCGCGCGACGGCGACCTCACGTCGCTGCCGATGGCTGTCGTCACCGATCCGTCACAGGCCATCGGCGCAGCCGCGCTGACGCGCGTCGCGGCGGGGCTGCCGCTGCGCCAGGACATGTTGCGTAGTGCATCGTCGGTGACGATCGGGCAGACGGTCCGGGTGGTCGCGCAGGGTCAGGGTTTCGCCATTTCGGCCGAGGGCAGCGCGATGAACAACGCGGCGCCGGGCCAGCAGGTGCGCGTGAAGACGGCCGGGGGGCAGATTATCAGCGGAATCGTCAAGGATGGCTCCACCGTGGAGATCCAGCTGTGAACGGCCGCACGGGCCGCCGCGCGGGATTGCAGACGGCGCGCGCCGGTTGCGCTAAAGTTTTGATTCGTGCATGCCGTTATCACGATCAAATCGTTCAGGAAGCCAATCGTGAAAGTCGATTCCACCACCAGCACCAATCTGCAGACGTTGAAAGACGGTCTGTCGCGGCCCCAGCAGGGCGAAGCCACGTCGACCGGCGCGGGCGCGTCGGGCACGGCCGCCGCCCCGCAGCAGGCATCGACCGGCGATGCGAACGTCAATCTGTCGGGACTGTCGGCGCATCTGCGCAGCCTGGCGGCGTCGGGTTCCGCGGATATCGATACGGCGCATGTCGAATCGGTCCGTCAGGCGATCAAGAACGGCACGCTCACCATCGATTCCAGCAAGATTGCGGACGGCGTGTTGAATACGGCGCGCGACTTGCTGCAGAACAAGACGCCGTCTACCGGCAGCTGAGCTGCGCGTCGTCCGACGACGCAGCGGCGGCCCGTGCCGCCACAAAGAAGTATTTTCCTACCCGGCCCGCGTGTCTCACGCGGGCCGTTGCGTTTACTGCGCGGCTGTTGCGCGTGCCCACGCCCTCTCATTTCATTGGCGAGTTGCGATGAAAGACGCCCTCCTTGCCAGCCTGATCGACGAGCTTGCGACCGTCGAAGCGTTCGCCTCGGCCCTTGCACTCGAAGAACATGCGCTGACGGTTGTACAGCCGCTCGAACTGCTGCCGCCCGTGGTCGAGCAGAAAACCGTGTTGATCGGGAAGCTTGCCGAGCTGGAAGCAGCCCGCGATACGCTGCTTGCGGAAATGGGTTTTCCGGCGGGCTCGCGTGGTATCGAACTGGCGGCGGATGGCGATGTGCAGATTGCCGCGCAGTGGTCGCTGCTGCGTCAGGCGGCGCAGCGGGCATGGAACGCCAACACGACGAACGGCATGTTGATCCGCACGCGGATGGACTACAACCAGCGGGCGCTCGCTGCGCTGCAGGTTGTCGTGCCGGAGAAGCCGGCGTTCTATGGGCCGGATGGGCGGATTCCGGCGTATGGGGTTTAGTTACTAAACAAGAGCGCTGAAGCTCCGCGCGGAATAACACGTTGCTTCATGCAGCGGACGTGCCGCTATTTGTTTCGAAACCGGATTACCATCCAGCCCAACGCAGCCACGACTACCGTCAGCAGTGCACCCTCTCCCACGCTTTGCGTGACCATGCGAAACGATGCTCCCTGCCTTGCAAGCATGTCCATCAGTTCGGGAGACAAAAGCATCGAAAGCACTCCGATTGCCGTTAAAGCCGTACCCGCTGAAGCGCTCAACATCGCGATACCGACAGGATCGAACCGTCTCGAGAAATTCCCGATGACGACTGCAATGCCGAACACGATCATGGCCATGATAAATAGACTGGCGACCATCCCTATCTTGGCCTTCTCACCGGGTGAACCCATGAATGCGGCTATTTCCCCGCCAAAGACAATGAAGCCCGCCAGGCTGTGCAGGATGATGCTGATTACTTTTCGAAAGACATTCATGCGTCTGCGCGATGAAAATAGGCTGTGGCAGCGGGACGATAGAGAAAAAAGCTAAAGATCGCGAGTAAGACCACTCCGGGAATCAGCAGCCCCTTGAATGGCGTGGAGATACCCGACACCACGAGTCCAATCGCCGCTACTGCAACGTAGAGTGTGCGTGACCACGCATGTCCCTTTAGCACGCCAATGCCGGAAACGATGTTAAACAGCGCGGAGACGCATCCAACTGCCAACGTCGCCCACACCGGCAGCAAACTGCGACTGAGCATTTCGACAGCGAGGGGATTACGCAGCGATAGTGGCAATTCGACAAGAGAGATCGCACTAGTAACGATCATGAACCACCCGAGAATGCCTAGTGAAATTGGTCTTTTCATGGTTTCTTTTTGTCACTTCAGGTTTGTACGATCCGCGGACGGACGCCAATGCGTAAAGTATGACATGAAGCTTTGGAATAAACGACCTTGTGACGCATTTACGGCCGGTTACTGTGCTTAAAAGGCGGGCTTGAATCGCATTTAAATAACGATACTGGTTTCACTTCGCCCAGATCATCTCCCGTAACCGAAGCAGGCATAGGTTGGGGTATCGAGCCAAGCCAAAGAACGTTCTTCCAGTGGGGAAAGATGTTGGGCGTGAGAGCGTTCTCAATGGGCAGCCTCGAGCAACAGCCGGGCGTCGTATTGCTAACCAACAGCAACAGAGGTGTGCGGATGATGAGCGACATCACTCACGAAGTATTGCCCAGCGACCGCGCAGCCCCCAGGCTGCCTGGGTAGCGGGATTCACCCCCCAATCCATCCTATTTTCGGGGATACAAAAAATATAGCCCCCTGTATTTTTTGGGGATACAATAATTTGCATGGAAATAACGTTCGACCCAGCCTGGAGAAACGTGACCTTCGAAGAGCACAGGCTTGCCTTCGAAGACGCCGCTCGCGTTTTCGAGGGTCGGACTTTGGATATGGTCGATGACTGCTTCGACTACCCCGAAGAACGGATCATCACAGTCGGTCACCTGGCGGGTCGCGTGGTGATCGTGATATGGATTCAACGCGGCGAAGCTCGCCACGTGATCGCAATGAGGAAAGCAAATGAACGCGAGAAAAAGCGGTTTGCAAAGCGACTTGGTTAAGGTGAACGCGAAGCACACCGGCCAGTTCGACCGTAACGAAATCCCGGAGCTGGGTGATGAATTCTTCCAGGAGGCGGACGAACATCACGCGGGCGTGCTCGTAAAACGAGGGCGCGGCCGACCGGCGGGCTCGAACAAGATTCAGATGAATCTGCGCATCGACATTGACGTGATCGAAGCTTATAAGGCGCAGGGAGAAGGCTGGCAAACGCGCATGAATGACGCACTGCGCGACTGGGCGAAGTCGCACGGCATGATGGGTTAACCAGGCTCTCGGCACCGGTTCGGCTGCCGCCTTTTCGCGAAGCTTTGGACAAAGAGAAACATGAGTGCGGATCTTGATGAAATAAGAGCCTTTCACGCAAAGCTGATGGCCGCCGCCAGCAACTCCGACGATCCTCGTCTGGAGCGAGTTTTCGAACTTGTTCCTCGCCATGCGTTCCTTCCGCCTGGTCCGTGGAAGATCATGGTGAACACACGCTACTGCGAGACCCCCAGCGACGATCCCGCCTACGTTTACCGAAATCATGTCGTGGCACTCGATGCAGGAAAGGGCATCAATAACGGAGAACCCTTTCTGCACGCAGCGTGGATTGGCGCAACCAATCCACGGCCCGGCGACAGGATATGCCACATAGGCGCAGGCACCGGCTTTTACACCGCCATTCTTTCCGTCCTGGCATCGCCGGGGGGCAGCGTCGAAGCTTTTGAAATCGACGCAGCTTTATCAAAAGCAGCGCGACAAAATCTTGAACCGTACGAGGGTGTCCGCGTCACTCATGCAGACGCAACACAGATCGACCTGCCCCCAGCCGATTTAATCTACGTGAATGCGGGCGTTCTCGCGCCCCCGCCTTCGTGGCTACAAGCGTTGCGCCCAGGAGGCCGGATGATTTTCCCCTGGCGTCCCGCAAACGATGTCGGACTTGCCATGCTCATCACGCGAACCGGCGAACGAGGTTTTGACGCCAGGCCTCTCATGAGCGCGTGGTTCATTCCTTGTGTCGGCGGTGCCTCGACGAATGATCACTTTGCGACGGAGCCCGATTCCAGCGCGGCATGGTCAGTCCGGTCTGTCTGGCTAACGGCAGAGCGCGCGCCGGATGAAACAGCCGTCGTTACATACAAGCACGTGTGGTTTTCCTCGGCATCTGCTGTCTGATCCTGGCATGAACACTACAACCGCGCTTTCACCGTTTGCCAGACAGCCGCTGGTCGGCCATTCATTGCCCCCTGTCGACACGGATACGACCGCGACCGTTGCTAGCGGTCCGGCCGATACGCTATAAAACTAGCGCGTCGAAAACAACGAAATACCGCCGTTGGGGAATCCTGCCGCGCCGGGTTGAAACGGCACATACACTTGCCCAAGCGTGCTGTCGATGGCGACGGAGTGCGCCCCCGTGCCCACCGGAATCTTGACGAGCAACTGCCGTGACGTGCCATCGATTACAGCCATCTGCGGGCTAAATCCTGACGCTGCTGCAATGCCGCTCGTGACGTAGTGTCGAGCCGGCAGGAAATAGCGGTTGGAAGCCGGATCGTAACCAACCTGGTCCACCCCGCCAAACGGCAGGCTGGCTTGAATCGCGCCACTCGTACGGTCGAGGATCAACGTGATGAGCGGGTCTCCGGCCGGCGGATCGCATCCAATGAGCACGTCATTATTCGGACCAAGCACGATGCCCGCCGGTGCGCATTTCCCTAGCGGAAACGACTTGCTGACAGAAGGATTTCCCGCCACCGCGGAGCTGGCCGTGATGACGTCAAGCTCGCCTTCGGGATTGGCAGCAGTACCGTCGTTGTTGATCAAAAAACTCTTCGAGGCAGGATCATAGGCGCACGCTTCGAGCCCCGACGAACCATTGAAAGAGAGCTTTGCTACCGGCTTTTGCGTCAGCGTCGAAATTAACGTGACGAATGGCGGCGAGTCTCCGGGGTTCGCAAACATCGCGAGATGATCGTCGGGATCGTAGCAGCCCTCATCGACGCGCGATCCGGAATTGCTGATGACGATTGTGTTGACCGTCTTCTGCGCAGCCGTATCGATTACTTTGACCGAGTCCACGTCGCCGACATAGATCGTGTTCGTACCGGTGATACCTACGATTCCGTCTGGACCGGATTCGTTTGTCGTGGCACCGGCACCGATGAACGGCCCCACGATCTGCGCGAGCAACGTGTTCGATTGAGTGTCCACGACATCGACTGCCTTGTTATTGCGGTCGGAGAGAAAGTACTTACCGGCCTCGACGTAGCCAATGTCAAAACTGAATGGTGGACTCGAAGCATTGGGCACGGCGATGTTTGTGAGCAGCTTCGGCGGTGTCGGTGCGCTAATGTCGTCTCCACCTCCGCAGCCGGTCAATGCAGTCACGGCGAGCAACATCAAAGTTGCCAGGCGCTTTTCCATGTTTTCGTCTCCATTTCGTTTATTGGTCTGACCGTCGGTCCATGGAGCGGCGTGAGTCTTCAAGCTTCTTGCGCTCTCGATCGGCGACTAGCAAAAAACGATTCCTTAAGAAACCTTAAGAAATCGCCATCTGATCCGCTTTACGGCTCACACAATGGCGGTGCGATGGAGAATCGAAAAGTAAAACTTATTTATGGTCCGCATTGCGTTAACGCTATACGTGTAATGAAATTGAATTTTCCATAGACGTACGGCGTGCAATTTCGCACTGCGTGTTTTAGCTACTCTGTGTGACGTCGCAGAGTGCAGTGCGCAGGAGAGTAGATCAGGAAGATTGATGTGACTGACTACTGCCTGTCGACGTAGAAACGTTCGAAGGCAGCATATCGAGTACTAACCTGTTCAACAGACTATTGATTGACGAGCCATTCGCCAGGCGCGGGAACACCTGTTTGTTGCACAACGATGCGGTTTAGCTACCCCTCACCCCGCCTCCGCATTCGCCCAAGCCATCTCCCGCAAGCGCGTGCGCAACCGCGCCACCGCCTGGCTGTGCAACTGACACACCCGCGACTCGCTAACCTCCATCACCGCCCCAATCTCGCGCAGGTTCATCCCGCGTTCGTAGTAAAGCGACATCAGCAGCTTTTCGCGTTCCGGCAACCGATCGATAGCCTCAATGAGCGCAGTACGCAAACTATCGTCAAGCAGCGCCGACAAAGGATCCGAATGATCGACGCAATACCGATCGAGAAACGGCTCATCCTCAGCGGACCGATCGAAGTCTTCGTAGTAAATCAGCTGGCTGCCATGCAGGTCCTGCAGCATCGACTGGTATTCGTCGAGCGGCATGTTCAGGTGATCGGCGATCTCCGCTTCGCTGGCCGAGTGTCCGAGCCGTTGTTCGACCCGATGCACCGCCGCCTCGACTTCGCGCGACGTGCGGCGCAGGCTGCGCGGCAGCCAGTCGTTGCTGCGCAGCTCGTCGAGCATCGCGCCGCGAATCCGCTGGCTCGCGTAGGTTTCGAACTGCGCGCCCTGATCTTCCTTGTAACGACTCGCCGCATCGAGCAAGCCGATCATGCCGGCCTGGATCAGATCGTCGAGATCGACGCTCGCCGGCATCCTGGCCACGAGCTGCAGACCGAGCCGCCTGACGAGCGGCGCGTATTTGGTCAGGACGTCGGCCTGGGAGATCTTTCCCTGCGCGTTGTACATCGTGCTCCCCTTGTCCGCGGCGCCTTCAGGCGTGCTGCGCGGACGGTTGGTCGGCGTGTTGCGCCGCTGTTACGGCCGCGCTCGCCGGCCACGGCGCGCGCGACGACATCGCTGGCCGCATCGGCCAGTACTGCAATTGCGCGGCGAGGTGCCGGTAGCCGCGCGCCGCCGGTGTCGACGGGAACGCATCGACCACACAGCGCGACAGTTCGAGCGCCCGCACGATCCGCACATCGGCGGCGATGCAGCCGGCCGCCTCCAGCGCCACCGACAGATAACGCCCCGCCACCCCCGCGAGGTTGTCGAACGCGGTGCGCGCATCGTCGATGCTCTGCACGTGATTCACGACCACACGAAACTGCGCGATCGCATGCGCGTAGTGCAACCGCTTCAGGCACGCATAGGTCTCGGTGATCGACTGCGCGGCGACCCGCATCACAATCATCACGTCGTGCGCCTGCAGCGCCAGCGCCGACAACGCGCCCTCGCGACCGAGCTGCGCATCGATCAGCACGATGTCGGCGCAACCGTCGACCATCGCGGCAAGCTGCGACGGCGTGCAGCCCTCGCGATTCGCCCGCGACGCAGCCAGCACGCCAAAGCCCAGCGGATGCCGCAATACCGCGCGCTCGAGCGGCAGTTCGCCGCGTGCGACTTCGATGAAACTGCCCGTGCAGCGCACCCCGCCGAGCGTCGAGCTGACCGAGCCCTCGCCGGGGCACTCATCGATCACGAGCACGTCCTTGCCCTGCTCGGCGAGTGCCGTCGCGAGATTGAGGACCGTCGTCGTGGCGCCCGCCCGCGGCGAACCGCCAGTCACCGAAATCACGCGCGCGCCACCACCGGCGAGCAGCCTGCGCAGCCCTTCCGCCTGATCGGGCACACGTTTATCCAAAGCGGACCTCGTGCATATCGGCCGTCGAGCGCGCCGACAGCGCCGACAGCAGCGGCGGAATGTCGTCGTCCTGCGGCACGAAAGGCGAGCTGTCGCGCGGAATGCAGAACGCGCTCTTGATCAGGAATTTCTTCGTCGCGACGTAGAGGTTCTCCGGCACCTTCTGTCCGGTCGACACGTAATGCACGGGCAAGCGGTAACGGATCACCGTATCGAGCGTGCTGCCCAGGTTGGTCGCTTCGTCGAGCTTGGTCAGGATGCAACCGGCGAGCGGCTGCTGGTCCGGTGCACGCTGATACGCCTGCACGACTTCGTTCAGCGTGTCGCCATGACAGGTCGCATTCAGCAGCAACAGACGCTGCACCGTCTGACCGGCGCGGCACAGCATCGCGATCTGGTCAGCCACCTGCCGGTCGCGCTGGCTCATGCCGATCGTGTCGATCAGCACGATGTGTTTGTTGCGCAGCTCGGACAGCGCGAGTTGCAGATCGGCGCTGTCCTTCACCGCGTGCACGGACACGCCGAGAATCTTCCCGAAAATGCGCAGTTGCTCGTGACCGCCGATCCGGTAGCTGTCGGTGGTGAGCAGCGCGACCTTGCTCGCGCCGAAGCGCATCACGCAGCGTGCGGCGAGCTTTGCGGTCGTCGTCGTCTTGCCGACTCCCGTCGGTCCCATCAGCGCGAACACGCCGCCGCGCTCCATCAGCTCGTCTTCGTTTTCCATCACCGGCAGGTTCGTCGCGAGTACCGAACGCACCCAGTTCATGCCGGCTTCCATGCCGTCGGTCTCCGGCATGTTGTCGATCATCATCTGCACGAGCTGCGCCGAGAAGCCGGCGGCGAACAGGTGTTTGGTCAACGCGGCGTGTGTCGGCCCACGGCGCTGGCGGTCCGCCCACAGCAGGCCGGTGAAGTGCTCTTCCATCATCCCGCGCATCGACGCGAGTTCGTGCATCACGGTGTCGTTGACGATCTGCTCGACGCGCTGGTTGATCGCTTCAGTCATCGATGCTGCAGTGCCGGCAGAAAACGCGGTCGACGCAGTGGATGCAGTCGATGCAGAAGATGGAGCCGGCGGGTTCGGCATACGGCGTGCTTCGTCAGCGGCCGCTGTGGTCGGTACGCCCGCCCGTTGCGCAGCGCGGCGCGCGGCTAGCTGCGCGCCTTCACGAGCCCATTCCGGTGTCTCGGCACGCGATGCTTCCGTGGGCGTCTGCAGTTCGCCCGGTGTGCCCAGGCCCTTCGCCATTGCAACAGCCGGCGTCATCGCGCCATGCTCGGCCTGAACTGCGACCTTACGTGCGTGATCGATAAGCCAGGGGTTCGATTCCGCGAGCGTGCGCGGCGCGGCGGTGGTGTCTTTGCTACGCGTAGCTTCGGCACGGGCAGCCGGTGCTCGCATTGCAGCGGCGGGCCGGGCGTCGGCATGGTCGTTCGACATACGCTCGGTGCCCGCTTCGGGACTCGCGCCGAATACCGACGAGAACACATCCGGCATGCCGCTCGCGTACGGATTCGCCAATGCGGAGCCCGGTGTTGTGCTCGAGGTCACAGCCGCACGCGGTGCCGTCACTGCGGCGGCGGCCGGTGCCGCAGCACCAGGCTTGATCGAAGCCAGCTCGCTGTCGGCCAGCGCGACGATCTCGACGGTACCGTCGTCGACCGTGCGATTCGACAGCACGACGGCGTCCGGACCCAGCGCCTCGCGCACGAGACGCAGCGCGTCGCGGGTGGTGGCGCCGATAAATTTTCGGATGTTCAAGCTGGACTCCCGGCGAGATGAACGGAGCGGCCACGTACCCTCACATACCGCTTCCCATGACAACGATTATTGCCAAAGGTGTCGAGCGACGATCGATGGATAAGGAAGGGGAAAGACGGGCAATTCGACTGATCGGCGGCGGTAGCGGCAGCAGCGGTGCCGCCGCCGCGCTCAGCCGTGCGCGCCGATCAGGTTGACGACCTTGATGGTCCGGGTGTCGGGCACTTCCGCATACGACAGCACTTTCAGTTGCGGCAGGCTGCGGCGCAGGAAGCGCGCGAGCATCGCGCGCAGCGAATGCTGGACGAGCAGCACGGGTGCGAGCCCGAGGTTCTGCTGGCGCGTCATCGCCTTCTGCGTTTCGGTGAGCAGCGTGTGCGCGAGGCCCGGTTCGAGGCCGGGGTTCGCACCGGTCGCGAGCGCCTGCGACAGCACCCGTTCGAGATTCGAATCGAGGCCCATCACCTGCATGTCGCCGCTGCCCGGGAACCACTGCTGCGTGATCGCGCGGCCAAGCGCGAGCCGCACGACAGCCGTGAGATCGTGAGCATCGGGCATCTTCCCTGCGTGCTCGGCGAGCGCTTCGAGGATCGTGCGCATGTCGCGGATCGGTACGCCCTCTTCCAGCAGGCTTTGCAGCACCTTCTGCAGCGTGGTCAGCGAGATCGTCTTCGGCACGAGGTCTTCGACGAGCGACGGCGTGTCCTTCGACATCCGCTCGATCAGCGCCTGCACTTCCTGCCGACCCAGTAGTTCGGACGCATGTGTGACAACGAGGTGATTCAGATGCGTCGCCACGACGGTGCTCGAATCGACCACCGTATAGCCGTACACCTGCGCCTGTTCGCGCATGTTCGTATCGATCCAGATAGCCGGCAGGCCGAATGCCGGGTCTTGCGTCGGTGTGCCTGGCAGCGCCGCGGTGACCTGGCCTGGATTGATCGCGAGCCACTGGCCCGGATACGCCTCGCCGATGCCGACCTCGACGCCCTTCAGCGCAATCCGGTAGCCGTTCGGGCGCAGCTCCAGGTTGTCGCGAATGTGGATCACCGGCGGCAGGAAGCCGATTTCCTGCGCGAATTTCTTGCGGATGCTCTTGATCCGCTTGAGCAGTTCGCCGTCGGAGTTCTTGTCGACGAGCGGGATCAGCCGATAGCCCACTTCGAGACCGAGCGTGTCGATCAGCGTCACGTCTTCCCAGCTCGCTTCGCTGTTCTCGACCGGCGTCATCGCGGCCGGTATGACATCGACCAGTGCCGACGCGCCCTTGCGGTCCGCCGCGCGCTTGCTCATCACGCGGCCGAGCTGGATCGCGCCGCCGCCAAGCAGCAGGAACGCGAAGTGCGGCATGCCGGGAATCAGCCCCATCAGCACGAGAATGCTGCCGGTGATCATCAGCACGCGCGGGTTCGTGAACAGCTGGCCGGTGAGCTGCGTGCCGATGTCTTCGTTGGTCGCGACGCGCGACACGATTACGCCGGCCGCCGTCGAAATGACCAGCGACGGAATCTGCGCGACAAGGCCATCGCCGATCGTGAGCAGCGTATAGGTCTTGCCCGCCGACGCGAAGTCCATGCCGTGCTGCGCCATCCCGACGATCAACCCGCCGAGAATATTGATCACCATGATCAGCAGCCCGGCGATCGCATCGCCGCGCACGAACTTGCTCGCGCCATCCATCGAGCCGTAGAACTCGGCTTCCTGCGCGACTTCGAGGCGTCGCTTCCTGGCCTGTTCTTCGTTGACGAGACCGGCGTTGAGGTCGGCGTCGATGGCCATCTGCTTGCCAGGCATCGCATCGAGCGTGAAGCGCGCCGACACTTCGGCGATGCGGCCCGCGCCCTTCGTGATCACCATGAAGTTGATCACCATCAGGATGATGAACACGACAATGCCGACCGCGAAATTGCCGCCCACGAGGAAGTGCCCGAACGCCTCGATCACCTGCCCGGCTGCATCTGGACCGGTGTGACCTTCGAGCAGCACGACGCGCGTCGATGCGACGTTCAGCGACAGGCGCAGCAGCGTCGAGAACAGCAGCACGCTCGGGAACGCGGCGAAATCGAGCGGCTTCATCGTGTACATGCTGACGAGCAGCACCATCACCGACAGCGCGATGTTGAACGTGAACAGCAAGTCGAGCAGGAACGGCGGCAACGGCAGGATCATCATGCCGAGGATCATGCAGATCAGCACCGGCCCGGCGAGTGCCCGCAGGTTGGTGCCGGCCAGCACGTCGGGCCGTCGCGAGAGGAAACCGGCGCGCGTGTTCATGCGCGGCCTCCGCGTCGGGTTTCGTCTTCTTTTGCGAGCGCTTCGGCGGCTTCCTCGGCGGCTTCATCGTCGGAGATGGCGCCCTTGTCGAGTTCGGCGGGCACGTCGAAGCTCGTGGGCACCGTCGGCGCAACGCCGCCTTCGGTATTGAAGCGACGCAACTGATAGACCCACGCGAGCACTTCGGCGACCGCGCCGTACAGCGCACCCGGAATCTCGCGGTTCAGATCGACGTTGTGATAGAGCGCCCGCGCAAGCGGCGGCGCTTCGAGCAGCGGTACGTTGTGTTCGGCGGCGATCTCGCGGATACGCAACGCGACGAGATTCACGCCCTTCGCGACCACCTTCGGCGCGCGCATCTCGCCGTCGGTGTACTTCAGCGCGACCGCGAAGTGGGTCGGGTTCGTCACGACGACGTCGGCCTTCGGCACCTCGGACATCATCCGGCGGCGTGCCAGCGCGCGCGCCTGCGAACGGATACGCCCCTTCACCAGCGGATCGCCTTCGTTCTCGCGGTGTTCGCGCTTCACTTCATCCTTGCTCATGCGGAGTTTCTTCTGGAACTGCCAGAGTTGATACGGCACGTCGAGCGCGGCCACGAGCAACATGCCCGCGACCGTCATGGCGCAGCACACGGCGATCAGGTGACCCGCGTTGGCGAGTGCGACATCTAGTGGCTGCGTACAGAGCGCGATCACCTCGTCGCGCCGCTGCCAGACCGCTATGCCGCCCACCAGACCCACCACCAGCGTCTTCGCGAGCGACAGTCCAAGCTGGATCGGACCGTTGATCGAGAAAATGCGCCCAAGGCCGGTGAGCGGATTCAACCGGCCGAAATTGGGTTCAAGCGATTTGCTCGAGATCAGCCAGCCGCCCAGCGCCATCGGTGCGAACAGCGCGGCGGCACCGGTCAGTCCGAGTACGGGCGCAAGCGCATAGAGACCCTCGCGGCCTGCGACGGCCGCGCCGCTCATCATCTGGTGCGAATCGAAGACAGCCGTGTGATCGAACGTGAACGAGTTGCGTAGCATTGCGCGCAGATGCGTGGCGATCGGCCCGGCCATGCCCCATACGCCAAAGAAGCCTGCCGAGAGCAGCGCAAACGAAGCCAGCTCACGCGAGCGCGCGACCTGCCCTTCCTCGCGGGCCTTGTCGACCCGCCGGGGAGTGGCTGCTTCGGTTTTTTCGAGGTCGCTGTCCTCTGCCACCAGGCTCTCCAGACGAGACGGCACGATGCCGTTTTCCAGTGACAGCGATTATTCCCGCAGACGGCAAGGCGCCATCGGCGGATAAGGACGGGGAAACGGGGGTATTTCGGGGGATGGGGAAGCGGCGCACTGCCCCGGGCATGTCGTCGCCCGGGTCAGCGCGCCGTGGCGCTCTTAAAACGCGACGTACGGCGCCGCGCCGCCGGTCGCCCGGCGATCCATACCGAAGAAGATCGTGCGGCCGTAGAAGAACGGCAAACCGAGATCGAGCTGGCCCAGGCCGCCGGCAGCAGCGAGATCGTTGAATGCGTAGTTGCTGGTGTTACCGAACAGCGTCGCGGCGCTCGTGACGTTCATCGTGACCGTCCCGACCGTGCCGTTCACACCGACCAGGGTCGCGGTGCGGGACGTCGGCGTGGACGGACAATAGAAGCCCGAATAGTTGCTGTTAGTACATTGCGTCAGCGTCTGGTCGGACAGGAAGTAGGCGTTCGACCCCGAGTCGAGGAACGCCGTCACCGTACTGCCGTTGAACGTGCTGCTGACCATATTGCCGGCGCTATTCGTCGTAAACGTCTGGCTCGCTGTGAGCGTGTTGTTCGCCTGCGTACCGATACCGAACGTCAGTGTGCCGGACGCCGACGTCGCACCGGTGCTGGAGATGGACGGCATCTGGAGGACCACGCCGTTGTTGTCGACCGGGAAGTTCTGCACCGGGTTCGCGACCTGCTGCGTGGTGGGCAGCGTCGTCTTCGTGCAATTGGTGCCGCTCGGGCACGAGTAATAGATGCTGCTGTTGGCGGAGGTCGCGCAGGTCGTGCCGCAGTCGTTGGGCGCGACGCCGATACCGAGGATGCCGTTCGCGCCGAGCGCACTCGCCGTATTCTGCGCCGGGCCGTTTGCGCAACCGGTAGCCGGCACCGTCGACGACGCCAGGTCGCCGATAATCTGCACCGGGATGCTGCTGGCCGTCTCGCTACCGATCGTCACGTTCGCGGTCCGCACGGTGCCCCACGTGTAACCGATGGCGAATTGCGCGCATTCGGCGATCTGCGCGCCGCTTACGGTCGTGACCGGCAGCGCGCCCGACAACGACGACGTAAGCGCGGAGCTCACCACCCGCAGCCCATACGAGCCCGTGTCGACCTGGATGTTATTGATCGTCTGGCAATTGCTGGTCGAACCCGGCGGGCACACCGTGACGCTGACGGTCGGAATATTCACGACGTTGGCCACCCCGGCGTTGACGGTCAACGCAACCTGGTTGCCGCCGGCCGGCGTCACCGGCGTACTGCCACCACCGCTGCTGCCTCCGCCACCGCCGCATCCGGCGATGCAGGCCGCGGCGATGGCAAGGCCCGCGGCCTGGACCCAGCGAACCCATTGCGTCTTGATCGGTGCTTTCGATTGGACTGTCTGCACTGTCTGTCTCCCGCCCGTCACTGGATGTCGGAGCTGCTGACGCCGGCAGGCAGCGCCTGCGGCAGCCACGCATTGCCTGCGAACGCGCCCATATGGCCGCCCGATTGCACGACGAGATTGTCGCTCTGGACCGACGCGGGACCGTGGCCGCCGCGTGCGGTGCGCACTGCCGTCAGGCCGTCGACATACTGTGGGAAATAAGTGCCTAGCAGGCTGTTGAGATCGGGCATCTGCGGGCCGTTCCATGCGATCCCGAAGACCGTGCCGGCCTGCGACAGATACTCGCGCACGACCGTACCGCTAGCGAGCGTCGTCTCGCGCACGCTGTAGGCCGCGGCGGCAGTGGACGACGCGGTCGATGCCGACGCCGCCGACGATGTGGCATGCATGACGCGCGTAGTAACGGTCGAACCGTCCGGCGGGGTCATGGGACTGCCGCCCAGCGCGGCCTGCGCGGCGGGGACGGCGGACAGCACAAGGCTGGATCCGAGCGTCGTCACGATGACGGCGCGACGTAGTGGGCTCGACATACGGCTCGACATGGCCAGACTCCTCCTGATCGTCTGTCGCGGGGCCGTGTCACCGGCATGTCCGCGACGTGAAAACCGCACCGGTCTCTCAGCCCCGGTGCGCGTGCCCGTAGTATGCCTGTGCCCGAGTGGATTAAGCAGTAGTACAGCGCGTCGGTAAGGGATCGTATGAAACTCAGAAGCCGAGACTCGCGAGCAGATCGTCGACCTGCGCCTGATCCTGCATCACGTCGGGCTTGCCTTCCGGATTGATCTGCGGGCCGTTTACCAGGGTTTCGGTAGGGCCGGCGGCGCCCGCGTGGTCGGTGGCCGGGTGCGCCGCTGCGAGCGCGGCGGCCGTCGCCGCAAACTGCTCGCGCCGCTCGGGCGCGATGTTCTCGACCAGCACACCAAGCAGTTGCTGCTCGATCAGATAGACCACATCCATGATCTTCTTGATCACCTGGCCGGTAAGGTCCTGAAAGTCCTGCGCGAGCATGATCTCGAGCAACTGCGCGTTGGTCGCGCCGGTCGACTCCGGCAGCGCACTCAGAAAGCCGCGCGTATCGCTCATCAGCGCGCGCACTTCGTCGCGCTCGATCGGCGCGGCGTACCACTCGGCCCAGCGCGCATCGAGCTTGCCTGCATCGCGCTGCAGTTGCTCCTGAATCGGCTTGGCGACTTCGATTGCGGTCAACACACGTTCGGCGGCCTGTTCGGTCATCGTGGCGACGTACTTGAGGCGGTCGCGCGCATCCGGCACCGCTTCGGCCGCGCGCTCGACGTGCTTGTCGAGCCCGAGCTCGCGCATCGAGTCGCGCAGCGTGCGCGTGAGCTGCCCGATGCGGGCCAGAATGCGGTCGCTTGCGAAGTCGCCGCCGCTGTCTTCTTTCAGGTCGAAGCCTGACGCGTTGCTCGGCTGGTTCAAGTCAGCTCCCGGCTTTGGCCATCTTTTCGAGGATCTTGTTCACCTTCTCATCGAGCGTCGCCGCGGTGAACGGCTTCACGACATAGCCGCTCGCGCCGGCCTGGGCGGCCGCGATGATGTTTTCCTTCTTCGACTCGGCGGTCACCATCAGCACCGGCAGATGCGCGAGACCCGCATCGGCGCGGATCGCCTTGAGCATCGCGAGGCCGTCGAGGTTCGGCATGTTCCAGTCGGAGATCACGAAGTCGTACGTGCCGCTGCGCAGACGGGCGAGGCCCGCCATGCCGTCCTCGGCTTCGTCGACGTTGCCGTAACCGAGCTCCTTGAGCAGGTTGCGAACGATCCGGCGCATCGTCGGAAAGTCGTCCACGACCAGAATCTTCATTCCCTTATCCATAGCCATTCCCTTTCGCAAATCCAGTTCGTGCGGCACGCTGCCGCCGCTTCAATCGGCCCGCATCATACGCGCTGCACGCGCTCGCCCATCGCAGCGAGGCACGCCATCACGCGGCGGCTCATCTCGGACAGCGCGGCGACTTCGTCGGCGGCGCCGAGTGCGATCGCTTCGCGCGGCATGCCGAAGACGATACAGCTCGCTTCGTCCTGGGCAAATGTGTACGCGCCCGCCTGTTTCATATCGAGTAGCCCGGCCGCGCCGTCGCGGCCCATGCCGGTCAGGATCACGCCGACTGCATTCTTGCCCGCGTGTTGCGCGGCCGAGCGAAACAGCACATCCACCGACGGCCGATGCCGGTTCACCGGCGGTTCGTCCGACAGATGCGCAATGTAGTTTGCCCCGCTTCTTGCCAGCAGCAAATGCGCATGGCCGGGCGCGATGTACGCATGACCCGGCAGCACGCGCTCGCCGTGCTCTGCTTCTTTAACGGTAATCCGGCACAAACCATTGAGCCGCTGTGCAAAAGATTTCGTGAAACCGGGCGGCATATGCTGCGCGATCAGCACCGCGGGCGCATCGGGCGGCAGCGGCAGGAGCACTTCGCGGATCGCTTCGGTACCGCCCGTCGATGCGCCGACGATGATCAGCTTCTCGGTACTGACCAGTGGGTTGTTGAAGAGCGGCGCGAGCGTGGGCGCCTGCGCGGCGCCGGTTGCATCCGTGGGGCTTGTGCTGGCAGGCGTTTGCACGACGCGCTGCCGCACGCGCGCTCGCGCCGCCGCGCGTACCTTGTCGGCAAGCTTTTCCGCGTAGTCAAGCATGCCGTCACGAATGCCGACACGCGGTTTCGTCACGAAATCGACGGCACCGAGTTCGAGTGCGCGCAGCGTGATTTCCGAACCGCGTTCGGTCAGCGACGACACCATCACCACCGGCATCGGCCGCAGACGCATCAGCTTTTCGAGGAAGTCGAGACCGTCCATACGCGGCATTTCGACGTCGAGCGTCAGCACGTCCGGGTTGTGCTGCTTGATGAGTTCGCGCGCGACGAGCGGATCGGGCGCCGTCGCGACGACCGTCATGTCCGGCTGGCCGTTGATGATCTCCGTCATCAGGCTGCGAATCAGCGCCGAATCGTCGACGCACAGTACCTTGATCTTTTGCACAGCGCTCACGCCTCCTCGGCCGTTCTGGCGTTGCTGGATTGATCGGGCTTGCCACCGCTGCCGAACAGTTCGATGCGCGGTTTGGCGGGGTTGCCAGGGTTGTTGCCCGATGTGCCGTTTTGAGTACCACCGGTTGCATTGCCGAACAGTTCGACACGCGGTCGCGGCGCTGGGCTCGCAAACAGCTCGACGCGTTCGCGTGCCCGCGCGAGCCGTTCGGCGCGTGCCACCGAGGTCTGCTGCGCCAGCGCCTGTTCGCGCTCGGCGACGCGCGCCTCCTGTTGCAGCCGCAGCTTCTTCACCATCACCTGGCCCGTGCGCGGCATGAACGCGACCTTGCGCGGATGCTCGCCCTGCAGGTCTTCGGCAAGGATCGGAATCTTTTCGAGTGCGAGGTAGCGGCGCACGAAGGTCGAATTGCGGTCGCCGATGTTCATCGTCGTCATGCCCGCGAGCACGGCCGCGCCGCCGAACACTTTCGCCTCCAGCCGTTCGCGCCGGCCACCCGCCTTGATCATTTCGTTGATCAGCACTTCCATCGCATAGGCGCCGTAGCGCATCGCATCCGAGGCGGCCTGCGCGACGTCCGCGCCGTCGTCGGGGAGCATGAAGTGATTCATCCCGCCGATGCCCGCGCTGCGATCCTGGATGCACGCCGCCACGCACGAGCCGAGTACCGTGACGAGCACCATGTCTTCGCCCGTCATGAAGAACTCGTTCGGCAGCAGCTTCACACCGGGGCGCTTGAAGTGGTTGTCGTAGTAGAGGTTTGTCGCGATCGGCAGTGCGGTGCTCATGCGCTCACCCCGCTTGGTGCAGCGTCGGCGGAACCTGCAGCGTGGTCCGCGCGACGGTGCGCCGTAGCCCGATGCGGTGCGCCGCCGTCGCGGGTCAGTTCGTAGACGGTCTGGCCGCGCAGACGGAACGCCTGGCTCACGTAGGTGAAGTTCTCCGAGTGGCCGGCAAACAGCAACCCGCCCGGCTTCAACAGCGGCTCGAAGCGGGCCAGTACCTGCGCCTGCGTCGGCTTGTCGAAATAGATCATCACGTTGCGGCAGAAAATCGCGTCGAACGGCGTGCGCAGCGCGTAGTCGCGATCGGTGAGATTCAGCCGTTCGAAGCGGACCATCGCGCGCACTTCCGGGCGCACTTTCACGAGGCCCGCATGCGCACCGGTGCCTTTCAGGAAGAAGCGTTTGAGGCGCTCCGGCGCAAGATGCGTGACCTGCTCCAGTTGATACACCGCGGCCTCGGCCTTGGCGAGTACCTGCGTATCGACATCGGTGGCGAGCACGCTCGCCTGGCGCGCGCCTTGTTCGCCGAGCGCTTCGATCAGCGTCATCGCGATCGAGTACGGTTCCTCGCCAGTCGATGCCGCCGAACACCACACCGAGACCGGCGCCGGGCGCTGCATCGCGAAGTCGGCGAGGACCGGAAAGTGATGTGCTTCGCGGAAGAACGCGGTCAGGTTCGTCGTGAGTGCGTTGGTGAACGCCTCCCATTCGGCGGGATCGGTATCGGACTCGAGCAAGTCGAGGTATTGCCGGAAGTTGTCGAAGCCGCGCGCGCGCAGGCGTCGTGCGAGACGGCTGTACGCCATGTCGCGCTTGTGGTCGGACAGCGAGATGCCGGCGCGCAGATAGATCAACTCGCGAATGCGCGCGAAATCGGCGGAGGTGAATTCGAAGTCGCGTGTCGATTCGGCGGTTCGTGCCGCTTCGCTGGTAGCGGGGCGTGATGGTGTGCGCGAGAGTTTCATCGCGTGATCCGCCTGCGTTGCAATGCGCAGACCGTTGCACGAACCGCGCGCAGACGGCCGGCTCCCGGCATGCTGTATGAGCATGCTTCGGTGAGCCGCCCGTCATCGGGCGAGGTGCGTGGGGTCCGCATACCGCTTCATCCTGTCCTAGAACGTTTCCCAATCCGCGTCCGCGCTGACCGTGGAACCGGCCGGGGCTGGGCGCTTCAGTGTCTCTGCTGCTGGCAGGCTCTTCGGTCTGAGGGCGGGCTCGCTACGCGATGCGCCGTCCGGTTTCGTCGACGTGGTTGTGCTCGCAAACGCAGCCGGTGCGCCTTGCGGCTTCGCCGCCGCTCCGATTGCGCGGTGCGTTGCGCTCGTTGCAGCGGATATCGCTGGTGTACCGGCATGGTTTGCCAATGCCGGGCGCACGCTGCCGTGAACCGGTCCGGCCACCGCGTGACTGCGCACGGCGCTTGCCGGACGCGTCGTTCGTTCGCTCCCGCTCCCACCCACACGCCAACCACCGACTACCGTCTGCAGTTGCCGCGTCTGCTCTTCGAGCGAAGCAGCCGCTGCCGCGGCCTCTTCGACGAGCGCCGCGTTCTGCTGCGTCACTTCATCCATCTGCGTGACCGCGCGATTGACCTGCTCGATACCGGTCGACTGCTCTTCGGACGCCGCGCTGATCTCGCCCATGATGTCGGTGACCCGGCGCACGGCCTGCACGATCTCTTCCATCGTCGTGCCCGCGCGACCGACCAGCGCGGAACCGCTCTGCACCTTGTCGACCGAATCGCCGATCAGTTCCTTGATCTCTTTCGCCGCGCTCGCGCTGCGTTGCGCGAGGCTGCGCACCTCGCCGGCCACCACGGCGAAGCCGCGCCCCTGTTCGCCGGCACGCGCCGCTTCCACCGCGGCATTCAGTGCGAGGATATTGGTCTGGAACGCGATCCCTTCGATCACGCCGATGATGTCGACGACCTTGTTCGAGCTCGACGCGATGTCCTGCATCGTATGCACGACCTGGTTCACGACGTCGCCGCCGCGCGTCGCGATGTCCGACGCGTTGACAGCGAGCTGGCTCGCCTGCCGCGCGTTCTCGGCGTTCTGCCGCACCGTGCCGGTCAGTTGTTCCATGCTCGATGCGGTCTCTTGCAGCGAAGCCGCCTGCTGCTCGGTGCGCTGCGACAGATCGGTGTTGCCCATCGCGATTTCGCGCGCGCCGGTGTCGATCGATTCGGTGCTCGTGTGAACCGCTTTCACCATCGTCACGAGGCTTTCCTGCATCTGCTTGATCCCGCCGAACAGACGCCCGATCTCGTTGTGGCTGTACACGTCGACGCGTTGCGAGAGGTCGCCGGCAGCGATTCGCTCGAAGCACACGGTCGCGTCGTTCAGCGGTTGCACGATCAGTCCGCGCAGCGCAAAGCGGATCACGACGACCATCACGAGCGCGAACACCGTCACACCGATGATCAGCATCTTCATCAGCCCGATCTGCGCGGCGGTGTCGGCCTGCTGCCGCTGCGCGTGATCCTGCAGCGCCTTGACGACCGGCGTCGCGGCGTTGTCGTAGTCGACAAACATCGGGCTGATCTTCGTGTCGGCGATCGCGTGGTAGCTGGTCGTGTCGCTGGCGCGCAGCGCGACGAACTCCGGTTCGACGCCGTCGTGCAGCAGCGTCGCACGACGCGCGCTCACCGCATCGATCAGCGACTGATCGGCACCGCGGCGCGGTGTGGCGAGAAACGCCTGCCAGTTTTCATTCGATTTGCCGAGCAGATCCTGCCCGCGATCGAGCGCGGTCTTGGCCTGCTCCATTTCACCGGCGGCGATCAGACCGGTGACGCGATCGAGCGTCACGCGCGAACGCAGCAGGTAGGACGACGCGTCATTCAGCGAACGCATCGCGACCAGATCGCTGCCGGCGATCTGGTCGAGCGACTGGTTCGCGCGTTGCAGCGCGACCAGTCCGAGTGCGCCGACGGCAACCGTCAGCGCAACGAGAATGACGCCGACCGCGGTTAGCGTCGTGCGGATCGACCATCTGCCCAGCATCGTCGTTTCTCCTTGATGTGTGTCTTATACGTGCTTCAGATGCGCGGTCTGCTTACTCGCTCAGCGCGTCGGTGAGCGCCATTTCGCGGCTCGTCATCAGCTTTTCGATGTCCATCAGAATCAGCATGCGGCCATCGACGGTACCGAGCCCCGTTAGATACTCAGTGTTCAGCGTCGCGCCGAATTCGGGCGCGGGCATGATCTGGTCGGCTGCGAGCGTCAATACATCGGACACGCCATCGACCACCATGCCAAGCACGCGGTGCGCCACGTTCAGGATGATCACCACCGTCTGGTGGTCGTACTCGACGCGGCCCAGATGAAACTTGATGCGCATGTCGACGATCGGCACGATGATGCCGCGCAGGTTGATCACGCCTTTGATGAACTCCGGCGCGTTCGCGATGCGCGTCACGTTGTCGTAACCGCGAATCTCCTGCACCTTGAGAATGTCGATGCCGTATTCCTCGGCGCCGAGCGTGAACACCAGAAATTCCTGCCCGCCCGCGTCGGCCTGCTGCGCGTGCCGGCGGCTTGCTGCGCTGTTCGACTGGCTCGAATGAATGGATTGGACTTCTGCCACGTTAGCCCCCAAGCAGTTGGGAAAAATTGGTTAAGGTTCGCTTTGTCGCTTTATTGCCGCGTTCATGCGAGTGCGGCAAGGTCGCTA
Source organism: Paraburkholderia megapolitana (assembly GCF_007556815.1). Taxonomy (NCBI): domain Bacteria; kingdom Pseudomonadati; phylum Pseudomonadota; class Betaproteobacteria; order Burkholderiales; family Burkholderiaceae; genus Paraburkholderia; species Paraburkholderia megapolitana. Next base: position 4,315,897 of record NZ_CP041745.1, read on the forward strand.
TGCGCGCCATGCGCGGTGCGCTTCTCGCGGTTCAACGCGGCCACGTCCACGATCAGTGCGACGCTGCCGTCGCCGAGGATCGTGGCAGCGGATATGCCATGCACCTTGCGGTAATTCGTTTCGAGGTTCTTCACGACGACCTGCTGCTGGCCGACCAGCTCGTCGATCAGCATCGCAAAGCGGCGCCCCTCGGCCTGCATGATCGTGACGATGCCCTGAGTCGGATCGGTACGTGCGTCTTCGACGGTGAATACCGCGTGCAGCGCGACGAGCGGTAAGTATTCGCCGCGTACGCGCACCACGCGTTCGCCGTTCGCGATCGTGTAGATATCTTCGGCGCGCGGCTGTAGCGACTCCATCACGAAGTTCAGCGGCAGGATGAAGATCTCGCTGCCGACCTTGACCGACATGCCGTCGAGAATCGCCAGCGTGAGCGGCAGCACGATCCGCGTCGTCGTGCCGCGGCCCGCGTACGACGTGATCTCGACGTGGCCGCCCATCGCCTGGATGTTGCGCTTCACGACGTCCATGCCGACACCGCGGCCGGACACGTCGGTGACCTGCTCGGCCGTCGAGAAGCCCGGCATGAAGATCAGGTTCCAGACTTCCTCGTCGGTCATCGACTCGCTGACCTGCATGCCCTGCTTCGCCGCCTTCGCGAGAATCTTGTCGCGGCGCAGGCCGGCTCCGTCGTCGCTGACCTCGATCACGATGTTGCCGCCGTGATGCGCCGCCGACAGCACCAGTTGACCCGTGCCGTCCTTGCCCACGGCGCGGCGCGCCTCGACGGTTTCGATGCCGTGGTCGAGGCTGTTGCGCACGAGGTGTGTGAGCGGATCGATGATGCGTTCGATCAGACTTTTGTCGAGTTCGGTCGCCTGACCGAAGGTGACCAGTTCCACTTCCTTGCCGAGCTTCGCCGCGAGATCGCGGACAAGCCGCGGGAACCGGCTGAAGACGTAGTCCATCGGCATCATGCGGATCGACATCACCGCTTCCTGCAAGTCGCGCGCGTTGCGCTCGAGCTGCGCCATGCCGTTGAACAGGCGGTCGTGCAACGCCGGATCGAAGGTGCTGGTGGTTTCGGCGAGCATCGCCTGGGTGATCACCAGTTCGCCGACGAGGTTGATCAACTGATCGACTTTCTCGACGCCTACGCGGATCGAACTGCCTTCGGCGCTTGAAGCGGCGGCTGGGCGGGCAGCTTTGCGGTCTGGTTCTGAAGAAGCTGTTGTTGTGGCGGCGGCGCTGGCAGGCGGTGCGCTTGCTTGAGTCGCTGCTGCCGCGGCTGCGGCCAGCATGGAGGCGACTGCTGCTTCGGTTGTGGCAGCCGTGGAAGCCGATGCCGCTTCGTTCGCAGCCTGTGGCACGAAGATGGGCGCAACGGTTGTATCGATTGCATCGGCCGCCGGCGACGACGTGACAGCGGCGGGCGTTCCAGGTTCGCCCAGCTGCACGTCGTCCGCCGGCATTTCGCCGCGACCGATCGTGATCTGACTTTCGTCGATCACGAAACAGCACACAGCGACGATGTCGTCGGAGGGGACGTCGGTGTCGAGCCACAACGCAAGTTCGCTGCCGCTCTTCACCTGTCCGACGATATTCCCCAGGTTGCCGAGTTCTTCGATCAACAATGCCTGGTCCTTCTCCCCCACGCCCCGCAGCGTAATTTTCAAATGCGATCCGGCTGGTGTTTCCGTTGGCGCGGCGGCGGACGACATAGCGGCTGCGTCGCCGGCCGCGTTGATATCCGTGTTGTCACCCTGCGCTCCGGTCGACATTTCTGTCGTGGTCCCGCTCGGTACTTCGACCCACGCTCCGGCCCACTCGCCGGCTGCTTCGAGTGCCTGATCGACGACGTGTTGCGGCGCGTTCGCACCGTCCGCGACTTCGGGTTGTGTCGCCGCGTTCAACGCTGGCAGGTCCGCTGCCGTTGTCTCGACCGCTGCGGATTCGGGCTGCTGTGCATTGCCCGCGCGGCTCTCCGCGTACAACCGGTCGAGCTTCGCGCAGATCGCCGCAGCCGTCGCCGCATCGGGCTCGGCGCTCGCGCGATAGTCCGCGAGCTGGCCCGACAACACGTCCTTGGTTTCGAGGAACGTGTCGATCATGTCCTTGCGCAGCACGAGTTCGTTATTACGCGCGCGGTCGAGCAGCGACTCGAGAATGTGCGTCGTCTCGGTGAGCGCGGTGAAGCCGAACGTCGCCGCGCCGCCCTTGATCGAGTGCGCCGCGCGAAAGATCGCGGCGAGGTCTTCCGGGTCCGGATGCGCGATGTCCAGATCGAGCAGCAATTGCTCCATCTGCGCGAGCAGTTCGTCGGCCTCGTCGAAGAACGTCTGATAGAACTGAGTGATGTCGAGTGTCATACGTGGGTCACCACGAGAAATCGTGTCTGGACTGTGCAACGGTGCGGTCGGTACGCATCACGCCTGCCCCGGTTCGGCGAGTGCCGCGACCAGTTCGGTCAGCATGTCCGGGTCGAGCGGCTTCTCGATCCAGCCGGTCGCGCCGGCCGCGCGCGCCGCCGCCTTGAATGGCTCGCCCGATTCGGTCGTCAGCAGGAGGATCGGTGTCGCGCGATAGGCCGGGTTGCCGCGCAATGCGGCAATCAGATCGAGACCGGTCTTGCCCGGCATGTGCTGATCGGTCAGCACGAGATCGAAGCGGATGGCGAGTGCGTTTTCCAGGCCCTCGTTGCCGTCGGCGGCGAGCGTCACCTCATAGCCGGCCGTCGTCAGCGTCGCGGAGAGAATCTCCCGCATCGCGGCCGAATCGTCGATTGCCAGAATGTGCCTGATCATTGAAACCCCTCGCTGCGCATGCCTTTATCGTGTTGCCTGGTGGCTGCCTCGTGCCGTGATGCGTCGTTACGCGCCGTTACGTCACGGCCCCGCCGCTACCGGCGGCGGTATCTTCTGCAACAACGGCCGCGCAGAACCCGCTGCATCGTCGGACAACGTGGTGGTCGTCGTGTCGTCGCGCATCATGGCTTCCTCGGACTTCTTGTTCAGCACGATGATGCTGATCCGGCGGTTCTCCGGATCGAGCGGATCGGCCTTGTTCAGGTTCTGCGTCGACGCGAGGCCGATCACGCGCAGCACCTTCGCTTCGTCCATCCCGCCTGCAATCAGCTCGCGCCGCGATGCATTCGCGCGATCCGCCGACAACTCCCAGTTGCTGTAACCCTTCTCGCCGCCCGCATACGGCACGGCATCGGTGTGTCCCTGCACGACGATGCGGTTCGGCACGTCGTTCAGCGTGTGGCCGATCTCGCGCAGGATGTCGCGCATGTACGGCTCGACCGTGTCGCGCGCGGTCGCGAACATCGGCCGCTTCTGCGAATCGACGATCTCGATGCGCAGCCCGGTCAGCGTCGAATCGATGCGGATCTGCTGCTTGAACTGACGCAGCACCGGGTTTGCTTCGATCGCGGCCATCAGCTTCACCTGCAGATCGTGCAGACGCGCCTGCTCGCGTCGTTCGAGTTCGCCCTGCAGCGTGTTCAGCGCCTGATCGTCGGCGCGGCTTTCGCTGCGATCGGCGCGCTTCGTCGTACCGTCGCTGGAGCGCGTCACACCCCAGTTGTCGCTCGTGATATCGCGCCCGCCGCCGCGCACCACGCTCGATTCCTCGGCACTGCGCACGCCGCCCCACAGCGACACCTTGAGCGGCTGGTTGAAGTAGTCGGCAATGCCCTTCAACTGCGCCGTGCTGGCCGAACTGAGCAGCCACATCAGCAGGAAGAACGCCATCATCGCGGTCATGAAGTCCGCGTAGGCGAGCTTCCATGCGCCGCCGTGATGGCCTTTCTTCGCCGGCGCCGAACGCCTGACGACGATTGCGCGGTCTTTGTCTTTGCTCATCGGTTTTTCGGTCCCCGGGCGTCGCCTTTATCTGGCCTTACTTCGCCTTCACCCGGCGCACGTGCTCTTCCAGCTCGGTGAACGACGGGCGTTCGGTCGAGAAGAGCACCTTGCGGCCGAACTCGACGGCAATGGCCGGCGCGTAGCCGTTCAGGCTCGCGAGGATCGTTACCTTGATGCACTGGAACATCTTGGTCGACTCGGTCACGCGCTGTTCGGCGAGACTCGAGAGCGGACCGATCAAACCGTACGAAAGCAGAATGCCGAGGAACGTGCCGACCAGCGCCTGCGCGATCATCTCGCCGAGCACGGCGGGCGGCTTGTCGGCGGAGGCCATCGTGTGGACCACGCCCATCACCGCCGCGACGATCCCGAATGCCGGCATTGCATCGCCGACCTTGGCGAGCGCATGCGCCGGCGCCTCGCCTTCCGCGTGATGGGTTTCGATTTCCTCGTCCATCAGGCTTTCGATCTCGAACGCGTTCATGTTGCCGCCGACCATCAAGCGCAAATAGTCGGTCAGGAATTCGACGATGTGCCGGTCGGCCAGGATCTTCGGGTACTGCGTGAAGATCGGGCTCTGCTCCGGGTTATCGATGTCGGCTTCGAGCGTCAGCGTGCCTTCCTTGCGTGCCTTCGCGAGCAGGACGTACAGGAGCGCCATCAGCTCCATATAGACGTCCTTGTTGTACTTCGAGCCCTTGAAGAGCGTCGGGATCACCCGCACCGTTGCCCGGATCGTTTTCATCCCGTTGCCAAGGATGAACGCGCCGAGGCCCGCGCCCGCGATCATCAGTATTTCGACGGGCTGCAACAGCGCGCCGAGATGGCCGCCCGCCAGTGCATAGCCGCCGAAGACGGACAACAGCGTTACGAGTGTTCCCACGAAAATCAGCACTGCCGGGCCCTCACAAAAAATCGACGTTGACCGTCGTTAATTGGGTTTACGGCAGCGGAGCGGAAAACTTTGGCGGAAAAGCCGGCGAGTGTCGGCGCTTGAGCGGTGGGCGCGCGGCGGCATGGCGGTGTGCAGGGATCGGCGAGCCCCGCCGGATGAAGCCTGCCCCGACCGGATCGGGCCTTGGGCGAATCGCCGCTGAGCTGGGACGTCGGAGCCAGCGCGGGCGGAACGCAAGGATTCAGGTAGCGCGTTTCACGCGGCCAGCGCCGGCACCTGCCCTGCGCGCGCTTTCGCGTCTGCGGATTTGCGCGTCTTGCCGGCCCGCGACGGCGGCTGGCACAGCCCGCAGACGAAACCCTGGCGCGGATCGTGTGCGTGCGCAACGAAATGCCCGCCGCAGCGCGAGCACGCGGTGATCTGCAGCATGTCCGAATCGAAGAAACGGACTAACGTCCACGCCCGCGTGAGGCTCAGCACCGGCTCGTCGCCGTGCATCTGCACGTGCTCCAGATACAGCCGGTAGCTTTTGACGATCGACTCGATCGTCTTGCAGCCGCCGTGATCGGTCATGAACCGGTAGATGTTGTAGAACAGCGAGGAATGAATGTTCGGCTGCCAGGTCATGAACCAGTCCGCCGAAAAAGGCAGCATGCCCTTAGGCGGCGAAACGCCCTTGAGCTCCTTATAGAGCTTGATGAGCCGGTCGCGCGACAGGCTGGTCTCGGCTTCGAGCAACTGCAGACGCGCACCGAGTTCGATCAGTTCGATGGCGAGAGTGATCTCCCTGACCTCGAGCACTACGCTTTTATGTGCCATCCGCTCCGGTTCCCGCGTCCTGTCGGTTTCCTCGTGATGCAACGGCGGCATCAGCCAAGCTGTTCGACCGGCTGGCTGGCCATCAGGATCGCGGAATGCGCCTGGGCGACGGCGCTGGTTTTGCCCTTGTCTGCGAGCGAAGTGAGGATCGCGTGATCGTCGAAGCGGAAGCGGCACAGCACCTGGTTCGACGCGGCAAGCTTGACGGTCTGGGCCAGCGACAGGCTGGCGAGCACGTCGGCGAGCTGGTCGGAGATCCCCATCCGGAACATGCCGGTCTGCTTGTCCTCGCGCAGCAGGCGCTGGGCGAGCAGCAGATAAGACAGGTTCACTTCCCTGATCTCAGTCAGCATTTCACTGTTGGCGCTCATGATTCCCCCGAGTCGATCTGGCTGGTCAGGCCGTTCCGAAAACGTTTGCTCACCCGCACGCATCGATGCACGTGGAATGGCCCGTTTATGGTCATGCCTGAATTGTGGCCAAAGGGAAAGGGAACGGAAATCGGACAGACACCCCGGTTGGCAGCCGGAAAAATCCCTTAATGCTGTCGGAATTTTTCCTACAAACGAACGACTTGGGGAAATGGAATGCGGGCTGTTCTAAACAGTGCCGAATGGCACCTTCGGTGGGCTGGCCGAATTATAGAGGCTTTTCATCGGGCCGTAATGCACTGCTGGTATTTCGCCGCAAACCCTTGCTGAGCACGCTTCCGCGCTTGATCCGATGCCGTGTGCGGCTTGCTGCACAAGGCTTTAAGGTCAATCGGAGAACCCGTTACGCATGATGTTTCTCGCTGTAACAACATTAAGCGTTTGAAAAATAGCTCGAATTGCGACGCTCGATCCCGATAATGAGACGTAAGGAGAAACCCCAACCGGTTTGATCGGGGCACCCCTCGGGCGGCGGCCTGCCGCGCCCTTCCGTCCGATGGGCACTCGCCTTGCTACGCTGCCACGCAGCGTCCCCCCGCGAAGCCCCTGAACAAGGAGATTACGCATGCGAATCGCACAAATCGCGCCGCTATACGAAGCTGTCCCGCCGAAACTCTACGGCGGCACCGAGCGCGTCGTGTCCTACCTCACGGAGGCGCTGGTCGACCTCGGCCACGACGTGACCCTGTTCGCGAGCGGCGATTCGGTGACGTCGGCGCAGCTTGAAGCGGCATGGCCGCGCGCGCTGCGGCTCGACCCGACCATCCGCGATGCAATGGCTCCGCATATGCTGCTGCTCGAGCGCGTACGCCGCGTCGCGCATGAGTTCGATGTGCTGCACTTCCATCTGGACTACCTGCCGTTCCCGCTGTTCTCCACACTCGACACGCCGTTCGTCACGACGCTGCACGGCCGACTCGACCTGCCCGAGTTGCAGCCGATTTTCGACGTGTTCTCCGACACGCCGGTCGTGTCGATTTCGGATTCGCAGCGCCTGCCGCTGCAACAGGCGAACTGGCTCAACACGATCTATCACGGCCTGCCGGACCAGTTGCTTACGCCGCAGGCTCACAAGAAACCCGAATACCTCGCGTTCCTCGGTCGGATCTGTCCGGAAAAACGCGTCGATACAGCTATCAAGATCGCTGCGCAGAGCGGTCTGCCGCTGAAGATCGCCGCCAAGGTGGACAAGGTCGACCAGGACTACTTCAAGGCGGAGATCGAGCCGCTGCTGTCGCAGGCGCATGTCGAATTTGTCGGCGAGATCAACGAGGCGCAGAAGCCGGAGTTCCTGTCGGGTGCGAAGGCGCTGCTGTTTCCGATCGACTGGTCGGAGCCGTTCGGGCTTGTGATGATCGAATCGATGGCCTGCGGAACACCGGTCATCGCGTTCAACCGCGGCTCGGTGCCGGAGGTGATCGATCACGGCGTGACCGGCTTTATCGTCGAGGATGTGCAGGGCGCCGTTGCTGCGTTGCAGCGCCTCGACGAGCTGCCGCGCGACGCGATCCGTGCGCAGTTCGAGCGCCGCTTTAGCGCGAAGACCATGGCGCAGAATTATGTCGACGGCTATACCGCGCTAATCGAAGCGGCTCGCCGCCCGGTGTTGCGTCGCGTTGCGGCGGGCTAAGCCACAGCGGATTCGCATTGCGTAAATCTGCAATGTGAATCGTTTGCGCGGACGCAAAAGTGGGTTAACCGCCCCGGACAAAAAGGCCGCCCTTTACGGGCGGCTTTTTTATTTACCAATGGCATGGGCCATTGATGTGCGTGTACCGACGATTCGGTAAGAATTGGGGTAAACGCCGGCCTCGGCGTCTATCCCGCATTCACCCTTGCCATTGCCTTCGGAACGCTTTCGTCAACCGGACGATTACGCTTGCTCGATCAAAAAGCGGTCGCGGTTTTTGCCTGCAATCCATTTAGGCGGCTTACCGCGGCCACTCCAGGTACTGCCCGTTTTCGGGTCGTGATACTTCGGTGGAAGCGGTGCCTTTTTCGGCGGACGCCCCCGCCGGGCAGGCGCGGCAAAGCCGAGATCCTGGGCGGACAGCCCATACTCGACAATCTTGCGTTTGATCTCCGCAATCACATTGATCACTTCGGTACGCCGGGCGTCATCCGCCTGGGCTTGCAGGCGGACGATCTGCGCCTTGAGATCCGCATATTGTGACATTCTGGCTCCCCCTTTGTAGCACTGAATGGCCGGAGATTAGCTGTAACTAAAGAAATTCGCAATGGACAATAATACTGCTATAACAGGATTACGTCTGATAATTATTAAAGGAACCCAAATTGTTAAATTGAAAAGAGTCTTGCCTTCAGTAATTGTTTCACTTCGTGGAGATTGACAATTGTTGACACCCGCGTCTGTTGCATTTGCCTAAAAATACGCGTTCCGCGGCCTGCATCGCTCATCCCGACGATGTCTTGCCTCTTACCGGTCTTTTTCAGGAGCCACATATGCCACTTTCCAAACGCCTTGCCGCCGAGTTCTTCGGCACCTTCTGGCTGGTCCTCGGCGGCTGCGGTGCCGCCGTACTAGCCGCCAGTTTCGCGGGACCGGTCCACGGTCTCGGCATCGGGTTTCTCGGCGTCGCGCTTGCCTTCGGCCTGACCGTCCTCACGATGGCCTTTGCGATCGGGCATATCTCGGGGTGCCACCTGAACCCAGCGGTTAGCGTCGGTTTGACGGTGGCCGGGCGTCTGCCGGTTCGCGACCTCGTCCCGTACATCGTCGCTCAGGTGATCGGCGCGATTGTCGGCGCGTTCGTGCTGTCGGTGATCGCTTCGGGCAAGCCGGGCTTCGATCTGGTCGCGAGCGGCTTTGCGACGAATGGCTACGGCGACCACTCGCCGGGTCACTATTCGTTGATGGCTGCGTTCGTCTGCGAAACGACCATGACGGCGTTCTTCCTGTTCGTGATTCTCGGCTCCACCGACCAGCGCGCACCAGCCGGCCTCGCGCCGATCGCAATCGGCCTGTGCCTCACGCTGATCCACCTGATCTCGATCCCGGTGACCAACACATCGGTGAACCCGGCGCGCTCGACTGGGCCGGCGTTGTTTGAAGGCGGAGCGGCCATCGACCAGTTGTGGCTCTTCTGGGTGGCGCCGATTATCGGCGCGATCATCGCGGGTGTGATCTATCCGCTCGTGGCAGGGCAGCAGCGTAACGCTCAGGCGTAACGCGGGCCGCTTCTTCGATTGAGCATGGCAAAACGGGCGCTGCGGCGCCCGTTTGCTTGTGTTAGCGCGGCATAGACGGGCCGCGGGCACCGTGCTTATGAAGTGAGTTCACCGTCGAGCGCGAACAGCTTGCGCAACTGATGCGCGACGCCCGCTTCGAAGTTGTTGCCGATGCGCGGCACATCGGGAAGCCTCGCGATCAGATCCGGGTTCGCGTTGTTCATCATGAACGGATGCCCCGCTGTTTCGAGCAGATCGATGTCGTTCATGTTGTCGCCGAACGCGACGCAGTGCGACGGCGCGACACCGAGACGATCGAGCACGAAGCTCAACGCCCGCCCCTTCGATACATTCGACGTCATCACTTCGAGGCAATCGGACGCCGAGTACGTCACGTACAGCGAATTGCCGAATTCCCGTTGCAGGTTCACAGCTACGTGAGCGAGGTCGTCGGCCCCGCCGATGTACAGCACCTTCGCAATGTCGGTACCGTCGTGCTGCGGCATGTCGACCACGGAATAGCGGAAGCCCGAGTCCTGATGAAAGCTCAGCAGCTGCGGCGCATCGCGATCGATCAGCCATGCCTGGTCGGCAAACAGATTGACGATGATGCGGCCATGCGAACCGGCGATGTCGGGCTGCACGAGGCGCCGCACGGTGACCGGTGGGAGATCGTCGGCGTAGATCTTCGTGTCGTCGGGCGCATGGATTCGCGCACCGTTGGACGTGATCAGATACGGACGGATACCGAGCAGGTCGCGAATGCCGGCTGCATCGCAGTAGTGCCGGCCCGTCGCGATGATGAACTGCACGCCCTGCGCTTCGAGTCGCCGCACGGTTTCGACAGTGATCGGATCGAGCTGGTGGTTGCTGTTGAGCAGGGTTCCGTCTAGATCCGTCGCGATGACTTTGTACATGGTGTGGTTGAGTGGACGACTTCAGTGGACAACATCAAGCGGCATATTTTATCGCCTGTCCACTGCGTCGGCCGCCTATTTTCCGGCGATGCGCGCGGCTTCGCGCTGGGCGAGCTGCAAGCCGCCATGCGCTGAATCGGCCAGCGGCGTGCGCAAACGATGCTGATACGCCGACGGTACGCATGGACGCAGCGGCTCCGCGAGGCCGCCACATAGCGCGACCGGCATCGTATTCGATGAATCGAGTGCCGCGATCATCCTGCCGATTTCCGCTCCCGCATGAGCGAGCAACCGCGCGGCGAACGGGTGCTCTCGATGCGCGAGGATCACGGGTGCGAGCGTCGCGTAGGCGGTCTGGTTCGCTTCGCACAGCCAGACAATCAACCCTTCGGTATCGGTAGCACCGGCGTGAGCGAGCAGCGCCTGCGCGAAGGCATCGACGGGTACGCGGCCATCGGCCGCCTGTTGCGCGTGAACGATTCCGCGCACGCCGAGCCACGCACCGCTCGCCTCATCGCCCGATGGAAAACCAAAACCGCCAACGATCCGGCACGCACCCTCGCGATCAAGCACGGCCGCGATGCTGCCGGTGCCGATGGCGACAATCACGCCCGGCTCGCCGCCGTGCGCGCCGAGCAAGGTCGTATACGCATCGCTCTCGACCGCGAGACCGGCGAGCTGCGGTGCCGCTGCGTGGAAGGCCGCGAGCCAGTCGCGGTTCACGGTGCCCGCAAGACCGCACCCGAGCACGCAGCGCGATCTGTCGTATGTCAGGCCGGCAGCAGCGAACGCGCCGGCGCAACCCGCTTCAATCGATTCCCACGCGCGCTCGACGCCCAGCCCGAGCCCCGATGGCCCGCTCGAGGCCTGCGCCAGCACACGACCTTCGGCATCGCCGAGGATGACGCGCGTCCCGGTGCCGCCACCATCGATGCCAAGCAAAAAGAAGTCTGTATTCATGCGCTAAAGATTCGTGAAGGGATGCCGCATAGCGTGGCAGGTCCGCTGCGATCCGGCAATCGACCAAAAGGCCAGGTGGCGGCGACGGTCCATTCCGTTATGCTTGCGTCAACCTGAACAAGCGGAGCCGGACCGTGACACAGCGATGCACCTGGGCAACGAGCGAAGCGCTCGCACACTACCACGACACCGAATGGGGTGTGCCTTCACGCGACGATCAACATCTGTTCGAAATGCTGGTACTCGAAGGCGCGCAGGCCGGGTTGTCGTGGTCGACGATCCTGAACAAGCGGGAAGGATACCGGCGCGCATTCGCCAACTTCGATATCGACACCGTCGCCCACTTCACGCCCAAGCAGCTCGAACCGTTGATGCTCGACGCGAGCATTGTCCGTAATCGCGCGAAGATCGAATCGGCGGTGGTCAATGCGCGCGCCGTGCAGCAGATTCAGGCGGAACATGGTTCGCTCGCGAACTTCGTCTGGTCGTTCGTCGATCAGACGCCGATACAGAACGCATTGACCTCGTATCAGCACGCACCGGCCTCGACCGAGATATCCGATGCGCTCAGCAAGGCGCTGAAGAAATATGGCTGCAAGTTCGTCGGTACGACGATCTGCTATGCGTTCATGCAGGCTGTCGGCATGGTCAACGATCACCAGACCGATTGCGTGCGCCACGCGCAATGCGCGGCGTTGGGCAAGAAGGGACGTAAGCGCAAGGCGGGCTGATAGTCCGGGGGTTCCGAAGAAGTGAGCATGCGCTCACTTGCCGCTTTTTCGGCATTTTTGCAACATAAGCGACCGAAAAGCGCGGCACTCCGGGAAAGTCCCGAATCTGTCGTTGCTGGCGTCGGTCAGCCCCGTGGCTCAAGGCTTTGCGCGACGCTCACCGGGCACGCATGCGTCGGGCAGCGGTCAACGTTGCGCTTCGCCGCTCGTCAAATTCCATTTTTACCGCTTGCGCCCGTTATAACGGTTAACAGGCGGCAGGGTCGCGTCGTGCAAACGGACGACGCAACCATCGGCACCCGGGACTCAAGGTGCCGCGCTCGAATAACGAACAACGAACGACCGCTGCGCGTTGCGCAGAGGAGAAACACCTTGAAGAATCCAGACTTCCTGAGCCATCAGGAGATATTCGACCAGGCTGTGAGCCATCTTTTCGGCCAGGGCCGTACCGCTCTTCTTCCGCGGGGCGGCGGCGCCTATCGGGGCTATTGCGGGGGTTGTCCGGTTGGCAGCTTTATCAAGCCGCGCGACTACATGAGCGCAATGGAAGGTATTCCGGTGCGCTACATCGGCAAGCCGCCGGTCGATGTGCCCGCGTATATGGACGTGGGCGTTCTCGCCCTGAAGAAAGCGCTGCTACGTGCGCGCATCAACATCTACGATCCGCTCACCGTCGAACTGCTCAGTTGCCTGCAGAACGTTCACGACGTCTTTGCCCGCTGGGAATGGGATGAACGGCTGGGGTCGATTGCGCGCCAGTTCGGTTTGTCCGCGGAATGCATTAAGCACGCTGCTTAAACGCTTTCAACCTCACGCTGCTGCCCGCCCAATCACTGCTACAGACGAAAAACGGCGGGGTGGCTTCTTGCGAAGCCACCCCGCCGTCAGGCCATCCGTAAAAGCGTGCTTAGTGCAGCTTTTTCGGCAGCATCTGGCTGCGCAGGCGCTTGTGCAGGCGCTTCACAGCTGCAGCCTTCTTGCGCTTACGAGCCGTGGTCGGCTTTTCGTACGATTGGCGTTCACGCAGTTCGGCGATCAGGCCATTTTTTTCGATAGCGCGACGAAAGCGGCGGATCGCCACTTCGAACGGCTCGTTTTCTTTCAGAAGAATCGTCGTCATGTAATTCCTAACTCAAATCGCTTGATACGGTTAACTGCGTGGCGGTAAGCCGCTCACGCGCCGGCCCTCCGGGCGCTTCAATTCATGGATGAACCACGGATGAAACGAGAGGCAAAGCGGCCGCGGAGGCCGGAAAAGAGAGGTGGGGAGTTCACCGCTTAACACGGGCAGACGCATGTTGCAGCCCCGCGTCTGATCGCCGCCTTGGCGCCGGAAACGACGTCAAAACGGCAAAAATCTCAATTCACTCTCGATCATATCAGGAAAGCAGCCGGCAGACCACCCTTTTAGCGATACCGCTCAGGCACTTGCGTCATTCAACGCACCAATGTCGTCGTCCGAAAGAGCCAGATGTACCGCTGCCACAAGGCTTTTCAGCTGCCCGAGCGAGGTCGCGCTGGCAATCGGCGCCGTTATGCTGGGCCGCGCAATCAGCCATGCCAGCGCTACCGTTGCGGGCGTCACGTCGTGGCGACCGGCCACTTCGTCGAGCGCCGCCAGAATGCGCAGCCCCCGCTCGTCGAGGTAAGACTCCACGCGGCTGCCGCGAGCACTCTTCGCCAGATCGGCCCGCGAGCGGTACTTGCCCGACAGAAAGCCGCTTGCAAGGCTGTAATACGGCACGACGCCCAGGTGTTCCGCCGTCGCGACCGGCTCGAGGTCCTGCTCGTAGGGGCCCCGATCATACAGGTTGTATTCGGGCTGCAACAGCTGATAACGCGGCAAACCATCCGCCCGGGCCACATCGAGCGCTTCCTTGACCCGCGCGCCGCTGTAGTTCGATGCGCCGATCAGCCGCACCTTGCCCGCTTCGATCAGCCGTTGATACGCCCCCAGCGTCTCCGCGAGCGGCGTATCGGCCAGATCGTAGTGCGAGAAATAGACGTCGATGTAATCGGTTTGCAGGCGACGCAGCGAGTCTTCGACGGCGGCCTGGATGTTGTCCGCGGAGAGGCCCTTGCGCCGCTCCAGCTTGCCCACCTTGGTCGCAACGACGATCTGATCGCGCTTGCCGCTGCGCTTGAACCACTTGCCGATGATCGTTTCGGACTCCCCGCCCTGGTTGCCGGGAACCCATGCGGAGTAGACATCCGCGGTATCGATGAAGTCGAGGCCCGCATCGGCGAACGCGTCGAGAATCGAAAACGAAGTCGCTTCGTCCACGGTCCAGCCGAACACATTGCCGCCGAACACGAGCGGCGCCACTTCCACCGAAGAATTGCCAATAAAGCGTTTCTGCATAACACCTCCAAGAGCGCGATGTGCGGGGCGCCATCGAGAATACGCTCCCGCCTCCACCTTCGCAGTGAGCACGCCCCGTGCCGCCTCGCGCGGCTACGCCCCTAAAGTTTTCTCGCCGATGCGCCGACAACCAGGAAAGGCGGGCAGCGCCGCTCGTCAGAAGCGCTACGCCGAAACTGAACCAGCCTATATCCGAGGCGTTTTCCAAACGAGGGAAAAAATGCTGAATATCAACACGAACATTCTTTCGCTGCAGACTCAAACGAATCTGTCCGGCTCACAAAGTGCGTTGTCGCAAGCCATCAACCGCCTGTCGTCGGGCAAGCGCATCAACAGTGCAGCCGACGATGCAGCCGGTCTCGCGATCGCCACGAGCCAAACCGCCGCGATCAACGCGCTGAATCAAGGCGTGGCGAACGCGAACAACGGCATCTCGATGGTGCAGACCGCCGCTGGCGCGATCTCGTCGACCGTCGACAACCTGCAGCGTATCCGTCAGCTCGCCACCGAATCGGGTGACGGCTCGCTCGGCACCGCCGCTCAGGCGAACCTGCAGACCGAAGTCTCTACGCGTCTGACGGAAATCAACCGCGTCGAATCGCAAACGACGTTCAACGGTCAGGCCGTGCTCGGTGGTCTGGGCAACGTGCAGTTCCAGATCGGCGCGAACGCGAACCAGACCGTGACGGCCAGCTTCGGCACGACGGTGTGGAACACGGCCGGTCTCGGCGTGTCGGGTCTCGACATCTCGACGACCTCGGGTGCACAGGCTGCGATCACGGCAATCGACGCCGCGCTCGCATCGGTCAACAACTTCCAGGCAACGCTCGGCGCAACGCAAAACACGTTCTCGTCGGCCATCACCAACACGCAAACGACGTCGACGAACCTGAGCGCCGCGAAATCGCAGATCACCGACGCTGACTTCGCAGCGGAAACGGCCAACCTGAGCAAGGCGCAAGTGCTGCAACAAGCCGGTATCTCGGTGCTGGCTCAGGCGAACTCGCTGCCGCAACAAGTGCTGAAGCTGCTCCAGTAAGGATTAACCGATGGACACGGCGTCGCAGTATGATGCCGTGCCGCCGGAGCCATTGCCTCATTTGCATAACCGCATTTCTCACGCAGTTTTCAAAGCATCGGCAACACCGCCGGGAGGCATGCCTCCCGGTACGCGTTTGTCATCGGGTAAAGACCCGATGTCGCAGCCACGAATGGAGCATCCGACATGAGCTCGACGACGTCCTCGACGACAGGAACCAGTCCCACCGACGTAAGCAATCTGCTTGCGCAGGCGGCACAGTCCATTATCAGCGGCTCGACGAAATCGACGCTCGACGTCAATTCGCTCGTCTCGGCGCTCGTCACCTCGAAGACCGCTGCGCAAAACGCGACGATCACCAACAAGCAGACACTCGATAACACCCAGCTCACCGCGATCGGCCAGCTCAAGTCGGCGCTGTCGGCGCTGGAGACGGCGGTGAGCGGTCTTGCCGACGGCACATCGCTGGCGGCGTTCTCGGCTACCGCGAGCGGCAACGGCATCACGGCGACGACGGCGACTACCGGTGTGAACGCCGGCAGCTACAACGTCAACGTCAGCGCGATTGCGACCGCGGACAAATATTCATCGTCGGCCTTCACGAGTTCGACGAGCGTGGGCACCGGTACGCTGACGCTGTCGCTGGGCACGAGCGGCTCGATGACGGTCAACGTCGACTCGACCGACAACTCGATCACCGGCATCGCCGCCGCGATCAACGCATCGTCGAATAACCCCGGCATCACCGCGACCGTCGTCAATGCGACCGACGGCCAGCATCTCGTACTCATGTCGAATTCGACCGGCGCGGCCAACACGATTTCGATGACTGCCAGCTCGGGCCTGAACAGCGCGCTCAACACGTCGAACATGACGGAGCTGCAGAAAGCACAGGACGCGAGCCTGACGATCGATGGCGCACAGGTCACGAGCCCGACCAATTCGATCAGCAACGTGCTGCCCGGCGTGACGATCAACCTGACTGCCGCCGCCGTCAACACGCAGCAGACACTGACGGTTGCGACCAGCACGACCGCGCAAACCACCGCGATCACCAGCTTCGTCACGGCGTACAACAACTACGTGACCACGGCAGCGTCGCTGTCTTCGTACAGCTCGACGGCGGCGTCGGGGACGCAAGCCGGCCCGCTGCTCGGCGACGCGATGTTGAACTCGATTACGAACGGACTTGCGTCGATCATCAGCGGCGGGGTCACCACCGGGAGCGGCACGTTCAGCCTTTCTTCGATCGGCCTAAACCTGCAGGACGACGGCACCATCGTGACTGACTCGGCCGCGCTGCAGACTGCGCTGACGGCGAACCCGGGTACCGTGGCGGCGCTCTTCAACACGACCAACGGCATGGGCGTGCAGCTCAACAATTTCGCCAACACGTATGTGCAGACGAGCGGCACGATCGACCAGCGCACCGCTTCGATCAACTCCGATCTGACGAGCCTGTCTTCGCAGGCCACAGCGCTGCAGACCTATTCGAGCACGCTGAGCGCCCAGTACAACGCGCAGTTCACCGCGCTGAACAACTTGATGGCGACGATGCAGAACAACACGCAGTATCTGAACCAGCTGTTCGGCGGCAACGGTGCGGCCGGTACGTTGAACAAGACGTCGTAAGCGGCAATCTACGGGGGAACGCAGCATGTCACACGAATCGTTGTCGCGTGCATACGAACTGAGCCAGGCGATGAACGCCGCGGCCACGGAAGGCGACTGGCTGTATGCGGCGGAACTCGCCGATACGCGCTCGCCGCTGCTGATGTCGCTAACCGCCGAACAAACGCCGGAAGCTCTCGCGACGATTCGCGCGATCCAGGACATCGATGCGGAGATCGAGCGCATTGCGCAGCGTGGCCGCGACGCGCTGATGAGCGATATGCATGCTTCGATGCGTCGGGTCGAAGCGGTGAGTTTCTACCAGGCTACCGGACAGCTCTAGTCATATCCAGTCACATCGAGTCACACGCAGTGACCGAACACCGCAGTAGTCGAATGCGGGGTATTCAAGTAACCCTCGACGCCGCAGCGATGCGGCTTTTTTTTTGCCCTCGTTTTTTGCGTTGTCGTACGCGGCGAGTGCTTCAGGCAACGCGGCGTAGCCACATCTCCGTGAAAGCCGCTTCGAGTTGTCTCGCGAAACGCAGTGCGTCGCATAGCGGCGATTGCAGCACCTGCGCGCGCAACCCCTCACGCAACGCGGCAAGCCGCGGCAGATCCTGCGCGAACGCGATGGCTTTCGCGACGTAGTCGTCATCGTCGGTGGCGATCCAGTCGGACAGTCCCACTGTGTGCAACACCGTCTCGCCGAGATGCGACAGGAAGCGATCGCCGCGACGGCTCAGCACCGGCACGCCCATCCACAGTCCTTCGACACTCGTCGTGCCACCAGGGTACGGAAACGGATCGAGCGCGAGGTCGACGCGATTGAAGGTCGCGAAGTACTGATCGCGTGGCGATGGCCCTTCGAGTACCAGACGCTCCGCCGCGATGCCGTGCGCAGCGAAACGTTCGAGCGTCGCGCGCTGGGTCCACGGCTCGTTCAGTTGATGGTTCTTCAACAGCAGACGCGACTCTGGCAACGCTTGCAGGATGCGCGACCACACAGCGATCACACCGTCGTTGAGTTTCTTCTGGTTGTTCAGGTTACCGAACGTGACGGCACCGCGCGTGAGCGCCGGCAGCGGCCCGATGTCGATCTCGCGTTCGGGTAGCGTGAAGCACAGGTAGCTGTCGGGCAGGCGCCAGAGCTGCTCGACGAAGTGCCCTTCCTCGTTCGTCGGCAACACGTGCCGGTCGCCGAGCACGTAGTCGATCTCGGCGATGCCCGTCGTCGCGAAGTAGCCGAGCCAGCTCACCTGCACAGGGGCCGGCTTCCATGCGAACACCGGCAGCCGGTTGCGTCCGGTGTGTCCGGACAGATCGACGAGGATATCGATGCGATCGTCGTGAATCCGTTGTGCAACCGCTTCGTCGCTTTGATCGACGATGTGGCGCCACGCTGCGAAACGCGGGCGCAAACGCTCCGTCAGTTCGTCGTGCAGCAGCGCATTCGAATACGCGATCGGCTCGATGCGAGTACGGTCGAGATGCGTCAACACGCTTTCGATGAAGTAGCCGACTGGGTGCTTGCGCAGATCCGCGGAAACGAATCCGATACGCAACGGTCGTGCGGCGAGCGCACTGCCAGGTGCAGCGCGCTGATACACGAAAGGCCTCGCACGCGCTGTCATACGCTCGCCGAAATAGCGCGCATCCCGCAGATGCTTCTCCGGCGACCAGCCGGTCGTATACGACTGACCGAACAGCACGCAGGTATGCGACTCGGCGTAGTCCGGATCGAGTGCAAGCGCTCTGCGGTAACTATCGACGGCCGCATCGAAGTCGTTCAGGTCGGCGAGGATCGTGCCGAGATTGTTGTGAAACGAAGGGACATCGTCCTTCAGCGATAACGCTTTGCGACTCATCGTCAGCGCCTGCTGCGCGCGGCCCATGCGGTTTAGCGCGTTTGCGAGGTTGTGATACGCGTCCGCGAAATCGGGCGCAACCGCAATCGCGCGTTCGTAAGCCGCCACGGCTTCCTCGAGGCGACCCTGTCCATTCAACGCGTTGCCGAGTGTGTTGTGCGCGTCGGCACGGTCGGGCGTTAGTGTTGCGACCGTCGTGAAAGACGCGATCGCCTCGCGATAAGCGCCGCGCTCCGTCAGTGCGATTCCGAGGTTGTTATGTGCGACGACCAGGGTCGGCGCCGCCGCGATGCTCGCGCGATAACATTCGATCGCCGCATCGAGATGCCCCTGCTGCTTCAACACGTTGCCGAGGTTGTTATGCGCCTCCGCGAAACCGGGTCGCGCATCGATTGCCTTGCCGTAGCTCAGCGCAGCCGCTTCCAGTTGCTGCAGATCCTTCAGCGCGTTGCCGAGATTGTTGTAGGCCTCGGCATAACCGGGTCGCAACGCAATCGCCTGCGCGCAGCTTTCCATCGATCCGGCCGCATCACCCGACTCGCGCAGCGCATTGCCGAGGTTGTTGTGCGCTTCGGCGTAGTCGCCTTTCAGCGCGACGGCGCGACGGTAGCAGTCGATCGCATCGGGTAACGCGCCACTGTCCTTAAGCATGTTGCCGAGGTTGTTGTAGTAGATCGCATTCGGATTCGCTGCGATCGATTCGCGCATCAACGCGATACCCGCTGCGGATTCGCCGATCTGGCAGGCAAGCAGCCCGGAGAAGTGCAACGCGTCCGCGTGTTTCGGCAGCACGGCAAGGATGCGTTGATAGCGCGCATGGGCCTCTGCAAACCGGTTTACCTGGTGATGTGCAAGCGCTTCTTCGAGCAGGCGCTGGATCGTCTGCGCGTCCGGTACGCGACGCGACGGTGTCGAATCCGTGCGTTGACGGTACATGCCTGCGAACGCCGCTTCGAGGTGCTTCGCAAAGCGCGGTGCATCGCATAACGGCGAGGTGAGTATCTGCGTCCGTAAGCCCGCGCGTAATGCGGCGAGGTGCTTTTGATCCGCAGCGAATGCGACGGCCTTCGCGACGTAGTCGTCGGTGTCGGTGGCGATCCAGTCGGCGAGACCCGCCGACTGGAGCAGGCTTTCGCACAGATGTCCGAGGAACCGGTCGCCGCGACAGCAGAGCACCGGCACACCCATCCACAAACCTTCGACGCTCACCGTACCGCCCGGATAAGGAAACGGGCTCAGTGCGATGTCGACGCGGTTGTACGCGGCAAGATACTCGTTACGCGGCGAGCGGCCTTCCAGAATCAAACGCGCACCGTCGATGCCAAGCGCTGCGAAACGCTGCAGCGTCGCGCGCCGCGCGAACTCATCGTCGAGTTGCTTCGCCTTCAGGAAGAGGCGCGACCCCGGCACTGCGTTGAGAATCCGCGCCCATGCCGACACGACCGTGTCGTTCATCTTCATCAGATGGTTGAAGCAACCGAACGTGATCGCGCCATGCGCGAGCATGGGTAGCGCGCTCACCGCGACTGCTTCGGTGGGCGGCGTGAAGCACAGGTAGCTGTCCGGCAGGCGCCATACGCGCTCGACGAACTGCTGTTCCTCGTCGGTGGGTACGACGTGGCGGTCGGCGAGCACGTAGTCGATCGAGCGCAGACCCGTGCTCGCGAAATATCCGAGCCAGCTCACCTGCACCGGCGCGGGCCGCCATGCGAACACCGGCAGCCGGTTGTGGACCGTGTGCCCCGCCAGGTCGACCAGGATGTCGATGCGATCGTCGCGGATGCGGCGCGCCGCTGTCTCGTCGGTCAGACCCGCGAGCGGTGTCCATGCCGCGAAGCGCGGCTTGATGCGCGCGGTCAGTTCGTCTTCGACATGACGCGTCGGGTACGCAATCGCTTCGATCCGTTGTGGATCGAGATGTGCAAGGATGCTTTCGAGAAAGAACCCGACTGGGTGTGTCTTCAGGTCGCCGGAAACGAAGCCTACGCGTAGCGGCCGCGATGATGCGCGATGGTGCGTGCGATCGTCGGCGGGCCAGTCGGTGAACGGTTGTGCGAGTGTCGTCGCCTGCTCGCCGAAGCGCAACGCCTGAGTCAGATAATCGGCGGGCGACGTGGCCTCGCGATAGCTCAAGATGAACAACAGGTTGCTATACGGCTCCATCAGATCGGGCTGCAGTTCGATCGTCTTGCGATAGTGATCGATTGCGCCTTCCAGATCGCCGAGATCGACGAGCGCATTGGCGAGATTGTTATAAGCCTGCGCGTAGCCCGGTTGCAGCGCGATCACCGTGCGAAAGCTCTGCACCGCGGCATCGTACTGACGCAGCTCGCGCTGCATGTTGCCGAGATTGTTGTGCGCGTGAACGTAATCGGGTTGCAGTGCGAGCGCCTGCCGGTAGCTTTCGAGCGCCGCCGCGTGACGGCCCATACGACCAAGCGCGTTGCCGAGATTGCTGTAGAAGATCGCGCTCGGGCCGACAGCAAGCGCACGCATGATCCAGTCGACGGATTCTTCGAGCCTGCCCTCGTGGTACGCGATCAGGCCCAGCAGATGCAGCGCGTCGGCATGATCGGGCTGCGCCTGCAGGATCTGTCGATAGATCGCCGAAGCCTCGGCAAAACGGCCCGCGTGCTGGTGCGCAAGGCCTGCTTCGATCGGCGTGGGTAGAAGCTCGACGCCAGGAGAGCCGGTCGCGCTCACTCGCCGGACTTCTGCGGATTGCGTCGATTGTCGGCGCGCCGGGACAATGCGCCGGACGCCGGATTCAGGTTACTGACGGTAGCCATGAAGCGAATCCACCCTTCTCTCGGTTGAACTGTTCGCGCCTCGGACGCAAAGCCGCACTGTGCGATGACAGCAGCTTAGCGTTTGCGGTGGTTCGTCAATCGAGGGAACAAGGGCCGGTTTTGGGGGTATTTTCGGGTGTCGTGTTGAGGTGTTGGGTGCCGCGGAAAGTGCAACCGGTGCCGGGTAAGTGAAAACCGCTCTCATCGTTCGTGCAACAGCCTGGGCGATCGGCACTTCGCGCGAGGACTCGGCCGCCTCCCACTATTGCTAGGCGACCCTAAAAGAACGATTGACTTTATACGAACCTGACATTCGTACGCCGCCTACTCAAGCTCGCTTAAACGCATAGGCGGTGCGAGCTCCGCAGATCAACGAGCGACGGCACGCACCTCAACATGTTCGACGGAAGTTCTCATCAGCCAGTTTGAGACCGCCGCACTTCCGCCACAGTGGTGCTGCCGGAAGAGTCCTTCTCATTCGAAGGATTCTCTATTGATCTTTTGCAATCAAGCCGACGTCTTCTGCCTTAATATCGCTGCAAATTGCAGCAAACGACCCACCGTACGAGAAATTAAATTGAACAAGAAACGACCCCTTAAGGTCACGCTGGATTTGGGCAACTTGCGACCGTAGATTTTCAGAGTCCGAATAGATGCCAACTAACAACGTATTCCACGCTCCGTCGTTCATGTTCAGGACGCCTTCCGGAACACATTCAACCCTCCAGGCAAAAATCTCGCTAAGAATCGCATTTAACCTGAACCCAATAAAACCGCTTTTTTTCACCTCATGCAACTCAACCCTGGAATGCCCTCCTTCTGTTCTCAGTGTCACGTGAAGATCAATTCCATCGTAATTTAGCCTCGCAAGATGTGAATCGTGCAGTGGGAGACCCGTTACCATCCCATGTTCATCGATGATCATGCTTATGCCCCTGGTGGCTCTACGTTTGGACCTCTTGGTGTAGGCGGATCGTTTGGCTGTCGCTCACGTCATTAGCCTTGATTGTTGCTGGCACGGGTATGCGTGGACAGGGCAGAGATTCACCTTGCTACTCGGCATCGGCTTTCCTGAATCCACCAATTGTCGACCATCTTTCCCTCTGTGTCGAAGGTCCGTTCCTGGCCGAACTCTGCCCAACGACGACCGACTCGAGACGACCCGGAAGAGACGTTCAGTACCGTCTGAGAACAGTCATTCGTGCCGCAGGACGGACGTAAGCGTGTAAAGAACCTCAAAACTTTCGCATACGAGAGGCATCGAATGGTCAACAACCCGACCAATTCGGCTGCACTCATCCGTGAAGAAGCGCCAATGCTCCGCTCGCCAATACGTCAGCGAAAGATCTCCTTCGCCTTCGCTAGCGGCGAATTCAGCACCGACGCGGTCAAATGGGACGATTTGCACTTCGGTGACTCGTAGAACGAACGCGGGTTTATCATTCCAGTCGAGCACGATTTCCATGTCACCGACCTTTGGAATCGACTCGCCGTCGAAGTCCCAAGACCAAACCAGACTGCATGTACCACGCTTCACGCCAGCAAGAATGAGTGCAATAAGCGACGCCGAAAGAGCTTCCGAATCCCCAAATCCACCAATTCGAACATACCCTTCGGGCAGATGCATACCTCGCTCGGCCAATTCGGCGACTAGCTCTCCTACAGTTTTGCCCATACGTCGACGCCCTTTCGATTACATCCAGTTGTATCGAAACCTCACGGGCGTTGATTGTCGACTATTGGTCGGGGCGTGTCGAATGTCTCAAGCTGGCCGGTTACTGCCCAACGCAGCCGGCCGAGTTCGTCCCTCAACGGCCCCAGCCTTCTCGATAGCGCACGCCCAGTGCACTATGCCGGTCGGCTTGGTCCGCGCCGATCGGCGGTGCGTACCACGCTGAGCAATCGCGAGAAACTCGTCAGAGCACGCGCTGCATCCAGACCGAACTCACATAGCGGCCGTTCTTGACAGCGTACTCGGCAAACGTCCCGACCTCGGTGAACCCCATCTTCTGATGCAAACGTACTGACGCTTCATTTGGTAGGGCGATGCCAACGACGGCGCAATGCAGGTCTTCCCCCGAGATTTCTCTGAAGAGATTTTCGTACAACGCCAATCCCACGCCGCGACCTACCGCTTCGGGGCAACATAAATGCTCGTTTCGACCGTCTTACGGAAGGCTGGGTGGTTGCGATACTGCTGGCTTGCTGCGAACCCAAGCAGTCGCGCCGAATCGACAGCTACATATAGCCGGTGTGGACCTACTCGACTAAACAATCCCATCCACGCGTTCACCGCCTCCTTCGACATCAACTCCTCGTCGAAGGTCGCGTACGAATGAGCGATGTAGTGATTACGGAGGCTGTGAAGTGAATCCAGATCCGTTGCATTCGCAAGCCGAATAATCACGGGCATTCAATCCAAAGAAAATTGTGAGGCCTCGTAAGAGGCAGCGGAGAATTGAGGTTCGAATTTCGTTCGTCACGGCACGCAACACGCCACTACCCCATCGCAAGACCAAACCAAAGCAAGAGCCCCCTACACCAACCTCAAATCCCACAACGCATCAAGCACATACTGCGTAGACCGCTCCACATACCCCGCACGATACGCAATCCCAAGCCGACGCCACAACGCCGGCCTTAGCGGCCGCATGACAATACGCTTATCGGGCAATGGCGTAGTAGCCTCGTGCGGCAACAGCGCCGCGCCATACCCCGCCGCGACCAGACTCTTGATCGCATCGTTGTAATTAAGCTGAATGCGCGGCGCGGGATGATGCCCTCCGTTCGCGAACCACTCCGTAGTCAAACGCGAGAGACGCGTAGTCGCATCATTAAGAATGAGCGGCTGAGCGGCAAGCCATTCAGGCGTAACGCGAGCCGGACACCGCCAATGCGCCGGCACAAAAGCCATCACTGGGTCGCGCCGCCAGGGCTTTATCACAAGCCCGGCCACTGAAGGCTGCGGCAATGCGACCAGCCCAACATCCAGCGTCCCATCGGCCAACCGGCTTAGCGTTTCATGCGACGTAAGCACCGCGATCTGAATATCGATAGCGGGATGGTCCTTACGCAACACTTCAAGTGCTT
Organism: Paraburkholderia megapolitana; assembly: GCF_007556815.1. Taxonomy (NCBI): domain Bacteria; kingdom Pseudomonadati; phylum Pseudomonadota; class Betaproteobacteria; order Burkholderiales; family Burkholderiaceae; genus Paraburkholderia; species Paraburkholderia megapolitana. Next base: position 4,340,467 of record NZ_CP041745.1, read on the forward strand.
GCGGCAAAAGATGCGCAATCGCTCCGGTCGACGCTCCGAGCCGAACGCGTCCGACAAGCCCTTGAACCTGGCGATGAACATCGTCTAACGCCTGTTCCGCGTCGGCAAGCAGCCGACGCGCGCGCTCGACCAGCAACTCGCCCGTTGCCGACGGCCGAACATGTCCGCGCTTGCGCGACAGGAGCGGAACCCCGATGCGCTCTTCCAGTTCAGCGATGTGAAGGCTGACCGTAGGTGGCGCCAGATGCAACGCACGCGCCGCGTCGGCAAATGAGCCACGGTCGACAATCGCGACCAGGGTGCGCAAGCGGTCCAGGCTGATCTCTCGCATGTCAACCTCCCGATTCAGAAAAGCTGAATATCAAGGTTATGAAATTCAACTTTCACTATTCTAACGCTGCGCGGAAGATAACAACCTCGGTCCACTTGTATCAGTCACCGGAGTATTGCGCGCATGAGCTCTCCCGTTGTTTTCATCGACGGCGACCAGGGCACCACCGGGTTGCAAATTCACGAACGGCTTCGCGGCCGGACCGATCTGGAACTGGTCACGCTTCCCGCGGCGGAACGCAAGGACTCCAGCCGTCGCGCCGAAGCCATCAACGCCTGCGATATCGCGATCCTTTGTCTGCCCGATAGCGCCGCGCGCGAAGCGGTGGCGGCCATCGTCAATCCTGCCGTCAGAGTCATCGACGCAAGTTCCGCCCATCGCACGCAGCCGGACTGGACATACGGCTTTCCAGAAATGACTCCGGGACAGCCCGAGCGCATTGCGACCGCACATCGGGTCACGAATCCCGGTTGCTATCCGACCGGCGCAATTGGCCTGCTGCGTCCGCTGCTGCACGCCGGGCTCATTCCAGCGAACCACCCGGTCAGCATTTACGCGGTGTCCGGTTACTCCGGAGGCGGGCGCGCCGCTGTGGAAGAACACGAGGGACCGGATGCAGCCAACGCGCCGCCGTACCAGGTGTACGGTCTGGAGCTCGCGCACAAGCACACCCCGGAGATCCAGCAGCACGCCGGACTCGCGCGGCGTCCGATCTTCGTCCCTTCGTATGGTGCGTACCGCCAGGGCATCGTGCTGACGGTACCTCTGGATGTGCGGCTGCTGGCACCGAACGTAGACGGCACCACGTTACACGCGTGCCTCGCACGCCACTATGCCGGGGCGGCCCACGTGCACGTCTTGCCGCTGCACGAATCGGCCGTTTTAAAGCAGCTGGATCCGCAGGTACTGAACGGCACGGACGATATGCGCCTAAGCGTGTTTTCCAACGTGGAACACGGGCACGTTCTGCTATCCGCGGTTTTCGATAATCTCGGCAAAGGCGCGGCCGGCGCTGCGGTTCAGAACCTGAACCTGATGCTCGCGCGGTAACGGCGCTTCATGAAAAACACCTCAAAGGCTGGATCAATGTCCAACTTTTGAGGTGCAATTTACCAGCGAGGCTTTTCTTCGCCGGGGTTAATGTTTCCACTACCCCGGTCTTCTGAACCAGCGATCAGAAGCTGTGGTACATGCCAACGTTGGCTTGAACCTGGTTGCCGCCCGATGCGGTGTTGCCGAAGTCAGCAGCCGAAGCGTGAGCGCCCAGAGCATGGACATAGGCACCCATGGCGTAAATCGAGGTGGTCTTCGACAGCGCGTACGAAGCACCGAGCGACGCCTGATTGATCGAAGCCATTGTGTGACCCTGGGCGGCTTGATCAGGCGTGGCTGCCGAACCGTATACGTACGTGTACCCGGCGGCCAGCGACAGCGCTGGGCTTACGCGGTATTGCAGAAGGGCACCCAGCACGTTGAAGTGGATCGACGGCTGGCCGTTGTTGCCCTGGTACTGAGCGTTCGAGTACCGCAGGCCAGCCGTGTACGGACCAACCTCGTATTGGCCGGCGATCTGCGCGATGCCCGCGCTCTTGAACGCGTTGCCGCCGTTGTAACCCGAACTCGGATAGCCCAGAGCACCGCCGAACGACGGTTGTGCCGTGGCGTTCACCCAGCCGTTCTCACCCTGGTTCGCAGCACGGAAGTAGCCGCCTGCAACCGTCAGACCACCTTGAACGTAGTCCGCAGCCACCGACCACGATTGACCCGAGCCCATAGCACCGGCAACGCCGCCGAACGAGTACGCGCCTTCAGCCTGGAAGCCGCTGATGAGCGGCGAGATGTACTTCACAGCGTTGTTCTGGTTCGTCGTGTTGTCGTTGTTGTCGACGTCGCCCGGGGTCGAGAATGCCGAGGCCGAAATGGCGTCGCCCGTCAGGCCCTGAACCATCTCCGTCACGGCGTCGAGCTGGCGACCCAAACGCACCGTACCGTACTGGTCCGAAGAGAGACCTACGAAAGCCTGGCGGTTGAACTCCGAGCGTGAGGTGCCAATGGGGCCCTGCCCGCCGATGCCACCGGTAGCAATGTTGAAACCGTTTTCGAGCCGGAAGACTGCCTTGAGGCCGCCGCCAAGGTCTTCTTGACCCTTGATGCCCCACTTGTTCGAACCCGAGGCGCCGCCATCGAGGCTGAACTTGTTGTGACCACCGACGTTCGAGGTGTAGCCAATACCTGCGTCGAGCATGCCGTACAGCGTGACCGACGACTGTGCCATTACTGCCGACGATGCCGCGAAAGCGCCAACAGCGATAATGCCTGCCTTGATTTTGCGATTTTTCATTAGTGTCTCGTTGACCAGGAGTAGTTTTTGAATTGATTTACTTGTTGCTGTGCGCCGGAGGATAAGACACCTGCTATAACTCACGAAACAAAAAATAACTCACTGTCGTAAAAACGTAACACGGGGCGCAATGCCGTGGGTTGCGGTTAATCGATGTATTCCGTAATTGCAATGCGGGATTGTCCCCTGACAGTATTTGGGACTTCGATACAAGTCGGATCGGATTAACCTGAATGCGCGTGAGCTAGAACCGTCAAATGGTATTTCCGCAAAGATTCAATCGGGAAATCTTGATCGAATTTGATCGGCCAATGAAAACACGACCGCGGCGAGGCGCCCGATACAGCGCCCCACCGCGGCCGATGCACTACAACTACGCGCTCACTACGCGTCGTCGTCGCGCCGATACAGCTTGATAACCGCCGAGAAATCGAGCCGCCCCGCCCCCTTGGTGCTCATCGTCTGATACAGCTGCTGCGCAAGCGCCCCCAGATAAACCGGCTGACGCGCGAGCTTTGCTGCATCGGTGGCGAGACCAAGATCCTTCAACATCAGATCCGTGCCGAACCCCCCGGTATAACCGCGCGACGAAGGCGCCGTCCCGATCACGCCCGGAAACGGGTTATACGTATCCGAACTCCAGCATCGCCCCGTCGACGTATTGATGATGCCGCCAAGCACGTTCGGATCGATCCCAAGCGCCTCGCCGAGCGACATCGCTTCGGCAACGCCCGCCATCGTGATGCCGAGCACGAGGTTGTTGCAGATCTTCGCGACCTGGCCAGTCCCGGTGTCGCCGCAATGAACGATGTTCTTGCCCATCGACGACAACACCGGCTTGACCTGCTCATAAGCCGCCGCGCTACCGCCCACCATGAACGTGAGCGTGCCCGCCGCGGCACCACCCGTGCCGCCCGACACCGGCGCATCGACAAACGCGTTGCCCTGCTGCGCGGCGAGTTCGGCGAACGCCTTGACGCTCGCTGGGTCGATCGTGCTCGAATCGACGATCGTCACGCCCTTCGCGATGCCGGCCAGCACGCCGTCGGCGGCGGTGAGCACGCTGCGCACGTGTGCCGCCGCGGGCAGCATCGTGATCACGCATTCGGCGTCGGTGACCGCCGCCTTCGGTGATGCGGCGGCTTTCGCGCCCGCATCGACGAGCGCCTGCACAGCCTGTGCGTTCAGATCGAACACGTTGACCGCGTGACCCGCTTTGAGCAGGTTGTGCGCCATCGGCGCGCCCATGTTGCCCAGTCCGATGAAACCGATCTTCATGATGCTGTCTCCCTGGTTCGTCGTGCCGCTCAGCGCAGGCTAATGGTCGTATTCACGCCGTCGTTCACGGTCGCATCGTCGAACCAGCGCGCGGTAACGGTCTTCGTCTGCGTGTAGAACTGCACGACCTGCTTGCCGTACGGGCCAAGATCGCCAAGCTTCGAACCGCGCGAACCGGTAAAGCTGAAGAACGGCACCGGCACCGGAATCGGAATGTTGATACCAACCTGGCCGATATCGATCTCGCTCTGGAACTTGCGCGCCGCCGCGCCGCTTTGCGTGAAAAGCCCAACGCCGTTGCCGTACGGATTGCGATTAACGAGCGCGATCGCTTCATCGAGTGTCGGTACGCTCAGCACCACCAGCACCGGTCCGAAAATCTCGGTGCGGTAGATGTCCATGTCGGTTGTCACATCGGTGAAGACCGTCGGGCCGATAAAGTTGCCGTCTTCGTAGCCCGGCACCTTCACCGCCCGGCCATCGAGCGCAAGCGTCGCGCCCGCCTTCACACCCGATTCGATCAAGCCGAGCACGCGCTGCTTCGCTGCACGCGAGACGAGCGGTCCGATGTCGGTGCCGGCTTCGTGGCCCGCGTTGACCTTCAGCGTCTTCGCCTTCTCGACGAGATCGGGCAACCATTGCTGCGACGCCCCGACCAGCACGACCACCGACGTCGCCATACAGCGCTGCCCCGCCGCCCCAAAACCCGCGCCGGCCAGCGCGTTCAACGTCTGCTCGCGATTCGCATCGGGCAACACCACCGCGTGGTTCTTCGCGCCCATCATCGATTGAACGCGCTTGCCGTGTTCACTGCCAAGCCGGTACACATGCGTGCCGACCGCCGTCGACCCGACAAACGACACCGCTTTCACAAGCTCATGCGAACACAACGCATCGACGACTTCCTTGCCGCCGTGCACGACGTTCAGCACGCCCTTCGGTACACCGGCTTCGAGCGCGAGTTCGACGAGCGCCATCGTCGACATCGGATCTTGTTCCGAAGGCTTCAGCACAAATGTATTGCCGCAGACGATCGCCATCGGGAACATCCACAGCGGGATCATCGCCGGGAAGTTGAACGGCGTGATGCCGGCGCACACACCGAGCGGTTGCCGCAGCGTGTAAGTGTCGACGCCGCCCGCGACGTTCTCCGAGAATTCGCCTTGTTGCAACGTGCCGATCGACGCCGCGTGCTCGACCACTTCGAGCCCGCGAAAGATATCGCCCTCGGCATCGGGCAACGTCTTGCCCTGCTCGGCCGTGAGAATCTTCGCGATGCGCGGCATATGTTCGCGGATCAGCGCCTGGTACTTCAGCATGATGCGCATCCGCGCGCCGATCGGCGTGTGCTTCCACGTCGCGAAGGCTGCGTGTGCAGCGCGAACCGCGGCATCGACTTCAGCGGTCGTCGCGAACGGAACGCGCGCGAGCACATCCTGCGTCGCGGGGTTCACGATGTCGCGCCATTCGGTGGTGTGCGATTCGACGAACTCACCGTCGATCAGCAACTTCACGTTTGCGACGCCTGCCTTCGATGCCTGAGTGACTGCATTCATCATTGACTCTCTCTTTCAGTTGGAAACCGGCTAGCTTGCGTGCTTACGCATCATGAGCGTACAACCCAGCGCGACGATACCTAGTGCAACCATGTAGACCACGACGTAATGCGGACTGCCGCCACCGGCGACGAGCAACGCCGTCGCGATCATCGGTGCGACGCCGCCGCCCAGCACGCCTGCCAGCTGCACCGACAGCGAGATGCCGCTGTAGCGAATCTCGGCGGGAAACTGCGCGGCGAACAGCTGCGATTCCGGCGCATACAGAATCGGAAACACGACACCGGTGCCGAGCACCATCGCCCACCACACCATCGCCGGATTCCGTGTGCCGAGCATCGCGAAGAACGGCGCCGCGAACAGGCACATGATGACGAGACCGATCAGAAACAGCCTGCGCTGCCCGATCTGATCGCTCAACCAGCCGCAGAACGGCATCGTGAACAGCGACAGCACGGCGCCCACGGTGATCGCATGCAGGATGTCGGCTCTGGGAATCTTCAATTGATTGGCCGCGTACGCGAGCGCAAACGCGACGACCAGATAGAACCAGGTGTTCTCTGCGGTTCGCGCGCCGAGGATGATCAGCAGTTCGCGCGGCTGGCGTCGTAACGCGGCGAGCACCGGTGCCTTCACCGGCGCACCGGTCGCTTTCACGCGCTCGAAGTCCGGCGATTCCGGCACGCTCACGCGGATCACCCAGCCGATCGCGACCAGCACGATGCTGGCGAGAAACGGAATGCGCCAGCCCCACGCGAGCAGTTGCGCTTCGGGCAGGCGCGTCACGGCCGCCATTGCCAGCGACGACAGGATCAAGCCGAAACCGACGCCCGTCTGCGGAAGACTGCCGAAGAAACCTTTTCGTCCCGGAGGCGCGTGCTCGACGGCCATCAGCACCGCACCGCCCCATTCGCCGCCGACAGCCATCCCTTGCAGAAAACGCATCGTCACGAGCAGCGCTGCCGCGCCGTAGCCGATGCTCTGATAAGGCGGAATCAGGCCGATCACGATGCTCGGAATCCCCATCAGCAGCAGCGTGACGAGCAGCATCGACTTGCGTCCGATGCGATCGCCAAAATGGCCGAACACGATACCGCCCATCGGCCGCCCGATAAAACCGACGCCGTACGTCGCAAACGCGGCGAGCGTGCCGAGCACCGGGTCGAGCGTCGGAAAGAAGATCTTGTTGAATACCAGCGCAGCGGCTGTGCCGTAGAGGAAGAAGTCGTACCACTCGATGGTCGTGCCGGCCATGCTGGCCCAGCCGGCGAAGATGTAGTCGCGGGCGCGCTTGGGTGGCTGCCGCGTCGAGGCCAGTCCATCGGGCGTTGAAGGTATCTGCATGCGGTGTCGTCTCCGATTGTTTTTATGTCGCTGGCCGCGCCCAGTCTGGATTTACGCAAATCACGCGCACGGCTCACGCCACCGGTATTCCGGCAGCATACGGACGAGTATAGTTACTCGAATATTCACAGGGAATACGCGAAAAAACCCATCCGATATGCAAAAAAACACAAGCCGGTTGCCACAGAACCTGAACTGGGACGATCTGCGCTACTTCCTCGAAGTGGCGCGCACGCAGCGCGCCAGCGGCGCCGCGAAACGACTCGGCGTCGATCACACCACCGTGGCGCGCCGCGTGCGGGAACTCGAGACGGCTCTCGGCACGGTCCTGTTCGACAAGTCGCGCACGGGCGGCTTCGTGCTGACCGCCGAGGGCCAGCGTCTGCTCAGTTACGCGGACGCGGTCGAGACGACCGTGCATTCGGCAAGCGAGCAGCTGGCGGGCAGCACACAATCGCTGACAGGGCATGTGCGGATCGGATCGACGGAAGGCTTTGGGTGCTTTTTTCTGGCACCGCAGCTCGCGCGCTTTAGCGGCAGTCACCCGGACGTATCGATCGACCTGTTGCCGGTGCCGCATTTCGTGAGCCTGTCCAAGCGCGAAGCCGATCTGGCCATCACGCTGGAGCGACCCAAGCGCGGCCAGTATGTCTACACGCGGCTATGCGACTACCGGCTCAAGCTGTACGGCACCGCCGATTATCTGCAACGCCACGCACCGATTCGCACCGTCGCCGATCTGCGGCAGCACGCGTTCATCGATTACGTCGAGGATCTCGCGTTTAGCCATGAGCTGCTCTATCTGAACCGTGCCGTGCCGAACGTCACGGCGAACCTGTGCAGCACCAGTGTCATTGCGCAATACCACGCAACGTTGCAGGGCAATGCGCTCGCGATTCTGCCGTGCTTCATGGCCGGACCGAACCCCGCCCTGGTGCAGGTGCTGCCCGACGAAGTGGTCGTGACCCGGCGCTTCTGGCTGTGCAGCCGCGAGGATCTGCGCAAGCTGCGCCGCGTCTCGTCGCTGTGGGATTACCTTCGCGCCGCCGCCGAGGCTAACCGGCCGCTGCTGATGGGGGCATCGGCGGAAATGCACTACGTGGACGCTATGCAGGCCAACGATACCTTGCCGTTCGCGTAACCAGTCCAGCGTTCGCATATGCGCCGACGTCGCAACACCGTAGTCCCTACGATGGGCTATCGGGCGACCCATCCGGACTCGCCGCTTCTGGTTTCTGGCGAGGAACGGATCGATGGAAAAGATGGAAGACGTAGTGGTGATCGGCGGCGGCCCCGCAGGCGCGGCCAGTGCGTTGTGGCTGCATCAACTCGGGCTGCGCGTCATGTTGCTCGAGGCCGGCCCGGCCGTCGGCGGATTGCAGTTGCGCAGCCCGTATTCGAACGTGTGGATTCCCGGCTTGCTCGGCAAGTCCGGACAGGAGGTCGCCGGGCTGCTGCAAGAGCAGCTGCGCGCCGCCTCGGTGCCGCACATTCCCGGTTTCAGGGTGACCTCGTTTCGTCGCGTGGACGCGTCCACGGCCTGGGAAGTCTCGAACGGCAGCCGGACGTTCCGCGCGCGCTATGTCGTGATTGCGACCGGCTCGAAACCGCGTAGCGCAGGGTTCGTGGAATCGGATTGCGTCGCGATTGGGCCGGGTATATCGATGGAGCGGGTTTCGGTTGAAGGTCGGCGGGTCGCCATTCTTGGGGGCGGCGATAACGCATTCGATCAGGCGGGTTCGGTGCTGCGCCGAGGGGCCGCCAGTGTGGACATCTATTGCCGTCGCCGGCCGAGTGCGCAGCCGCTTTTGCAGCGCCTGGTACCTGCGCGACATGTCCACGTCGGACCTTTCGATGCGGACCAGACTCACATGACCGTCAACGGAATTCCCTATGACGTGCTGGGCGTTCAGTTTGGCTTCGATGCGTGCATTCCCGGGGGCCTCGAGGTTCCACTGCGCGCGGGCTGCATCGATGTCGACCAGCACGGCGCGATTCCTTCATTGCCGCGCATCTATGCAGCCGGTGAAGTGACGAACTATTGGCATCCCTGCGTGACGACCTCGTTTGCGCATGGCATCCAGGTGGCGAAGTCGATTCAGCTCAATCTGCTGGCAGAGGCGGCTGAAAGTGCTTCGGAGATTGCACAGGAAGCCGTGGTGGAGTGTTGACGGCATGACGCCTGGGGCGGTTTTTTGCCCTGGGCGTGCTGAGCCAGTATTGGACGGTGAGTTCACCCGGCGAATCCTGTTGTGACGAAGGCCACATGTGCTTCCACATGTGGCCTTCGACATTGCCCGTTAAAACAGTTTCGCTACGACTGTGCCGCGGCGAACGGTGCGGGTCTGAACCCGGCACCGTCGCGCCGGCGCGGTCTAGCTCAACGCATTCACGTTCGCATTCGAGCCGCCCTGCCCCATACCGCCTTGCGCAGCCCACTGGAAGTCGTTCGCACCGGCGATACCATCCGAGCCCGCCACATCGTGCGTCTCGATCTGGTTGTACACGCTCGGGTTCTGCAGCATCCACTTCGCGGCGGCCGAATCGGTCGGCGTTGCATTTGCCGGCGGGTTGTACGCGAGCTGGTACAGCTGGTTCGGGTCCATCGGCGGCGTGTTGTTTGCGCCCATGTAGCTTGCCAGTGCTCCCGAAGCACTTTGCGCATTGAACTGCTGGCCACCGTTGAACTGTTGACCGCCGTTCTGCTGCGGCTGCTGCTGCACCACCGGCCCGTGCCCCAGCGGCATCATGTTGCTGAAACCGCCATTGAAACCACCGCCGTTAAAGTTCGGCATCTGCGAAGTGGAACCGGTGTTCGAGTTACCACCGAAGCTGGACATCGGCGGCGCGGAACCGGTGTTCGAACCACCGCCAGGCGCTCCGCCTGTTCCACCCGTGCCACCCGCTCCGCCCATGCCGCCCTGCGCGGCCCACTGGAAGTCGTTCGCACCCGCGATGCCGTCCGAGCCCGCGACGTCATGCGTTTCGATCTGGTTGAAGACGCCCGGGTTCTGCAGCATGAACTTCGCCGCGGCCGAATCGGTCGGCGTGGCGTTCGCCGGCGGGTTGTACGCCAGTGCGTACAACTGGTTCGGGTTCAGCGACCCGATGTTGTTCTGACCCATGTAGCTCGCCAGCGCACCCGAGGCGCTCTGCGCATTGAGCTGCTGGCCGCCGTTCTGCCCCGTCGGCGACGTGCCCGACGCCGGCGCACTGCCGCCCGCCTGCGGCGCATTCTGCAGCATCTGCTCGATTTCCCCGAGCACGGTGGCCAGCGCCTGCTGGAATGCGCTCTGGTTGCTGTTCGTCGCACCAGGCTGCATGCCCGGGTTGTACTGAACCTGGTCGGACCCGTTGTTAATAATCACTGTAGTCATCGTACGGCCTCGCGCGAATAGGTAGATGTGGTGAAGGCAATGCGTGAGATGACTCTAGGCGCCGGCTGCATTTCAAGCGTGTGACATGCGAAGTTGTTTTCAACGGCGCGAAGCGTCGATGGCGATCCGTGTCTTGATCCGTGTCCCGGGTTGAACACGCGAAACCAGCGCGCGGCTTTCTTCGCAAATCGCAACAGGTGTTCGGCAATGACGAGGTAACAGGCTACCCACGATACCGATAATGGGCTTCCATTCGATGAGGATGCGTCGGCTTCGCCACTGCATCCCGAGGTGCTCGTTTCGCACAGGCGAGCGTTTATGCAAGGAGCCCCGCTGTCATGAACAACATATCGATCACCGTCATACCCGACACATCCTCCAGCATGGTGTCGGGTTTGCAGTCGAACGGTCCGAACACGCCACAAAATGGCATGGACGCGAATTTCATCGCCGAGCTTCAAAACATCCTCGCCACCTTGATGCACAAGCAGATGCAGGAGGGTGTCGCGCAGCCTGGCGGGAACCCGACGAACTTGCAGCAAACGAACCCGCAGCAAACCACGCTGCCGCAAACGACTCTTCCGCAAACTACCCTGCCGCAAGGGAGTTTGTCGCAGGCACCGACCGGGTCGCCCACTCAGGCTGCGAACTCGGGCAGCGGCTCCTATCCCGAGTTGGACAACTACACCGCGCAGAACGACTCGTCGGATCTCGGCAAATGGTCGGATCTTGCAGCAAGCAGCCAGGGCGTCTCGCTCGAGCGGCCGCTCGCAGCAATGCAAATTCTGTCGGGCCAGCCGGGTGCGAACGGACAACCGCCGACGCCGGCACAAAAGCAGGCCGCGATGCAGTTCGTCAACGACAACCCGTCGATGAAGAGCGCGATGCAGAACGCGGGCGCGCTGAAATCCGACGGCAGTATCGATCAGAAGAAGATGAAAGGCTTGATGGACTCGGTCCATACGAATCTCTCGCAAGCGGACGACAACGTTAAGGCCTACATGAAGAAGCATCCCGATGCGGATGCGGCCTCGCTGAACAAGGTCCGGTCGGCCGGTTTGATACAGGCATACAACGCGCTCGCGGGGGAATCGACCGGCCACCAGGGCGGCAAGAACAACAACAACTACAGCGGCGGGAAGAACAGCGGCGGGATCACGACGAAGCAGCAGGTCGACGACTTGCAGGACAACAAGGGTTTCAGTTCCGCGCTGAAGAGTGCTGCCCAGGCGTGGTCGTCGAGCGGCGCGTTCGATGCGCTCGATCGCGCCGGCGACGACAAGGCGACCAGCAAGGCCGACGGAAAAGTCAGCGACGACAATCTGTCGGACTTCATCAAGAACGATGCGCCCAGCACCGCCCAGGGCAACCAGAGTTTCCTCGAAGATGCGAGCTTGCAGAACATCACAGCGAACACCGATACCAGCAACCTGAATCAGGACATCTTCGCGAATCCGCAGAACTACACGCCGCAGCAGAAGGCCGCTGTCATGGTGAAACTGATGCAGACACTCGTGAACGTGCAGGCGGGCGGATCGGATGGTCTGCGCGATGTCAGCAAGACCGTGGCGGCACTAACCCAGGACATTCAGCAGCTAGCCAGCGATCCCGCCACTCAGGCGTACCTGCAGCAAGCCGTGCCGCCTGCGATGCAGAACCTCGACGGCGAATTTGCGCAGGCCGGCGGTCTCTCCGAGGCGGGTGACAGCAGTGGTGGTGGTAGCGGCGGTGGCTCGGCGGTGGACGGTTCGGGTAGCCAGTCGCAAGGATCCGCTTCGAACGTTGTCGATCAGGTGCATAAGGGCCTAAGCGATGCGAAAACCGTGACGCAGTCCCTTAGCGATCTCGCCAAGGGAGAAGGCTTCATGGGCATCGGCGGCGACAGCGCTGCAGCCGATGCCGCAGGTGCGGCAGGCGCCGCGGGCGGAGCCGAAGGTGCGGAGGGCGCGGTGGCCGGTGTCGATGCAGCGGTCGCGGGTGCGGAAGGCGGCACGGCGGCAGCCGAAGGCGTGATGGGCGCAGTGGCCGGCGGTCTCGCGGCGGCGGCGCCGGTGCTGGCGATCGGCGCGGGCATTGCCGGTATCGCGGGCATCGTCATGGCCATCGTCCAGGCGGTGCAGAAGAAGCAACACCAGAACGAGTTCGCCGACAACGTCGATCCGACGCTGAAGCAGTTCGGCATTCCGCTGCCGAGCTGATCTGGGCAATCCGAAGCGAGGTCATACGATGCGCCGCGTTTTATTCGACCGGAAAGACGAGGTCATGCGTTTCGTCGCGAGACAAACCGGCGAAAGCCGCTATGACGACTGCTCGACGATCGGGCTCGAGAAGGATGGCGAGATCGTCGCGGGTGTCGTCTATCAAGGGCACAACGGGCCTAACGTGCTGATGCATTTTGCGCTCGGCGGCTCGCGCCATCTGATCACGCCTGCGTTTGTCTCTGCGGTGTTCATGTATCCGTTTCAGGTGTTGCAATGCCAACGCGTGACCGGGCTCGTGCGGGCCGATAACGTCAGTGCCCAGTTGCTCGACGAACATCTCGGCTTTGTGCGCGAAGGGGTGATGCGAGAAGGCGCCGGCGATCGCGAGGACTTCATCATGTATGGGATGCTCGAGCGCGAGTGCCGGTTTTTACGTGGGCGATATTTCGCTGCGCTGCAGAGGGAGTTGAATCGTGTTGAGGTGGCGGCGTGATGGGTTTGCGGTTGGTGCGTGTTTTGGAAGTGGCGTTGCGTAGAACCGCGTAGAAAACGTTGAAGGTGATGCACCGGCTTGAAGCGGCGCATCACCTTTTTGTGTTGCACCGGGTTGGCTCAACCCGGTGCACGCAGACAGGTCTAGCTCAAGGCATTCGCGTTCGCATTCGAGCCGCCCTGCCCCATACCGCCTTGCGCAGCCCACTGGAAGTCGTTCGCACCGGCGATACCATCCGAGCCCGCCACATCGTGCGTCTCGATCTGGTTGTACACGCTCGGGTTCTGCAGCATCCACTTTGCGGCGGCCGAATCGGTTGGCGTTGCATTTGCCGGCGGGTTGTACGCGAGCTGGTACAGCTGGTTCGGGTCCATCGGCGGCGTGTTGTTTGCGCTCATGTAGCTTGCCAGTGCTCCCGATGCACTTTGCGCATTGAACTGCTGGCCACCGTTGAACTGTTGACCGCCGTTCTGCTGCGGCTGCTGCTGCACCACCGGCCCGTGCCCCAGCGGCATCATGTTGCTGAACCCGCCGTTGAAGCCGCCGCCGTTAAAGTTCGGCATCTGCGAAGTGGAACCGGTGTTCGAGTTACCACCGAAGCTGGACATCGGCGGCGCGGAACCGGTGTTCGATCCACCGCCAGGCGCTCCGCCTGTTCCGCCCGTGCCACCCGCTCCGCCCGTGCCACCCGCTCCGCCCATGCCGCCCTGCGCGGCCCACTGGAAGTCGTTCGCACCGGCAATGCCGTCCGAGCCCGCGACATCATGCGTTTCGATCTGGTTGAAGACGCCCGGATTCTGCAGCATGAACTTCGCCGCCGCCGAATCAGTCGGCGTGGCGTTTGCCGGCGGGTTGTACGCGAGCGCGTACAACTGGTTCGGGTCCAGCGATCCGATGTTGTTCTGACCCATGTAGCTCGCCAGCGCACCCGAGGCGCTCTGCGCATTGAGCGGCTGGCCGCCGTTCTGCCCCGTCGGCGATGTGCCCGATGCCGGAGCGCTGCCGCCCGCCTGCGGCGCGTTCTGCAGCATCTGCTCGATTTCCCCGAGCACGGTAGCCAGTGCCTGCTGGAATGCGCTCTGGTTGCTGTTCGTCCCACCAGGCTGCATGCCCGGGTTGTACTGAACCTGGTCGGACCCGTTGTTAATAATTACTGTAGTCATCGTACGGCCTCGCGCGAATAGGTAGATGTGGTGAAGGCAATGCGTGAGATGACTCTAGGCGCCAGCAACGTTTTCGACGTGTGACATGCGAAGTTGTTTTCTTTGCCGCGAACTGGCGGTCTCCCGATCGCCGGGGCGGTGAATTAGTGGTACGTTTTGAGGGCTGCGAATGAAGTAACGGACGTTGGCGTCACGTCGGAGTCACATTGGGAGTACAGGCCATGTCGAATAATCTGCTTATCGGAGACGTTGCCCGCCGCACCGGTCGAAGTGTCCACACGATCCGATGGTACGAGTCTCAAGGATTGCTGCCGGGCGTGGTACGCGATCAGGGTGGCCGAAGACTGTACAACCAGCGGCACGTGAGCTGGCTCGACCTCATGGACCGCCTGCGCAGAACAGGCATGTCGGTTGCGCAGATGCGCAACTACACCGCACTCGTCGAACAAGGCGCGACTACGCTGACCGAGCGTAGGGCACTGCTTGCTTCACACCGTGCCCGTGTGCAGGAAACCATCGAGACATGGACCGATGCGCTCGCTTTGATCGATGCGAAGGTTGAGTTCTACGATGAGTGGGTCGCCAATGGTCAGCGGCCGGAGGTCGAGCCGCATCGACGTCTTCCGACATCGATGACGGCCGCCAGACAACAGCGTGACGTATAGGCCGAAAATCTAGCGGCAGAATGCGGCCTTCGTCGTATTTTTGTATCGTCGTAGTCAAACTGTTGCGTCGGAACCTCGACCCGACGGCGCGCGCAATACACGATCGATAAGCGCGGTGTCACAGTATTCGGTGAGTTCGCGCAGCATTCCATCCTCGACACGAATCACGAAACAGTACGTATTCGCGTACCGCTCGCCGGACACGGTCGTAGCGTCGCCCTCGCACTGAACGACCACATAATCGCCATCCGCGAGAATCCGCGTGGGAACAATACGCGACGGCGCCTCGAATTGCGCATAGAGCGGTTTTAACAGGCGCTCGATGACGTCGGCCTTCCCCTCGTATGTACCCGACCAGGCCGTGTTCCCGATGATTCGCCAGACGAAGTCGTCCGCCATGGCCGCGCGAAAAGGTCCGTGATCGCGCTGGGCGCGCGCGTCCATGATGCTTTGTACAAGGGCTTTGTTTTGCAGGGTCGTCATTGCGGCGTCTCCAGACAGGGGATACGCATACGTTACGACCTGGAGTGCGCTCTAGGTCAAGCGCGGATCAAACAAGGTGCTTGACCATGAACACCCGCTTCAGACCTTTCTCCTCGGCCCGATGCGTCTCGGTGTAGCCGATGCGAGAGTAGAGCGCGATATTTTCGGTCATGGTCTCGTGGGTGTAGAGCCTGATCGCCCGGTAGCCTGCCGCTCTGGCTGAGTGCTCGGCGTATTCCAGTAGCCTTCGGCCTATTCCTGTCCCTCTTGCCGAAAGTGCCACGGCTACGTTATCGAGCAACATCGCATCCGGCTCCGGGACGAGCACGAGAATGCCTTGTATGGTGCCTTCCGTCTCGACGACGTAGACCCGGCCCGCGTCGATCAAGCGCCCGTAGTCATCCGACATCGGCCCCGGCGGTCGCCCGATACGACTGATATAAGGCGAGTAGGCCTGTCGAACGATCTCCTCGATGGCTTGACGGTCGGCCGGAACGGCGCGGCGGGGATCGAGATGCATTGCAATGTTTCTCCAGGATTCGACTGAAAGTGCGCTCCAGGTCAAGCTATAGATCCTGCGCCGCGATCCTCTCCGCGAGGAAATCGATCAGCGCCCTTACGCGGCGCGGCAACGATCGTCCAGCGACCCATACCAGGTGCACCGGCACGGGCTTCGGCTCGAACTCCGCAAGCACGACTTCCACCGCGCCCGAATCGACAAGGCTGCGCACCTGCCACAACGGCGCGCGGGCTATGCCGTGGCCTGCTGCTGCGGCCATGTTGCAAGCATCGGCGTCGTTTGCGCGCAACCTGCCATGGACCTCTACGCTGCGGCCATCCGCGCCGAAGTCCCAGACCTCCCGAAGCGGGTCCTTTCGAAGGATGCATTCGTGTTTCGCGAGGTCGGAGGGATCGGTGAGGTGACCGCGTGCGGCGAGGTATTCCGGTGCAGCAAACAGCACGCGTCGAAATTCGGTGACCCGGCGCGCCCGAAGATTTGAGTCGGGGAGACTGCCCAGACGAACAGCAAGGTCGATTCCTTCGCCAGCGAGGTCGACATGCTTTTCCGAGAACAGCAGTTCCGCGCTGACACCCGCATGGATGCCCATGAATGCGGTGACCGACGGCACGACGTATTGCACGCCGAAGGAAGACGGTGCAGCAATGCGAATAGCACCGCGTAACTGGACGTTCTGCTCGATCAATTCGTCCCGGGCCGAGTGGATTTCACGTAGCGCTGGTCGAATGCGGCTGGCGAACGCCAGGCATGCCGCTGTCGGATAGACACGACGCGTGGTTCTGGTGAACAGCGAAACGTTGAGTTGCTGCTCGATGCTCGCAAGCGAGCGGCTCACTGCCTGTAGCGAGCGGCCAAGCGATCTCGCTGCCGCGGTGAGACTGCCGTGGTCGATCACCGCGAGCAGCACTTCGTAGTCGTCACCTGCTGTCATCGTGATTCTCTCGCTGATCGGAAGAATGTCTCTCGGCTGGAACGCTATGCGCGAACAAGCGTAAATCATACAGTCGAGACACGGCATCGGGCCGCTGCAAAACTATCTGGAAGATCGACATGAGCACAGCAACACTCGCGCACGATGTACCTTTGTATGGCACGCCGATAACGCTTTTACTGGCAAAAAAAGTAGCCGAGGCCGCTGAAGATGAGGCCACTCGTCACGGGTGGCCGATGGTGATCGCGATTGTCGATAGCGGCGGTCACCTCGTGTTGCAGCACCGTCTCGATCAGGCGCAGCACGGCAGCATCGAGGTGGCCAGGCAAAAGGCCGAAACCGCGGTCAGGTTTCGGCGTTCGACGAAAGTCTTCGAAGACGCGCTCGCACAGGGCGGCATGCATCTGCGCCTGCTTGGGATGACCAATCTCACGCCGCTTGATGGCGGCATTCCGCTTGTTGTCGATGGCAGGGTTATCGGTGCGATTGGGGTATCGGGGATGCAGTCCCCTCAGGATGCAAAGGTCGCGCAGGCTGGGGTGGATGCGCTGCGATAGGTTCGCAACTGCAGCGTCTCAACCTTGCTGCAAAGGTCGCACGGGCGAGTGCGGATTCCCCGCTGTAGATTCCGGCCGCAACGCCTCAACCTTGCGGTCGAGGCGCGCAGCGCGTTTCACGCGCGTCTGGTCTGGTGAGTAGACGAGGCAAGCATCCACATCGCCGCGTAGTAGCTCGCGAGTATCCACAACGCCGACAACGGTAGCGCTGCATGAAAGCGATCCCACGCCAGCAAAGTATCGCTGAGCATGAACAGGAGACCGCCCACCGCCGCACGTCGCGCGGAGTCGCGCAGGCTATCGCCCATCGCGACATGCACCCACACGCGAGCCAGCGCCTGAGCACCCATCGTCGCAAGCACCAGCACATAAACGATCACGGGCACGCGCAACGCCGACGGCAACGTCGGCCACAGCAGCCACACGTTGACCGCCCCATAGCCGAGGCAAGCAAACACCGACAGCGGTCGAGCGGCAAACCGCGTATCGCTGCTCAATGCGACGATAAAACACAGATGCGCCAGCAAGAAGCTAACTAGTCCCGCTACAAACAGATTCCACGGCAGCATGAGGAACACATCGCCGGCCAACGACAGGACGATGCCGCGCAGCATCCACGACCGGTAGCGCGGCGCGGCCGCGTGCGCCGTCCATGCGAGCCGCAGTATCAACAGCGTCGCGAGCGGTTTGCATAGCCAGTGGAGCCAACGCCAGGGTGTATCCCCCGCATTCATGAACAGTGCGCCAAGGATTGCTCCGACCACTGCCGCGAGCGTCAAGGTTGCAAGCAACCGTGGCCTGGTCGACCCATCGCGCCCTAGCGGTCCCGACTCTCCATGCAACGTGCCGTACAACCAGTCCATCAGCGGAAACACGATGTTGAAGTTATACGTCTGCATCAGATCCCGCCGATGATGGATTCGATGCAGGCGCCGCATATGACTGATCCACGGCAGACGGGTGAGCGGATGTGTCTCGGGCAGATGTTCGCAGGCGTGAAAAATCTCATAGCTCAGGTACCCGACCAGCATCGTGCCGCAAAACAGCGCGGCGACATTGCCATCGATCTTCGCCAGTAGCCACCAGGCAACGAACAGCCCCACGCTGTACAACACGATCAACCACGCGGGAAAGAGAATGACTCGCCAGTCCTGAGCAGACTCGTAACGCATCCGCTCTTCGACGAAAAAGCTATGGTGGTCGCCGGTGTGACGCTTGTAGAACATCGCAGCCAGCCGATGTTTATAGTGACCGAGATGCTTGTGCGCAAAGTATTCGGTCCAGTTGAACAACACCAGCGCCAACGGGACAGTCAACCACTCCAGCGGCTCCACACGATGCAGTGTTCGCCAGAACAGAAACACGCAGAGAACGCCGTACGCCAGAACAAAGCCCCCGTGTACCCAGGGGCTGTAACGCGGATCAATGCCTGCGCGATAACGCATCCGGAATGCCTGAGTATCTTGAGGCACAGCGGCTCCTTCTCTCGTTGACGTCGGCAATGTGTCACGAAACGCGACGGGTTGTCTCACCGTTCTTCAGCGATCCCGTCAAAGAGCGTGTCCACTCCGGCGCTTTCCACACGTGCCGGATGCGCTGAAAGAACGGCCCCGGTTGCGCGATATCGCGTAGCAGGTCCCTATATTCGTGAAGCCAGCTAACGAACAGATTTCGCGTATGAACCTGGTTGACGATGCCATATTCAGGCGGCTCATCTTTCGATTCCTCGACGAACGTACCGAACAGACGATCCCAGACGATCAACGTACCGGCGTAATTCCTGTCGATATAGCGAGGATTGCGCCCATGATGCGCACGGTGGTGACTCGGCGTGTTGAAAATGAACTCGATGGCGGGGTGCAACTTCGGCACCAGCGTGCTGTGGATGAAGAACTGGTACACGAGGTTCAACGCGTAACACATGCCGATCCAGACCGGATTGAAACCGAGCAGCGCGAGCGGAACATAAACGAGCCAGCCACCATTGAATATGTTGGTCGCGTTCTGACGCATCGCCGTGGAGAAATTCAGGCGCTCCGACGAATGATGCGTCACGTGCGCGCACCAGAACCAGCGTATGCGGTGCGAGGCCAGGTGAAAGAAGTAGTAGGCGAAGTCGACGGCGATGTAGAGCACGATACCGACGAGCCAGCTCCAACTGATGTCGAACAGCCGGTGCCGGTAAGCGAGCGCGTAGACGGGAAAGGCGATCACGCCCGCGAATAGCAGTTCGCTGATCTGATACCCGGCCCCGAGCGTGAAGTTCAGAATCGCTTCGCGCGCATCCATCAGCTTGCTGTCGTGACGAATGCGGAAATACTCCCACAGCGCGACGCCGATGAAGACGGGCGTCGCGATGACGAAGATCAATTGACGCGCGTCCAGCGCCAGCCACGACGCGACGGTTCGACCTAGCTCGAACAGCCCGCTGTGCGTCCAGACTTCAGTGAATGTTTCGATTATCGACATGCGCGTCTCCCCAGCTTTCTTGTCTGTAGCGCTATTGAAGACCAGAAGGCGCTCGCAAGGCTTGACTAACGATGTCAGCAAATTGACAATCCGTGCCATTCGCGAATGGTCGCGGATGGGAGTGGCGATGCCGATCAAACGGGTGACAGGCGCGTGGACGCACTTGCTGGGCGACTGGCTCGACGCGGAAGCGTTGCCTGCTGCGCGCCTGCGGGCCGAGTTGGCCGCGCTCGCCGACGACGAAGTCGTGGCGATGGAAACCTGGCAGTCGCTGCTCGAACGCGCGACCGCCATGCGTCCGGCGGTGCTCGCGCCGGGCCTCGAGATCGGTGCGCTCGTCGAGCCGCGGCATGTCGGCGTGCTCGGTTATCTAGTGCTGGCCTCGGACACAGTCGGCGAGGCATTGCTCGTCTATCGCCGCTACGAACGGCTTTTCTACGGTATCGATCTCGCCGAGATCGAAATCGACGCTCAAGAGGTCGAGATTCGTTGGCCCCCGAGTGTGCCGGCCGTTTCGCAAGTCGTCGACGATGTCGCGATTGCCGCGCTCGTCACCTTCATCGCGCGACAGGTGAACGCTGCGCCGGCACCGAGCCGGATCAGTTTCGTTCACACGCCGCCCGCCGATCCCGCCACACAATTGCTCTACGAAAATTTCTTCGGATGTCCCGTGGATTTCGGCGACGTCTGCACGCGGGTTCGTTTTCCGGCTTCTTATTTAATGAAACCGATGGCGCATGCGGACCCTGGCTTGCGCGCGTTGCTCGATCGTCAGGCGCAGGCGCTCCTGCTCGCGCAGCCGGATCCGGATGCGTTTGAGCGCGCCGTTCAGGAGAGTTTGCTTAAGCTGTTGCCTGAAGGCGCGCCGACTATTTCCCGCGTTGCGCAGGCGTTGCATATGTCGTCACGCACGCTGCAGCGAAGACTCGATGCGGCCGGCGAAACGTGGCAGTCGTTGCTCGACCGTACGCGGGAGCATCTGGCGCGTCAGTACCTGCTCGATCGAAGCCTGAGTCTCAGCGATATCGCGTTGCTGCTCGGTTATTCGGAGCAGAGTGCGTTTAACCGCGCATTTCGTCGATGGACCGACGAGACGCCGGCCCGTGCGCGACGCGGGGAACGCGATGCGTAGTGACGAATCGTGGAATCAGGTCGTCGCCAGACCCGATTGCTGCGCGGCCTGCATGACCTTCTGCACGTAAGTCGGATCGCCAGTGCCGGCGGGTGTCGAGTTCAGATTGTTGAGGTCGACACCGTTCGGACCGGAGTTGTACGCGCGTAGCGCCGCTTCCATGTTGCCGCCGAACTGCGAGGAAAGCGACTTCATGTAGTTCGCACCGGCTTTGATGTTGTCGGCGGGGTTGGAGATATCGCCGCCGCCGTTTTGCTGGAACTCATTGTCGCCGAGTTGCATCAAGCCGCCGCCGGGGGTGCTCGCAATCCCCTTGGATTCCTGCCAGATCTGGCCCGCGAGGATACCGGGAGGCACGCCGGTCGCCTGCGAAGCCGACATGATCTGATCGTGGTACGTGCTCGCAATCTGCTGCGGCGTCATGTCGCCGCCGGAGGTTTGCTGTGTCGGCGTGACGGACGATGCTTGCGCGGGCTGCTGCACCGGCGGCGCGGCGGGTGGTTGCGCCGGTGGCTGTGCAGGCGGTTGTGCCGGTGGTTGCGAAGGCTGTTGCGCGTCCGATGTGACGGGCGGTGGCGGCGGTGGTGCCTGCGTGGATGGCTGACCGCCCTGCGCCCCTGCTGGCGGCGCTTGCGGCGCCTGCTGAGGCGCCGAATCCGGCGAGAACGGTTGCGAGCCCGGCGAAGCAGACGACTTGCTGCCGACCGGTGGCGCGTCATCGTCGCCGCCCTGATTCTGCATCTGCTGCAGCAGATACTGGATCATCTCGATCAGTTGCTCGATGAACTGCATGTTCTTCGTGGCATCGCTTTGCGACGGATCGGTCACGCTGTTATCGAGCGCGGACGAAGGTTGGTTCTGCATGACGTTGAGCATGGTTTGCCCCCGCATGAGGTTGGCTTGTTCCGATTATTGGACGCTGCCTCGCTTCAGGGAGAACGCGATGCGAAGCAAGCGACAGCCATGCGAAGCAAAAGCCTGCAACGTGCAGCGATGCTTTATGTATTTGGTAGCGTAGATTTCTTGCCACGCCGACGCGGCTTGGGCTCGACGCCCACGCGCGGATCGCGTGCGAGGACAAGCGCCGTCATTCGCTCCACGACGTCTTCAAACGCCGGATCGGCTTCCGGGACGTAAAGCCATTTACCAAGTACCGGATGCGGCCGCAACGCGGGCATTTCATCGATGAGCGCGGCGTGGCGGTCCTGCGATGTGCATACAAGCAGGCCATTCCACGGCGCGTCGCGATCGGCGGCGATCAGGCATAACAGGCCGTCGATATATGCGGCGTCGCTGCCGAACATCCGCTTGTGGATGTAGGTCGGCTCGCGCTCGAATGCGTCGAAGATCCAAAGGAGGGAGTTGCGGATGGTGGATGGCATCGGTGTTAAATTCCTGGCGACTGCAACACGGTGAAGTGTATGACTACAACCATTCCAGCCCCTTCCTCAGGGTCTCGCGTGCATTGTCCGTAATCACGTCGCCATGCGCTACGACGACACGCTCGAACGGCAATGCGAGGATGCGCGCGATGCTTTCTCTTGCGGCGCGTCGATTGGTATACACCACGCGCATCATGGGCGGCCATGTGACGTTGCCCAGCATGCCATTCAACTTGAGATAGCCGCGCGTCAGCCAGTGCGAATGCGCCTTGAAGTTTTCAACGAGGTCGGAGGTGATGAGCGTTTTCGAAGCCGGGTGATAAAAGACGGTTTCCCTCAACATGCTGCCCACGATCGTGATCGACACGAGGTCGCTGCGCCAGTCAGGATCGGGTTCTTCCGATAAAACCGCATCGAAATGCAGGTCGCGCCGTTTCCGGTGTAGCTTCGCTGGTCCATGCAACCTGGCATCGGGATAGGTCGTCAGGGCCTGCTGCGCATACACGTGGTGAAACAGATTCGGACAGACGATGTGGCCGACTGGGCCGATCGCATCGATGGGGGCGCGCAACTCCGGTGTGATCGGCACTGGGGAATGCAATAGCACCTTGCCCGACGAAAGACGGATCACCGTCATGCGTGTGTCGACATGCAGCCCAAGAAAACTGTGCGGGGCTTTGCTCACCCAGATGTCCTCGGCAATCTTTTCAAGCTCGCTCGTTTTGATTTGATTCATGCGGCTCCCTGGTCGATCTGTTGAGTTGGAGAGGGTTGGTTTCTGCGGACACCTCGCAGTTGAATCAACTCGCCCTCTCGATGTTCACACACTTCTATTGTGCATTTGCGATTACGGACAGGATAAAGACATCGCGTTTGACGTACACGCTGTCGTAGGAGATAGTCCAATTCATTCAACCACGTTGACAGTCTCAATGAACAAGAAAAAATGGTTGCGGGTTGCCCTGATTATCACGGCTGTTGCGCTTTATCGGGTGTACACATACGTTCACCACATACAAACAGGCTGCATGCAGGTCGGCGCGCATCAACGATGCCGCTTTGAAAACGCCGCGAACTTCGAGGGGTTGCTGCACGTCGACTTGCTGTTCACGTGTGGCTGGGTAGCGGGCGCGATACTGTGTTGGCTCGCTTTCATGTGGTCACGGAAGAAAGGGGATTAAGCGGCTCCTTATTTTTCGCTTCAGGTTCTGGCGCGAGATGCCCAGCCCTATCTGCCACGCACGCCTATAATCCTCCGTGACACTACGTGTTCCAATGAGGATTACAACCATGCCCCTCGATCTCTCACATATCGCGCGTTTGCTCGTCGTACTTGTTGTGGCGATTGGTGTCGTGAAGCTTTTCGGTTACCTGCGTCGCAATAGATAGAAGCACCTCGGCCCAGTCACGTATAGGCAGAGCGAGCTAAACGATGTCCCTTTGTGATTGCTCCAATTGAGGAGTCGAAGAATGGAAACGCCTAAGGTAGGCCGGGTAGCGAAGACGTTACTCAGCCATTCGTCGATGTCGGTGGCTAACTTCCGCTGCGATTCAAGAGTGGTGGGGTCACACGGCGAGTCGTCGATTTCCTACGTGACACGGGGTAGCCTGGGATATCAAGCGCGTGGGAAATCCTTTGATCTTGTTGCTGGGTCGATTCTCGTTGGGCGGCCTGGTGTCGATTATGTTTGTACTCACGATCGGAATGTAAGCGGCGAGTGCTTGTCGTTTCGCTTCACACCCGAATTGATCGAAGCGATCGGCGACGCTCCGGAGGTTTGGCACGTAGACGGTGTGCCACCGTTAGCCGAGATGATGGTTCTCGGCGAGCTCGCTCAAGCCGCCGCCAACGGTACGAGCGATGTCGGGCTCGACGAAATCGGCATGCTCTTTGCCGCGCGCCTGACAGAAGTGATTTCCGGCCGGAAGCAGAGAGTGACCGACGCCACCGGGAGCGACCGCCGACGTGCCGTCGATGCAGCGCTCTGGATCGATGCAAACTCTCAGGAAGGCATCGATCTTGAAGGTGCGGCCAAGGTTGTGGGTTTGAGCAACTTCCATTTCCTGCGCGTGTTCTCTAAAGCGCTCGGCGTCACTCCGCATCAGTACCTCGTTCGCTGCCGGCTGCGCCATGCGGCCCGTCTTCTGGCCGATGATACGAGGTCTATCAGCGAGATCGCACTCGATGTTGGGTTTGGCGACATTTCGAATTTCGTCCGTACCTTTCACCGGGCTGCGGGCGTTCCGCCGAGAAGTTTTCGCCAGATGGCTCGCGGCAAACGTGCTGAGACGCGAGATTTGCAGAGCGTTTTCCGTTGAGAATGGGCTGTAGCTCGTCAGGAATCTCGACGCCGCCGCGATCAAATCCCGCCCGAAAATAGCAGCAATATCCTCCAAGTATTCCCATCTCCCCCGCCGTAAGCTGGGTCCACGAAGCGTATTCGTGAACCTTGGTTTATCTGCGCGGGCTAGATGCGATGGCTCGGCGAGAGATCGTCGCAATCGTCAATACATTGGAGATGTAAATGCAGGCATATCACCTGGAAGAATTTGGCAAACCCGAAGGCATCGTATTGCGTAATCGAGACGAGCCGAAGCCTGGTCCGAATGATGTGGTTATTCGTGTCCGCGCGGCGTCACTCAATCGACGCGACTTGATGATCCTGGCGCGGACGTACCCGTTGCCGGCGAAGCCGGATGTCGTGCCGTTAAGCGACGGTGCCGGCGAAGTTGTCGCCATCGGCGACAGGGTTTCCAGGTTCAAGGTCGGCGACCGGGTAACCGGAAGTTATTGGCCTCGCTGGCGGGATGGGCGCCTTGCCGCGGATTACATGGATCAGTTGGGTTGCACGGTCGACGGTATGGCGGCCGAGTTCGCTGTGTTTAACGAGCAGTGGCTCGTCCGGTTGCCGGACTATCTGACGTGGGAAGAGGGAGCGAGTCTTAGCTGTGCGGGTGTGACTGCGTGGTGCTCAGTCATGGCATCCGGATCGCTTAAGCCAGGTCAGACTGTTTTGACGCTCGGTACCGGTGACGTGTCGCTCTTTGCTGTGCAATTCGCGAAGATGATGGGTTGCCGTGTTATTGCCACCACGTCTCAAGATGCTAAAGCTGAGAAACTCAAGACGTTGGGGGCCGATCACGTTATTAACTACGTCGAAACTCCGCAGTGGGGCGCGGCAGTGCGCGAGCTTACTGGTGGGCTCGGAGCAGATCTCGTCGTCGAAACGATGGGGCCCGAGACGATCGAGCAGTCCTTGATTGCGTCGGCTAGTTACTCGGAGATCGTTGTTCTCATCTGGAAGAGTGTGAAGCAATCCGCGTTGGTGCTTCCTGCGAGTGCTTATGGGCCGAAGCTTACGACTATCCGTAGGCTGTTTGTGGGTAGTCGTGTTGATCTTGAGGCGATGATCAAGGCGATGAGTGCGCGTGAGATTCGGCCTGTTGTGGATCGTGCGTTTCCTTTTGCACAGGCTCATGAGGCTTATAGGTACTACGAGGGGAGGAGTGGGTTTGGGAAAGTGGTGTTGCTTGGGGAATAGAAACGTACTTGCTCAAAACCCGTACGCGGCAGAGAGTTGGTTCGCTCCCTGCCGCGTACGGGAACTCAAGGCGTGACTATTTATTGCGCTGGCCACGGGAACGATATCGCGCAGTTCGGAGCGTGTGCGGTGCTCGGACTCAGCGCGTTCTTGACCAGTTGAATTGCGACGTTGTCGTAGGAGAGATCGGCGTGGTCTACAGCGTCCAACGGGCAGGACGATTGCACGTATTCGTTGGTTACGCCCGGCTCATTGATGAAAGACGAGCCTACCGGAGTCACGACGAATTCGTCTTTGGTTTCAATGATCGTGTAACCGACACCGGCCTGTGCGATCGGGCCGCTGTCGAGTTGCTGGATCATCGCGGAGCCATTTTCTTGATCCGCGCAGGCCGGACAGGCGGCACCTACAAGCTGATTGGCTCCCGGAAAGACAGAGGCGAGCAGGGTAAGCCCATCCAGGGTCGTGCCATGCGTAGTCGGCGACAAACCAACGAGGTTGTGGATATACGGAGCGCCGCCGATCACCTTCGCATAATATTCGGCCAGCATACCGCCCTGCGAGTGGCCAACCAGATCGACCTTGGTAGCCCCGGTTTCGCTTAACACCTGCTGTACGTAACTGGCGAGTACCGATGCCGACGAAATCGCCGAGCCGGTTGCCTGGATAAGACTGTTAGGACTGGCGCCACCGTAATTGAAGGTATAAACGCAATAGCCGGCGTTGGCCAGATCCGGCGCCAGCGCGCCGAAGTCATCCTCCATCACAGAGAAGGTGCCGTTTACCAGAACCACTGGATACGGATGCTGCTTAAGACTGCATGACTGCAGGTTGGCGCCGGGAGGCGCCGCGGCCGGATTCGGAAGTGCGTTGACAATGCCCACGGCAATGTTAGGTGCCACGGAGTAGGTGCTGGCGAAAGTTGGAGTTGCTACAAGTGCGGTAACCAGGGCGGCTATTGAAGGCAGGTTGAACAGACGGGATAAGCGGAATGAATATTCACTCATGTTCGTATCTCCAATGTTGTGTTTGTGTAAGCCTCATCGTCGATCGCCACTGCGTTTGCTTCGAGAACGGGTCGACCTGCAACGAAGACTCTTCCCGCTAGACTGCTGCTGTCTTGACAGCGTTTGCCGTGCCATTGTGAAATTGCGCCACGAAGATCTATCGATGTCAGGGAGATCTATGGCCGTTATCGACAGGAAGATGGCAGGCACGGTTGCAGGACAATATGTCAGCCTGCTGCTGGACTATCTGCGTTCGCGCGGTCATTCTCCCGAGGCACTTTTCGGGGCTACGCTGATAGCTGCGATTGAATCCGTAGACGTGCCGTTGCGGCTAACGACGGAGGAGTATTTCGACATCCTCGAGCGGGCGGTGGTCGTCACCGGCGATCCCGACCTTGGCTTCAACGCAGGCATTCTTATCGCGCCACGACACCTTGGTGTTGTCGGCTATGTGGTGATGTGCTGTACCAACCTCGGCAGCGCGCTCGCGGAATACGATCGCTACGTGCGATTGGTACATGGTATTGGTCGGCCGCTGCTGGTACGGCATGGTGATCGCGTTGAAATGCCGCTGGACTGGTCGGGTACATCCGCGCCACCGCCTGCGTTGGCGCAGTTGATCATGACAACTCGGGTGCGTATGAGCCGCCTGCTGATCGGTCGGGAGACTGCGCCCGTCGATGTCGATTTTCAGTTTGCGACGCCGCAGGATCCCGATGCTTATCAGCGGTTCTTCGGCGGTCGGGTCAACTTTGCAGCGGCGCAGACCAAGTTGATGTTTCCTGCTAGTTATCTGGAAGCACCCGTGATCATGGCCAGCGCGGAGATGGCTCGTGTCATCGGTGCGCGGGCGGAGGCGCAGATAAGACAGTTGACTGATGATGAGCCGGAGTTCATGCGTCAGCTCAAGGCCATGTTGAGCCAGGGACTTGCTATGGGCGGGATCGGTGCGGTCGACGTCGCGCAACGTATGGGGATTTCCTCGCGTACGCTTCATCGACGTCTGTCCGAATGTGCGTATGTGTTCCGCGATGTGCTGGACGATGTGCGTCGCGAACGTGCTGAATCTTATCTGGCGTTGTCGCAACATTCGCTGGCCGAGGTTGCTTTTATGCTTGGTTATACCGAGCAAAGTGCTTTTCAGCATGCGTTCAAGCGTTGGACTGGGATCACGCCGCAGCGGTATCGTGTGGGGGCGATGTCGACGTAGGGGGTTGGGGGGGGTTGGTGCGCTCGGCTGGGCAACATCACATCAACTTATCTTCAGTAGACGACCCAGGCATCCTGCCAGTTAGTGCGCCGTCCAGGTTCGTATGTCCATGCTGCCTGGCCGCAGCAACCGGATTGCGGGAATGGCTTGCAGCGATACAACGTACCCGCATCGCTGACGATTTCACCGCCGTTGTATTTCGTACCCTCGCGATACGGTGGATACGTACTCGATGCTCGCACAACTACCGTCTGACTCGCCGTCGTCGTTGCTTTCCCGTGGGACACCTTGACGGTGAATACCAGCGAGGTATCGGCGGTGACCTTCGGTAGACGTGCCGTCAGATGTTCCTCGTGCGCCTCCGCGGTGACGCTTGCGGGATAGCTCCATGCATAGGTCAATGCGTCGCCGTCGGGATCGGAGGATCCGGGTGCGCTCAGCGAAATTGAATCGCCACTTGTTGCGCTCGTGGGTCTGGGCAACATGGCAACTGGTGGTGGGTTTGCTTCGGCGGAAGCGCGGTTGCTCAAGTCCACGCTGTCAGACAGTGTCACACCACGTGCGTTAGCGAGGGCTGGCGCGAACGAGTATTGCCAGTCGATCCAAGGAATGTCCAATCGGTCGAGTTTTCGCGGGGTCATGGATAGGCTAATATTTTCCTTGTTAATGCTTATATTATGCTTATAATTTCACGTGAACTCGATTGGCTGGACGCCGAAAGCTGCAAAGCAGTTACGCAAGCTCGACCGGCAGCATCAGGTTGCAATCCGCGACCGAGTAAACACCCTGACCACGATGCCCGATTGTCAGAACGTAAAGGCGCTGACGAGCCATAACTACGGATATCGCCTCAGAGTCGGCGACTACCGGGTTTTGTTTAACTGGGACGGCGAGATTCGAGTCGTCGAAATCGAAGAAGTAAGGAAGCGCGATGAACGCACGTACTAACATTCAGGTCATCAACGGAGCCGACGGTAAGCCAGCTTTTGTTGTGATTCCCTACGCGGAATACGTCGCCGAACATGGTGTCGAGCGCGATCTGATCCCGCACGCTGTTGTTAGCCGTACGGTCGACGGTGCTGCGCCGGTTCGTGCATGGCGCGAACACCTCGGCCTTACACAAGGGGAAGTCGCTGGGCGCCTCGGTATTTCGCAATCGGCTTATGCGCAGCAGGAGGCTAATCCGCGCTTGCGGAAACAGTCGCGTGCGAAGATCGCGATGGCGCTTGGTATTGCTGATGCGCAGCTCGACTTTTGAGACTGGGAAAAGTAACGACTACGCCTAGCCGCAGCCATGTAGGTGCAATTTAGGTGTAGTTGGGAGGAAGTGGGAGCGGGTGGATTTACCGAAACCCTTGTCAGGCTTGGTGCGCCCGGCTGGGATCGAACCAGCAACCCCTGCCTTTGGAGAGCAGTACTCTATCTTTTCTCCACTTCGCATCTTCAATAGGGTGACGGCTTTCGTCTCACGCCTTTCAAGCAATCGATGTCTTCAACGGTTCTGTCCAGTAGCCGGCTAGGACGCGACTCCCGCTCTACATTAACTCGTTGGCCAGACGTTCTTGAAGTCCATTTTTACTCGGATCGCTGTCTTAAAGTCCATGATCGCTCGAGCAGCGTCTACTTTGCCCCACCAGGCGTCCACAACGTAGGTGTTCACTCGGTCCCAGTAGCGGTAGGCGTTGTTCCCGATTTTCTGCTGGGCGTTCACCGGGGCCAGCACGCAAATCAACCCAAGGCCTGTAATCGCGCTCTGCGGCAGAGTCATCGACTGGTTTTTTATGTCGACTGCAAAGATTTGGTGGCCATCGGCAATCTGGACAGTCACGTCGAACCCATCCGGCAGTTCGTCCCCGTGAGCCAAACTGCAACGAAACTTCTCGTACACGATATCGGCGAATGTGACACCTATCTTGCCTTTGGAGTCTTTGAACGGGAACAATGTCTCCACCAAGTTGATGCCGCCGAACATCAGTTCAACGATATCTATATTGTCGTTGATGAACTTACGAAAGCGCAGTCCGACTTGGTTGGTGTACAAGTAAGTCTTTTTGGCCGTACCGTCGATAGCCAAACACGCGTACAGCATCGCTTGATCCATATCCTGCTTGTCGAGCGCATCGAGCGAGTGTTTTATGTGGTCGGAGGTCTTCATGATTACCGTATGTTTACTCCCGGGTCGCCGCGCACCTATGCTGGATTGGGGCCGCTAGCTGGGCGCATCTGCGCGGACGTCATCGCTACTACCTCTTGGTGCCGTTGGCGTCGCGCCTCATCATCTGCCGCAAGCTCTTCACGATATTTCTCGATCAGCGTAAACAGGCTGGCCTTTATCTTATGAGCGGCCACTATCTCCGACTCCAACTGTTTTGGGGAACGGGTGATGAAGTCACTACTTTCGCTCTGAAGGGCTGCGGCTATCTCCTCCAGCCTCGCGAGGTCCGCCGCTATGCTCTGTTCCCACGCCACCATATTTCCCGATCTGCCAAGACCTCTCATAGCCAGCACACGAGGCCTAGAGTTAGCCGCAACTTCAATCAAGGCTCGAAGAGTCGAAAGCGCTTCGTGCGCGTCGCCTAGTCCCTTCCGGAGTTCTAACCGCAAGTCTAGTTTCTTGATCTGGTTGCTTCGCACATACGCTGCGATAGCAATGGAGGTGCCCATTAGCCCCGTCAATATTCCTATGTAAGCAGGCAGGTCCGCCATAACGGATTCCCCTTTGGGGTTTGATATCCGTAATGTGCCAGCAATTTTCCGTTTTGCGGCTAAGTGATTGAGCTCGGTCGAGACGTTGGGTGATACTTGGAGGAACGAAGGGCGAAACGCCGACCGCCATACAGGCTGCGTTTCGGCCGCATCTAGACTCTCGACCTATACGTCCAGCGACCTCTCCCCCACGCCCAGAGAGTTCGCCAATTGTGAATCTGCCGTTTGACCTGACACAAAGCAACGCCTTTGGTCTGCGGAACAGCGAAGCACTATACTGTCTCCGGACGAGTGCATCTATTGAGAATTGTTTCTATAAATGTCAAAACCATAAGTTGGAAATCCGAATTAACCGGGGCACGAAAATGCAAGAAATTCAGGAAGAGAAATATTTTAGAATCTACGCATGGTCATATTTTTCCCTTCATGCGACACAGCGGTTACAAGCGTTTCAGTTTTTCATCACATTGATCACAGCACTTATTGCCGGGTTTGCGGCAATTGCAAAATCAGATATTTATCGCTGGTTATCCATAATAGGATTTCTCATCTCCTTTCTTAGTTTTATATTTTGGAAACTCGAATGTCGAACAAAGGAACTCGTAAAAAATGGCGAAGAAGCCCTAAAATATCTGGATCGCTTGCATCCTTTGAACGAAATTGATAATAATTTAAATTATCTGCGAATTTTTGAACGAGATGAAAAAATAACGAAATCCCGGGAAAAATTTCCACTTTGGAGCGGGCATTTCAGTTATTCCAGATGTTTTAATTTTGTTTTTATCTGTTTTGGGATTGCTGGTTTGGTCGGTGGTATCGCTTGTCTACTCTTCGGGAAATAATTGTCGGTACGCCCAACTCGCACAACCTCGGGTCATAAATCCAATATAGCTCACTGGGCTAGATATTTGAATTTGGTCATTCCAGCTTTCATCGCCAACTCCAAGTCAAACCCAGCGTCATCGTCTGACCTAAGTTTGGGAGCCCACAGATCGTTAAGCGCTTTCAGGTACGCAATAGAACCCCTTACAGTAATTTCAAGGAACCCGAGGAAGCGTTCACAGTCGGGAGGATAAAGAAGATCCGTCTCACTGTCGAAAAATTTGTGCTTTCCCGCCTCGTCCAGGTATGTGTTGATCGCGGTCTCAAGTAACCACAGGTTCACTAAGATTGCGTATTTTGGCTCACCCAGACGTCCCGCAATTTGACGCAATGCCGGTTGCCATTCAATAGCCTTTCCTACCAAATCTGAATGAATATGGCCAACAAACTTGTTTCGAAGATACTTCGCGAACTCCAAGTTCTTATAAAGCGGCTTGATGACCGCTGATGGTCCACGGTGAAGCTTATAGGTGGAACGAAGTTTTAGTTCGAAGTCAGCGACGTTAGCGAGAGCGATCAGCGCCGCCTTTAGATGAACACAGCCCTCAACATCCCGAATTCCCGTCGCCGTAAAGTGCGAATCTACAGTAACAAGGTCCGCCCAATGAACACCTACTTGAATGAGCTGAGCAAGGTTCATAGTGAGGTCTCACGGATCAAATGTTCGTGCTAGAACGAATGCGGTAGGGTGCGTTAGGGGCCTCAATTAACTCACAGACCATCCATAGCACCGCAGCCTAACAATCACAATAGACTATAGCTTGCCCAGTCCATTGGGCCGCCTGGGGATTGGGATCAGGAAAATACTTTGCCGCCTTCGCGAGCGCCTTCGTAAGAGCCCGCATCCGAATCAATTCTTCAGGAGGTAATGGTTCCCCCGGTTTCACAACAAATCCGAGCTTAATATCACCGTGTCCATCGAAGATGTGTCGGCTATCTACCACGTCGGCACCCGCCTCTCGAATACTCCCAGCGCTCAACGCAGCAAGCCCACGATATATTTTTCCCTTCGCAGTGTCCTCTAAGGCGAGCGCACGTTCCCTACATGCATCACTACCCATGTAGTCGTGCCGCATCACCGAAACCTCGTCGGTATCTGGCGTCGGGTCAAAAGCCTCCGGTTTTACCTTACCCTTGCTTGATACGTGATAAGGCGAACACATGCCACGGACGATAGTTTCTGAGTCATCGATTTCAAGCGGCAGATCCATAGATCAATTCTGGATTTATTTTTATATCAGAAATTGTATATCCAGCGGCATCAAACGGCAGCCGGATCTGAAGTAGTGGAATCAGGTGCTCCGCTGAAATCTCGACGGCCGCGCCCTGGAAGAGCGCAGGCTCGAAGTTCCCGATCTTGAGATACCCCGAGAACGTTGTATTCCCTATCTCAATGTACGCCTCTGCATCCTCCAAGTCCCACGACAAACCAATCGTTCCCCCTGACTTCGGTGATATATCCGGCACAGGCAAATTTGCTACCGAGAACCGAGCACAAGCAAGCCGAGCCGCACCGATAGCCTCGCTACCGATTCCGAGACCTCCATATCCATCCCAGCCATCTTCCAACGACTCTAACCGGTCAATTTCCTCCACGCATTGCTCCCAAGCCTCCGAGAGACTCGCTTGCGCGTCAGACAGGTAACCACGAGCCGCGTAACCCCGCGTCGAGGTCTCATATCGCACGTCATCCACGCTTGGAATACCGAACGACTGGAGATACCCTGGCAATTCATAGGTGCTCATTCAGTATCCTTTGTGGGAGCTAGCAAATCGACTATGGGCTTTGTCGATTGTACGAACACGTCATGGATCACTTCGCGAGCAGCATCGAACTCAGCCATAACAGCATCCACTGTCGGATCAACCGGTTCCTTCGATGCGACGACGTTATCCATGAGGACAGCGCTCTGACCGTTCAACACCGCATCCCCTACGTTCATATTCATCACGCGATTGCCAGAGATAGGCACGCTTAACAACAACATGGGCTTTATCGCCCGGGATTTGTCGACCCGTGCTTGCAGCGACTCCGGAAGCGAAAAACGAATACCAAGTGTTTCCATGAACTCCATAGCGCTTTGACCACGAGTCAAATTGCTGTGAAAGGCGTTCAAATATCTAAGCGACACAGTGACAAATGGCAGCTTGGTGGCATCCTCCGAGCGGCTCTTAAGAAGTGCCTCCACTCCAAGCTTAACAATCGGCCGAAACGATTCCCATGTCTTGTACGGCGGCGTGATGTTCGCCGAAAAAATCCCTACGCCGAGGCTAAACAGGCTTGTCCCCTCGGAAGCATCGGCACGACGAAAGCGGTGCGACGGTTGAAACGGAATGTAAGACACACCGAGCGGAAGAAGTCGCTCCGTTAGCACATACCCCGCCCCCGCGATGTTGCGACCGAACTGATCCACAAAGGTATCTAACTCTGTGTTGAGATTCGCATGAGCTGTGGCAAACGGTGGGCTTGCAATCGCAGACAACGGGACAACCGCCGGAGCTCCCCACCGCAGCTCCGCAACTAGCTCGATAAGTGGCGCGTTCTCGAATTTCATTTTTCTATGTCATCCCAACATGCACTCACGAACGCCACGCTCGCGCAACGGAGAGTTAGGTTCGCCTAATAGCGACGATATTAGCTGACTTTTGTGAACCATAGGGGAAAGCACCCGGCAACGGCCCCAATACGACGAGGCATGTCGATCAATTGATTCACTTCGCAACGTTAATTTTGAAATTTATGATTCATTTTTCATAGATAAAGAAATTTAACGCCCACTTTTATGATGTTAAAGCAACAAACACCCTACCCACCGGCACCGAGCGTTCCTCAGTTAAATGGCGCGCCGGTCGAAACAAGCCGAACGCCACGGAAATAGTTCTACTAGCGGAAATGGCAGAACTGCCCGTGTTCGAGACGCTTGCGGAAGTGGAGCGCGAACTGAACGCAGAACAGCGCTCGGTATGGGACCGCGCATTAGGAAACCTGCATGCAGCCGGTGTAACCGCAACGGTCGTACTAGGAGTGGGAGCAGTAACAGTAGCGGGCACCGCACCTCAAAAGGCACAAGCCGCAGAGAAAGAAAAGAATCAGTTGGTGCGCCCGGCTGGGATCGAACCAGCAACCCCTGCCTTCGGAGGGCAGTACTCTATCCATTGAGCTACGGGCGCATTAACGCGAAAGCGCCGCAACCTGCGAGGAAGACGAGGAAGCAGCGCCAGCGAGACCGAGAGAATACCCGGTTTCCCGCTACCCGTCCACCGCACAGCCTTGACAGACAAGCCTCGGCCGGACCAAAAGCAGGCAAACCAAAGCAAAGGGACCCATCACTCCGGGTAAACGACTGCTGAACAAGTCAGCAAGCCCGCTCGCCCTCACTTAAACCTTCCGTCTATAATCGGCGTGGCGATAAATTAACAACAGGTCGTAGCTGTCACGCTGTACCGCTCACAATACCGATGGGAGACGAGACAAGCATGAGCGAAGCACCACACGAAGCCCCGATCAAAACCCCCGCGCAGCTCATTGCCGCCATCATTGCCGGTTTTGCTGTCCCCGTAATTATCATCATCCTGCTCGCGTACTACGTTAACAACTCGACGCGCACCGGCGCAGGCACCGATAGCCTCACCGATGCCGCCGTAGGCGAGCGCATCGCGCCAATCGCTCAGGTCGCCATTCGCGACGCCAATGCGCCGCGCGTCTACAAAACCGGTCAGCAGGTCTATCAGGCCGTCTGTTCGGCATGCCATGCGGCCGGTGTAGCCGGCGCGCCGAAGTTCTCCAACACCGGCGACTGGGCCCCGCGCATCGCGCAAGGCTTCGCTACGCTCTGGCATACCGCGCTAACCGGTACCGGTGCGATGCCCGCGCGCGGCGGCACGAGCCCCGACGACTACAGCGATTACGAAATCGGTCTCGCCGTCGCCTACATGGCCGACAACTCGGGCGGCAAGTTCGGCGATCCGCCAGTGCCGGCGGCGGCTGGTGCGGCGGCGGCATCCGGTGCTGCAGCTGCATCGGGAGCCGCACCTGCTTCTGACGCCGCGGCAGCATCCGGCGTAGCAGCCGCTTCTGGCGCAGCACCTGCATCAGGCGCGGCTGCCGGCGGCTAACAGGTAACGGGTAACGGGTAACAGCAGCGAGGCGGCAGCGACCGCCGCCATTGCCGCAGTCAGTCGGGTACCTGGTCAGCGCCGCGAAGCAACATCATCCCTGCACGTGCAACCGCACGCCGCAGGGATTTTTCATTTCGGAGTCGATGCAACCGGCATCGTTACCGGCTGGCTAAAGGATTCGACAAAGCCCAGCGCCGGCACCTCGCGTGCAATCGAAAGAATGCGTTCTCTCAACTCCTCGGGCCGCAACCACGGGTAGCTCAACCCATCCTGCAACGTCGCGAGCGCTACGCCATCCGGGTCCGCCACGACATCCATCCGCGCAATATGAATGTGAAGGCGCGTCGCCCGCACACCAGCCGCATCGCGCGCAAACATCCAGTGATAAACGCCGTGCCCAACCCGCAACGACCCAGTCGCGGGTTCGCGCATCACCACGAGCCACGGCAGCGCATCGACATGCGCACCGGTTGCGTCCCCGGTCCCGCTCACATGAAGCGAGTCGCATACGTAGTACGTCCGGCATCGCGCATATTGCGCACCAAAATCGCTGACGAGCGTCTTCGCAATCGCGGGCGCGCCCACGGTGCGAGCCGGAAAAGCGATGTTTTCGGTGGCGAGGGAGAACGTGAGCACGGCATCGGCCGCAAAAATCTCGTCGATGCGCTCGGGCCGCGTGTTGTCCTTCGCGTCTATATAGGTTTCGAGCGCAACGCGGTACGGCGTGGGAGGCAGCGACAAACGCATGGAATTCTCGGCTGAACAGGCCGTGCCACTCTACCGCGCATAATCGCCGCGACGGTCGATGAGCCTCGTGCGGTAAGGGTCTTCCCATCTCACCCCACACACAAAGCCCAACACACTCAAGGCTTCTGCAACAACGCCTTCAAACTCGCCAACCGATCCTTCGGCGACATAGGCGCCTCATCGGCGGTAGGCGGCGGCGCGTCATCAAGCTCCATCTCCGGAATAAACCGCGACGGCTCGCACACCACCGTCTCCCGCGCGCGCTTGCGCTTCTTGCACCAGTTCAGATGCAAACTGCGTTGCGCCCGCGTAATCGCGACATACATCAGCCGCCGTTCTTCTTCGATACGCGCATCGTCGATCGGCGCATCGTCGGACCCACCGCGATGCGGCATGATCCCTTCCTCGACGCCGACCAGAAACACATGCGGATACTCGAGCCCCTTAGACGCATGCACCGTAGATAGCCGCACCGCATCGGGATCTTCCTCTTTCCCTTCGAGCATCGACATCAGCGCAACCGTCTGGATCAACCCCAGCAGGTTCTTGCCGGTATCCGCAAGACCATCCGCGTTGTCATAACCGGTTTCTTCGCTGTCGCCATCCGCGGAAATCTCCGGCTCGGGCTTCGTGCCCTTACGCTTTAACCACTCGATAAACTCGAGCACGTTCTGCCACTTCGACTGCGCCTGGCGCTCATCGAACGTGTCGTACAGGTACGCCTCGTAGTGAATCGCCTCCATCATGTCGTCGAGCAGCGTCGTCGCGGCATCCTTGTCCGCGCGGTCGGTAAGTCGTTGCATGAAATCGCAGAACGCGCGCAACGGTTCGACCTGGCGCGCCGACAAGCGCGCCTCGATGCCGCCCATATAAACCGCCTCGAACAACGACACCTTCGCCTGCCCCGCAAACGAACCGAGCGCTTCGAGCGTCGTATTGCCGACACCACGCCGCGGCGTAGTGATCGCGCGGATGAAAGCAGGATCGTCGTCGGCATTCGCGATCAAGCGCAGATACGCGCAGATATCCTTGATCTCGGCCTTG
Organism: Paraburkholderia megapolitana; assembly: GCF_007556815.1. Lineage (NCBI taxonomy): Bacteria > Pseudomonadati > Pseudomonadota > Betaproteobacteria > Burkholderiales > Burkholderiaceae > Paraburkholderia > Paraburkholderia megapolitana. The sequence continues at coordinate 4,377,947 of NZ_CP041745.1, forward strand.
TCGAAAAACGACTGGCCACCCGAGAGCACATACGGAATCCGCTCGCGCCGCAGCACCTGTTCAAAGATCCGCGCCTGAAAATTCCCGCGATACAGGATCGCGTAATCGCGAAACTGCGCACGCCGTTCGAACTTGTGCGCGGACAGCCTGAACACCACCGATTCCGCTTCATGTTCTTCATCGTTGCAAGGCGTCACCGAAATCGTGTCGCCCATCCCGTGCTCGGACCACAACTTCTTCTCGAACAGCTTCGGATTATTCGCAATGACGTTATTGGCCGCTGTCAGAATGCGCACCGTCGACCGATAGTTCTGTTCAAGCTTCACCAGATGCAGCTTCGGAAAATCCTTGCCAAGCTGCGCGAGATTTTCGAGCGTGGCGCCACGCCATCCGTAGATCGCCTGGTCGTCGTCGCCCACCGCGGTGAACGCAGCACGCGGGCCAGCCAGTTGCTTGAGCAGTTCGTACTGGCACGCGTTGGTGTCCTGGTACTCGTCGATCAGCAGGTAGCGCAGTTTGTTCTGCCAGCGGTCGCGCACCTGCTCGTTGCGCGCGAACAGCTCAGCGGGCAAACGGATCAGATCGTCGAAATCGACGGCCTGGTACGCGTGCAGCGTCGCCACGTAGTTGCGATAAACAATTGCGGCCTGCTGTTCGTCTTCATTCGCGGCGATCGCCATCGCCTCGTCGGGCATGATGAGGCCGTTCTTCCACAGCGAGATGATCGACTGGATCTTGCGGATCAGGCCTTTATCCGTCGTACCGATCTGTTCCTGCACCATGCCGAAGCAGTCGTCGGAATCCATGATCGAGAACCCCGGTTTCAGGCCCACATGCTCGGCTTCCTGACGCAGGATCTGCACACCGAGCGAGTGGAATGTACACACGGTGAGCTGATTGACGGGAACCTTGCGGCCTTCCTTGCCCGGCGTCGTGAGCGTCTTGCCTTCGAGCAGTTTGCCGACGCGCTCGCGCATTTCCGCCGCGGCCTTGTTCGTGAACGTGACGGCGGCGATGTGGCGCGGCTCGAAGCCTTTGGCTTCGATCAGATGCGCGATCTTCTGCGTGATAACGCGCGTCTTGCCGCTGCCGGCACCGGCTAGCACAAGACACGGACCATCGAGATAGCGCACCGCTTCGTTTTGAGCGGGGTTTAGACCTGCGGACATCGTCAGTGGATGGGGTGTAACGGTTGAGGGCGCAAGGACCCTTGAGACATGCGGCGCAACGGCTTACCTACGCGGATCCCCGTTGCGCGAGACCGGCGATGTTAACACGGATGAACGACATCTCATGTATCGCGCAACGGCCTGAAGCGACACCACGCTGTATGCCACCCAGCCGTAACGTCACACCCCGCGCACGATCTGCGCGCCGGCCATGCCAGAATGTCGCCGTTGCGCGCCCTTTCAGCTTTTACCGCAGGAAATGCTCCCATGACTTCACCGCTCAAAACCGGCCTGATGGGTTACGGTTTCGCCGGCCAGACTTTTCACGCGCCGGTCATCGCCCACTGCGGACGCGCGAGCGTCGCGGCCATCGCCACCGGTCAGCCCGAACGCGCGCAGGCCGACTTTCCGGATGCGAAGATCGTCCGCGACCTCGATGCGCTCGTCGCACTCGACGACATCGAATGCATCGTCATCGCGACGCCGAACGACACGCACTACGATCTCGCGAAACGTGCACTCGAAGGCGGCAAGCATGTAGTCGTCGACAAACCCGTCACGCTAACCGCCGACGAAGCCCGCGCGCTCGCCGATCTCGCCCACACGAAGGGCCTGTTGTTCGCGCCGTTTCACAACCGTCGTTGGGACGGCGACTTTCTCACCGTGCGTGCATTGCTTGCAAGTGGGCAACTCGGTCGCGTCACGCATTTCGAATCGCACTTCGACCGCTTCCGTCCATTCGTGCGGCAGCGCTGGCGCGAAGATGCGACACGCGGCGGCGGCCTGCTGTTCGACCTCGGCCCGCATCTGATCGACCAGGCGCTGGCGTTGTTCGGCGCGCCATCCACGGTGTACGCAACCGTCGCGCTGCATCGCGACGCAGGCAGCGCCCCTGACTACGTACATCTGCAACTCGGCTATCCGAACCTCGAAGTCGTCCTGCACGCGAGCGCGCTGACGGCGCTCGCGCCGCCGCGCTTCGCGATCCACGGTACGCGCGGCAGTTATGTGAAGCACGGCCTCGATACGCAGGAAGACCAGTTGAAGGCGGGCCTGCGTCCCGGCCAGCCGGGCTTCGGTGGCGGCAACACGCCGGGCCGGCTGCGCGTGCTGGAAGGCGACGACGAAGTAGAGCGCGATCTGCCGACACTCGACGGCGCTTATGCAGACTTCTATCGCGCGGTCGCGGCATCGATTCGCGAAGGCACACCGTTCCCGGTCAGCCCGCAAGACGCCGTCGATGTGATGACGATCATCGAACTCGCCGCTCGCAGCGCGGAAGAAGGCCGCCGACTGCCGTTCACTCGCCACGCGTGAACACCGCAAACCTGACAAACCGAAAGAAACCCACCACCGCACAAACGGTTACAAATAAACGACCCGGCACGTCATCGCGCGTTACCGGCCGGTCGTTCTTGTGCGGTAACGTTTCGGACCGGCGACAATCCCGGACACAACAACAAGGCAACAAGGAGAAAGGTATGCAACGCTTCATTCGCGCACTGGCAGGCGTCGCGCTGGTTTCGTCGCTGGCGGCCTGTGTGGTCGCGCCGCCGGAGACCGTGCACACGGGTCCGACTCCGCGAGAAGTTGCGATTCAGCGTTTCGATCAGGTCAACGGCCGCATCGACAACCTGGGCCGTCGCATCGATAACCGCGTGAACCAGGGCTACTATCCGCCGCCGCAAGGGGCAGCGCTGCATCACCGTCTCGACGTGATCCGCCAGGAATCGCGCGACATGGCCGCGCAGCATGGCGTCGGTCTGTCCAGCGACGAACAGCGCGTGCTGAATCAGGAACTCGACGGCGCCGCGCACGCTATCGACCAGTAAGCGCCTGCTTTCCAAAGACGGCCCGCACGGCATCACGCTGCGCGGGCCGTCCGCATTTTTGCGCCCGCTAAATCGCTTCAATCCACCCATATTTTTGACCCACAGCACCGTGCCGGGCAGCGCCGCGCACGCCCCCGCGCGGCTCCCAATCGTCCATTTGACAAGCCTCCGGGGCTCGCGTACATTCGCCGCACGCGTCGGGAGAGCGCGCTGGCCATCGCAGTTTCAAGCAGGCCGCGCCGCCGAAGGGGCACACCCACAAACTCTCAGGCAAAAGGACCGACCGCGTCGAAATCCGTCTGTCGCCGTGCATCATCTGGCACCGGTTTTCGCACTCTGGAGAGCGGCAGTAGCCACCATTCTGGCAAGCTGCCCACCGAAGGGGCGCGCGTTTCGCCACGACACCGTTGCACAGTCGTGGTGGCGCAATCTCTCAGGTATCGAGGACAGAGGGGTCATGCACCGTATCGCTCGCAGGCAGCAGGCCGCGAGGATTGCGCCGCATGGCCTTTTTTGTTTGCGAAATGCCCGAGGCCCCGATGACCGAACCCAAACACACCCCGCTCCACGCCACGCATTGCGCGCTTAAAGCACGCATGGTCGACTTTGGCGGCTGGGACATGCCTGTCAACTACGGTTCGCAGATCGACGAACACCGCGCGGTGCGCACCGATGCCGGCATGTTCGACGTCTCGCACATGTGCGTCGTCGATGTGACCGGCGCCAAGGCGCGCGCCTTCTTCGAGCACGCGCTCGCCAACAACGTCGGCAAGCTGCAAACGCCGGGCCGCGCGCTCTACTCGTGCATGCTGAACCCGAACGGCGGCGTGATCGACGATCTGATCGTCTATTACTTCGCCGACGACACCTTCCGCGTCGTAGTCAACGCCGGTACCGCCGAAAAAGACCTCGCGTGGTTCAACCAGCTCAATACGACCGGCGGCTATGGCCTGACCATCACGCCGCGCCGCGACCTCGCAATCGTCGCAGTGCAAGGCCCGAACGCGCGCAACAAGGTCTGGCAAGTCGCACCATCCACCCGCACCGCCACCGAACTCCTGAAGCCGTTCAACGCCGCGAAGATCGACAACACGCCGTTCGGCGAGTTGATGGTCGCGCGCACCGGCTACACCGGCGAAGACGGCTTCGAAATCGTGCTGCCGGCCAGCTTCGTCTGTGAGTTCTGGGATGCGCTGCAACGCCAGGGCGTGAGCCCGTGCGGCCTCGGCGCACGCGACACGCTGCGCCTCGAAGCAGGCATGAATCTGTACGGTCAGGACATGGACGACGACGTCTCGCCGCTCGACGCCGGTCTCGCATGGACAGTCGACCTCACGCAGCCGCGCGACTTCGTCGGTCGTGCGCCGCTCGAGGCGAACGGCTCGCGCAGCACGTTCGTCGGGCTGATCCTGCAGAAGGAAAACGGCAAGGCGGGCGGCGTGCTGCGCGCGCATCAAAAGGTTGTCACGCCGCACGGCGACGGCGAGATCACGAGCGGCACGTTTTCGCCGACGATGCAGGAATCGATCGCCTTCGCGCGCGTCCCGACTGCCGTTGCCATCGGCGACACGGTGCAGGTGCAGATCCGCGACAAGAATTTTCCCGCGCGCGTGGTAAAACTGCCGTTCGTGCGCAACGGCAAAGTGCTGGCTGTCTGACCGCCCGCCCCGCGGCGCCCGACCCTTACCTAACGCATTCACACCAGGAGCATCCGATGAGCAACGTCCCGGCCGATCTGAAATACACCGAAGAACACGAATGGATCCGCACCGAAGCGGACGGCACGCTGACGGTCGGCATCACCGACCACGCGCAAAGCACGCTCGGCGACATCGTCTTCCTCGAACTGCCCGCAGTCGGCAAGCAGGTGAAGGAAGGCGACGCGATCGGCGTCGTCGAATCGGTGAAGGCTGCATCCGACGTCTATTCGCCGGTATCGGGCGAGATCGTCGCGATCAACGCAGAAGCCGCCGACTCCCCTGAAGACGTCAACGGCGACCCGTACGGCGTATGGCTCTTCAAGATCAAGCTCGCGGCCGGCGCATCGACCGACAAGCTGATCGACGCCGCCGCCTACAGCAAGCTGATCGATTAACTTTTACTTACGAACCGCGCGGCGCGCGCCGGCCCAGTCGCCTGAGCCGCGCCCCGCGCCCGCAGGACTGCCATGAAGCTCGAACATCCGGATCGTCTGATGAACCGCACCCCTCTCTCGCTCGCCGCGCTCGAAGTGCACGACGCATTCGCCGAACGGCACATCGGCCCGGATGGCGCCGATCAGCAGGCCATGCTCGACGCGCTCGGTTTCGCGTCGCGTGCCGCCTTGATCGACGCGGTGATTCCGCAAGCAATCCGCCGCACTGAAACGCTGCCGCTCGGCCCGTTCGCCCAGCCGAAGAGCGAAGCGGAAGCGCTCGCCGCACTGCGCGAGCTGGCGGATCAGAACCAGGTGTTCCGCTCCTATATCGGCCAGGGCTATTACAACGCGCACACGCCGGCGGTGATCCTGCGCAATGTGCTCGAAAACCCGGCGTGGTACACCGCGTACACGCCGTATCAACCCGAAATCTCGCAAGGCCGGCTCGAAGCGCTGCTGAATTTCCAGCAGATGATCGTCGACCTGACGGGTCTCGCCATCTCCAACGCCTCGCTGCTCGACGAAGCCACGGCCGCCGCCGAAGCGATGACGCTGCTGCAACGCACGGGCAAGCCGCAATCGAACGTGTTCTACGTCGCTGACGACGTACTGCCGCAGACCATCGAAGTCGTGAAGACGCGCGCGAAGCCGGTCGGCATCGAGGTGAAGGTCGGCCCCGCCGCCGAAGCCGCGCACGCAAATGCTTTCGGTGTGCTGCTGCAATACCCGGGCGTGAACGGCGATGTGCACGACTACCGCGCGCTCGCCGAAGCGATCCACGCAGCGGGCGGCCACGTGGTCGCCGCCGCCGATCTGCTCGCGCTGACCGTGCTGACGCCGCCCGGCGAATGGGGCGCGGACGTCGCGGTCGGCAACTCGCAACGTTTTGGTGTGCCGGTCGGCTTCGGCGGTCCGCATGCTGCGTACCTCGCGGTGCGCGACGAATTCAAGCGGCAGATGCCGGGGCGCCTGGTCGGCGTAACCGTCGATGCGCAAGGCAAGCCCGCGCTGCGTCTCGCACTGCAAACGCGCGAACAACATATCCGCCGCGAAAAAGCGACCTCGAATGTCTGCACGGCGCAGGCGCTGCTCGCGATCATGGCGAGCATGTACGCGGTCTATCACGGCCCGCACGGCCTGAAGACAATCGCGCTACGCGTGAACCGCATCGCGGCGCTGCTCGCAGCCGGCGCGAAACAGCTTGGCTACGCGGCCGTCAATACGACTTTCTTCGACACGCTCACATTCGACACCGGCGCCCGCACCCAGGCGCTGCTCGATGCGGCCGTGGCAAAGCGCATCAACCTGCGCCGCGTGAGCGATACGCGCGTCGGCCTGTCGATCGACGAAACCACCACGCGCGGCGATCTCGCCGATCTGCTGACGGTGTTCGCGCAAGCCGCGGGTTCGGCAGATGTGCCGCAGATCGACACACTCGACACCGAACTGGCGCAAACCGAAGCTGCGTCGATTCCGTCAGAACTCGCCCGCACGAGCACGTACCTGACGCACCACGTCTTCAACCGCCACCATTCCGAAACCGAAATGCTGCGTTATCTGCGCAGCCTGGCGGACAAGGACCTCGCGCTCGACCGCTCGATGATCCCGCTCGGTTCGTGCACGATGAAGCTCAACGCGACCTCCGAAATGCTGCCGGTCACGTGGCCCGAATTCGGCCAGATCCACCCGTTCGCGCCGGCTGCGCAGACCGTCGGTTATCGCGAGATGATCGATCAGCTCGAACAGATGCTGGTCGCCGCAACCGGCTACGCTGCCGTGTCGCTGCAACCGAATGCCGGTTCGCAAGGCGAGTACGCGGGCCTGCTGATCATCCACGCTTATCACGAGTCGCGCGGCGAAGGTCATCGCAACGTCTGTCTGATCCCCGCTTCCGCGCACGGCACGAACCCGGCATCCGCACAGATGGCCGGCATGCAGGTCGTGGTGGTTGCCTGCGATGCGCAAGGCAACGTCGACATCGACGACCTGAAGGCGAAGGCCGGGCAGCACAAGGACAAGCTCGCCGCGATCATGATCACGTATCCGTCTACGCACGGCGTGTTCGAACAGAACGTCCGCGAGATCTGCGAAATCGTGCATGCGCACGGCGGCCAGGTGTATGTGGACGGCGCGAACATGAACGCGATGGTCGGCCTCACGGCACCGGGACAATTCGGCGGCGACGTGTCGCACCTGAACCTGCACAAGACGTTCTGCATTCCGCACGGCGGTGGCGGCCCGGGCGTCGGTCCGGTCGCAGTCGGCGCGCATCTGGCGAAGTTCCTGCCGAACCAGGTGTCGTCGGGTTATGAGCGCGCGCCGCAAGGCATCGGCGCGGTATCGTCGGCGCCGTACGGCTCCGCCTCGATCCTGCCGATCTCGTGGATGTACATCGCGATGATGGGCGCGAAGAACCTCACCGCAGCGACCGAAACCGCGATCCTCAACGCGAACTACGTCGCGAAGAAGCTCGCGCCGCATTACCCGGTGCTGTACTCGGGCCCGGGCGGACTTGTCGCGCACGAATGCATTCTCGACCTGCGGCCGATCAAGGACACGAGCGGCATCACCGTCGACGACGTCGCCAAGCGCCTGATCGATTACGGCTTCCACGCTCCGACGATGAGCTTCCCGGTGCCGGGCACGCTGATGGTCGAGCCGACCGAATCGGAATCGAAGGAAGAACTCGATCGTTTCGTGGAAGCGATGATCGCGATCCGCAACGAGATTCGCGCTGTCGAGGAAGGTCGCGCGGACCGCGAGGACAATCCGCTAAAGCACGCGCCGCATACCGCGGCAGTCGTGGTCGACGACGGCTGGAAGCATGCGTATGCGCGCGAAGCCGCCGCGTATCCGCTCGCTTCGCTCGTCGCGCGCAAGTACTGGCCGCCGGTTGGTCGCGCCGACAACGCGTACGGCGACCGCAATCTGTTCTGCTCGTGCGTACCGATCGCTGACTACTCGTGACATAAGCAGGCAACAGTCAGGGTGCAACCTCGTTGCACCGTTTTAACGCAGGACCGGCTAACATCACACACCGAATCAGCCTAACGAAGGAGTTTCGCATGGCGAGAATGGTGCGAACGATGCAATGCCGGTCCGTGTCGATGGGTGGTGTGTCAACGGCGGCGGCGACGGATGTGCCCCGCAGGCGGGAAACGAAGACGCCGCTGGCTGCGATGCTGCTCGGCGGAATGCTGCTACTGGGTGTGCAGCATGCGCGCGCCGCGATGAATTTCTGCGCCGCGCCCGCGCTGCAAGCGAGCGAACGCACGAATGCCGATCTGGGCGTCAAGGCGCTGGTCGCAAACGTGCAGGCGCATCTGAACGATCCGGCGCATGCCGTGGCGCGACTGCATACCGAAGGCACGCTGCCGCACGAGGGCATTTACGACCAGAGCGTCGAGGCCGAGAAGGATCTCGATCTGTTGCGCGACGCGGCGCTCGCGTGGCGTGCAACCAGTGACGACCGCTATCTGAAGTTTGTCGACCGGCTGCTGTATGCGTGGGTCACGACCTATCAGCCGAGCTTCAATCCGATCGACGAAACGCATTTCGAAGGATTGATCCTCGCCTACGACATGACCGCGAGCGCATTGCCGGTAAAAACGCGCAATGCAGCGATGGCGTTCCTGACGAAGCTCGCCAACGGCTACATCGAGCAGATCGATGCGCAACCGCGGCCGCTCACCGGTACGTATCGCAACAACTGGCAGAGCCATCGGGTCAAGCTGATCTCGATGGCGGCTTTTACGCTCGATAACCGCAAGATGATCGATGCGGCGCAGCGGCTGTTCATCGAGCATGTGGGCGACAACATTGCACCCGATGGATCGACAGTCGATTTCGCGGAACGCGATGCGCTGCATTACGTGACCTACGATCTGCAACCGCTCGTCACGGCGGCACTCGCCGCGCGCCGTCACAACCGCAACTGGTTGCCGCAACGCGCAGCGAGCGGTGCGTCGCTCGCCGCCGCGCTGAACTGGCTCACGCCCTACGCGCTCGGTACGAAGACGCATGAAGAATTCGTGCATTCGAACGTGCCGTTCGATGCCAAACGTCGCGAGGCCGGTTTGCCCGGCTACGCGGGTCCGTGGGACCCGAAGAGCGCGACAGAACTGTTTCACCTTGCCGCGCGGCTCGATGGGCGTTACGCGCCGATCGCACTGCGGCTAGCACCGACGCCGCCTGCCTGGCTCGCCGTGTGTCTGCCGCTGCCGGCGCGCTAACCCCACTTTTATTCGCAGGAGCAGTAATGGCCGTCAGCGTGTTCGACCTCTTCAAGATCGGCATTGGTCCGTCCAGTTCGCATACGGTCGGGCCGATGCGCGCCGCGCTGATGTTCGTGCAGGGGCTCGAACGCGACGGGCTGCTCGCGGACACGGCTTCCGTGAAAGTCGATCTGTACGGTTCGCTCGGCGCGACCGGTAAAGGCCACGGCACCGACCGCGGCGTGATGCTCGGCCTGCTCGGCGATGCGCCCGACACCGTCAACCCCGACACGATCGTCGAGCGGCTCGAAGCGATTCGCAAGTCGCGCACGCTGTCGCTGCTCGGCAAGCACGACGTGCCGTTCGTGCTGAAAGATCACATCTCGTTCTATCGCCAGGCGCTTGCCGAACATCCGAACGGCCTGACACTGCGCGCCTTCGATGCGCAAGGCGCCGCGCTGCGCGAGTCCACGTATCTGTCGGTGGGTGGCGGTTTCGTCGTCACCGCCGGCGCGCCGAACACGAAAGTGCTGTCGGCTGCCGACCAGCTTCCGTACCCGTTTCGCAGCGGCAATGATCTGCTCGCGATGTGTGCCGAGAGCGGCAAGTCGATTGCGCAGCTGATGTGGGACAACGAGCGTGCGTGGCATACCGAAGAAGAAACGCGCGCCGGCCTGCTGAAAATCTGGGACGTGATGCAGTCGTGCGTCGCGCGCGGCTGCGGCATCGGCAACCCCGATGCCGACGGCACGCTGCCGGGGCCGTTCCAGGTCAAGCGTCGCGCGCCGCAGCTGTATCGCTCGCTGTCGGGTAACCCCGAGCGCGCGCTGCAGGATCCGCTGTCGATGATCGACTGGATCAACCTGTACGCGATCGCGGTGAACGAAGAGAACGCGGCCGGCGGCCGTGTCGTCACCGCGCCGACCAACGGCGCGGCCGGCATCATTCCGGCTGTGCTGCATTACTACATGCGCTTCATGCCCGGGTCGAACGAGCAAGGCGTGATCGACTTCCTGATGACGGCCGCCGCGATCGGCATCCTCTACAAGCTCAATGCGTCGATCTCCGGCGCCGAGGTGGGCTGCCAGGGCGAAGTGGGAGTCGCGTGCTCGATGGCGGCCGCGGCGCTCGCAGCGGTGATGGGCGGCACGCCCTCGCAGGTCGAGAACGCGGCCGAGATCGGCATGGAACACAACCTCGGCCTGACCTGCGATCCTGTCGGCGGGATGGTGCAGATTCCGTGCATCGAACGCAATGCGATGGCGTCCGTGAAAGCGGTCAACGCCGCACGCATGGCGCTGCGCGGCGACGGCAGTCACTACGTATCGCTCGATTCGGTCATCAAGACGATGCGCGAAACCGGCGCCGACATGAAGACCAAGTACAAGGAAACGTCGCGCGGCGGGCTGGCGGTGAATATCGTCGAATGCTGATGCGGCTCGGGCTTCAGGCTTGCTAGCGGTTTTTCAAGCGCGGCTGCTCGCCTGTAGCGCTTCTGTAAGCGTACGGCCCGCTTCGCGGCTACCGCCGGCTCGCCCGGCGGCGCCCGTGACATTCGCGCGCCTCCCGGCGTAAGCTGTCGAAGCCAGATCACTCACCGATTTGTCCGACCACCTCACGAGGATTTTCTGCAATGCCGCTGCCGAACGATTCCGCCTCCGCCACCACCACCGGTGCGCGCCTTGTCGTCGATGCGCTGCTTACGCATGGCGTCGAACGTGTTTTCTGCGTGCCTGGCGAAAGCTTTCTCGCCGTGCTCGATTCGCTGCACGATGAAACGGAGCGCATCGAGACGATCGTCTGCCGGCACGAAGCGGCGGCAGCCAACATGGCGGAAGCGACCGGCAAGCTGACGGGGCGGCCGGGTGTCGCGCTCGTCACGCGCGGACCGGGCGCGACGCACGCATCGATTGGCGTGCATACGGCGTTCCAGGACTCGACACCGATGGTCCTGCTTATCGGCCAGTGCGCACGCGAGCATCTGGACCGCGAGGCGTTCCAGGAAATCGACTATCGGCGGATGTTTGGCCAGATGGCGAAGTGGGTCGCGCAGATCGACGATCCGCGACGGATTCCCGAATACCTGAGCCACGCGTTCCATACCGCGACGTCGGGCCGCCCTGGCCCGGTCGTACTATCGCTGCCCGAAGACGTGCTGAGCGATGCGTGTCCGGTCGTGCCGGGCGCGCCTCGTTACCATCGCGTGGCGGCAGCGCCCGCGCCCGCGCAGATCGAGCGCTTGCGGCAACTGCTCGAAGGCGCGCAACGGCCGATGCTGATCGCCGGCGGCAGCGGCTGGACGCCGGCTGCAAGCGCGGACCTGCAGCGCTTCGTCGAGCAGTGGCAATTGCCGGTCGGACTCGCGTTCCGCTTTCAGGACACGCTCGATAACGAACACCCGAACTACGCCGGCGATGTCGGCCTCGGCATCAACCCCGCGCTCGCCAAACGGATCAGTGATGCTGACTTGCTGCTCGCGTTCGGTCCGCGGCTCGGCGAAGCGACGACCAACGGCTATACGTTGCTCGAGATTCCGAAGACCAAACAGACGCTCGTGCACGTGCATCAGGGCGCCGAAGAACTGGGCCGCGTGTATGCCGCCGATCTGCCGATCGTCTCCGGCATGCCGGAACTGGCTGAACAACTGGCCGCGCTGAAAGCGCCCGCGACGCTACCGTGGGCCGGCACAGCCGAAGAAGCGCACGGCGCGTACCTCGAATGGCGCAAGCCGCGTACGATTCCTGGCGACGTGCAACTCGGCGAAGTGATGCAGCAGTTGCGCGAGCACCTGCCCGTCGATGCAATCGTGACCAACGGCGCAGGCAACTACGCGACGTGGCTGCATCGGCACTTTTCGTATCGGCATTTCCGCTCGCAGCTCGCACCGACGAGTGGCGCGATGGGCTACGGCGTACCGGCCGCGATTGCGGCGAAGTCGCTGTATCGCGACCGGGACGTGGTCGCGCTGGCCGGCGACGGCTGCTTCATGATGGCCGCGCAGGAACTCGCAACCGCGATGCAATACGACCTGCATGTGCTGTTCATCGTCGTGAACAACAGCCACTTCGGCACGATCCGCATGCATCAGGAGCGGCATTATCCGAACCGCGTGCATGGCACGGGGCTCACCAACCCCGATTTCGCGGCGTTCGCGCGCTCGTTCGGCGCGCATGGCGAAACCGTCGAGCGCACCGCCGATTTCCTGCCCGCTTTAGAACGCGCGCGCGCCGCAAAATGCGCTGCGCTGATCGAAATCCGCATGCCGCAGGAAGCGAGTACGCCGGGCGCGACGCTCGAACAAGTTCGCGAGCAAGGGCGCAAGCTGCGGGGCGCTGCCAGCTAGTCTTGGTCTCAGCCTGAATCACTACGGCCGTTCGCGAGCGTACGGCCGGTCTCCCCCTCCCCCCGCGAACAATCGAACAGCGCACCAATTCGCCTTCTGTTCGGCCAATGCGTTGTGTGCAGTTGTAGGCAATATGCGTCAAATCGGGAAATGCCTGCGCAAATCCCACTGTCGCCAAACTTGCCAACTTCGCGTCACCTTCGCCCATGAATGACACCCTCACCGCGGTCGACCTCGGCGCCGAGCTCGAGCAGGCGGTCGCTCATCAACAGTCGGGGCGCTACGGCGAAGCCGAAGCGGCGTATCGGCGGATTCTTGCAGCGCTGCCCGATAACGCCGACGCCAATCATCTGCTCGGTATGGCGATCGCCCAATCGAACCGGCTCGATAGCGCCCAGCCGTATTTCCGCGCCGCGATCGAAGCCGCGCCTGCGGAGCCGCGCTTCTGGACCGGCTACATCGATGCGCTGACGAACGCTGGCTGGACCGAAACCGCGCGTCAGGTCGTGCAGGAAGCGCAGCAACGTGGCGTCGATCCGGTCGCACTCGATCTGCAACCTGCGCAGATTGCGGATGCATCTGAGGAAGAGCTGGCCGCGCTTGTCGCGGAGTTCATGTCGACGCTCGCGGTGCTGCTCGACAAGCGACGCTTTGAAGATGCGGAATCGGTGGCCGGTCAGCTGACCGCGCTGCTGCCCGATTTCGCGCTGGGCTGGCAAGCGCTGGCAACCGCGTTCACGCAACAGGGCAAGCACGCTGCCGCAGTGGAACCGTTGCGTCGTGCAGCAACCCTTCTTCCCGACGACGAAGGCGTGCAGAGCGATCTGGCCGATGCGCTGGCCGCCGCTGAGGCCGAAGCCGCCGCGCCCAGTGCGCCGGTCGCATCGTCCGCACCTGCCATCGCGCCACTCACGTACGCCGACGCCACCGCAACGCACGAAGATAGCCGCTTCTATCGACATCTCGCCGGCGGTCTCGTCGCGAACGTCCCCGTGCTGATTCCGACGTTCAACAACGCAACCTACCTGCGCAACATGATTTCGCAGTTGCAGGCCGCGAGCTTACGCAACCTGGTGATCGTCGACAACGCATCGAGCGCGCCCGAGATGCTGTCGTACCTCGACACGCTTCAGGACGAACACGTTGTGGTCAAGCTCGACCACAACGCAGGACCGCACAGCATCTTTTTATCTGAAGCGAACTACGCGCGGCTACCGGACATTTTCTGCATTACTGACCCGGACCTCGAATTCAACGGCGCACTGCCACGCGAATTCCTCTTCGAACTGATCGAAGCCACCGAACATTTCCGTGTCGGCAAGGCAGGCTTCGCACTCGACATCGCGAATCCGCACACGATGCAGGACGATCGCTTCCGTTACGGCGATCGCGACTACTCGATCTGGGAATGGGAATCGCGCTTCTGGCAGCAGCAGATCGGTGCAACGCTGCGTGGCGATCCGATCTACAACGCGCCGCTCGACACAACGTTCGCCGTCTACAACAAACGCTATTTCAATCGCGAGCGGCATATCTGCGGCATACGCTTCGCAGGCCGCTACACGTGCCGGCATCTGCCCTGGTACAAGGAGTCGGGTTTGAGCGCGGAGGAAGAGGCGTACTACCGTGCGCATCAGAAGTGGTCGACGTATCTGAAGCATCGCGTGTAATGCTGCTTTCTCCCACGACTCCATAGCCATGATTCCGAAATTGCTGCACATCATCTGGGTAGGCGATCCGTCGAAACGCCCGGACAACTGCATCGACACGTGGCGCAAGTTCAACCCCGACCTGCAGATTCGCATCTGGGGCAACGACGACCTGTGCAATCATCGCTGGCCTAACGCTGCGCAGATGCAGGAGATGTGGTCGAAGGAACTGAACGGTGTCGCCGATTTGATGCGCTGGCAGTTTCTCTACTGGTACGGCGGGTTCGCCGTCGATGCCGACAGCATCTGCGTGCGTCCGCTCGATGCCGAGCTGTTCGACTGCGATCTCTTCACGTGCTGGGAAAACGAACTGGCCGCGCCGGGCTTGATGGCCGCCGGTTATGTCGGTGCGCGGCCAGGGCATCCGCTCTTCAAGAAGATGGTCGACGACATTCGCCGGCTGCCGACCGTCTGCAACGATCGCGCGTGGAAAACAGTCGGACCGCTGCGCTTCACGCAGGCCGTACACGAGTTCAAGCCGAACGATCTGACGGTGTTCCCTAGCCACTACTTCATTCCGCGTCATCACAGCGGCCAGACTTATACGGGCAGTGGCCGGGTGTACGCGAAGCAGTTCTGGGGCAGCACGTTCAATAACTACGAAAGCCTTCGTGCACTGGAATTCAATTGAGCACAGCCAATATTCCTCCCGTCCAGCCGGCCCATAGCGTGCTCGAACAGTTGCACGCGCCGTTCTTCGTGCAGAAGGTCGCCGTATCGAGGCAACTCGCGAAGCACGATCGCACGGCTGCGCTAGTCAGCATGTGCACGGGCAAGCGCGTGTTGCACGTAGGCTGCGTCGACTCGCCGATCTTCGATCCGCGCAGCAACCTGCATCTGAGCCTGCTGAACTCGGGCGTCTGCACGGAGTTGATCGGCGTCGACGCGGACGAGAACGGCTTGCACGAACTCGCGCAGCACTGCGATCAACCGCTGTATGCGGACCTCGCGCAGGTGCAGGGCCCCGTCGATATCGTGCTGATCCCCGAAGTGCTCGAACACGTCGGCAATGTCGCGTCGTTTCTCGAACAGATCGATCGGATCGACTTCGGCAACGTCGTGATCACCGTGCCCGATGCCGTGCAGTGCTACCCACGACATTTCGATTTCGTCGATCGCGACGAGACCTTCGTCGAGATCGTGCATCCCGATCATAACTACTGGTTCACGCCGTACACGTTGCTCAACGTGATCCGCAAGTACACGTCGTGGCATGTGAAGGGGATGTTCTTCTTCAACAATATTTCGTTGCTGTTGATCGCATCGAAGGAAGCGCCGGTCGACGCGTCGTAGCATTGCTCGCGCTATAAACAAAAATGCCTTGAGGCCGCGAAGCCTCAAGGCATTTTTTCCATCCAGCGCAACGCGACGTGTGACGTGTCTCGTCGCCGTGCAACCTGCTAGCGCTTACTTACCGCCCACGCTTTCCAGCGTCGTCCACTTGCCGTCGACAACCTTGTACAGCGTGATGCCGCCGTTCTTCAGGTCGCCCTTGGCGTCGTACTGCAGGCTCTTCGACGTGACAGCCGGCATGTCGGTCTTCGCGAGGAACGGCAGGTACTTGGCCGGATCGGTCGAGTTCGCCTTCTTCATCGCGGCGAACATCGCCATCGCGCCGTCGTAGGCGTACGGCGAGTACGTCTGCACGTCTTCACCGAAACGCTTCTTGTACTTCGCGACGTAGTCGTTGCCACCCGGCATTTCTTCCAGCGGCAAACCAGCCAGCGATGCTACCGTACCGTTCGCCGCGTCACCCGCGAGTTGCAGGAAGGTCGGCGTGTGAACCATTTCGCCGCCCATCAGCGGGGCCTTTACGCCCAGTGCCTTCATCTGCTTGGCCATCGGTGCAGCCTGCGAATCGGCGCCGCCGTAATAGATCAGGTCCGGGTTCGCAGCCTTCAGCTTGGTCAGGATCGACTTGAAGTCGACGGCCTTGTCGTTCGTGTATTCACGATCGACAATCGTGCCACCGGCTGCCTTCGCTGCCTTCTCGAACTGGTCGGCCAGACCTTGGCCGTATGCCGTGCGGTCGTCGACAATCGCGATCTTCTTCACGCCGAGCTTCTTCACCGCGAACGTGCCGGCGACCGAACCTTGCTGCGTGTCGGACGTCATCATGCGGAACGTGGTCTTGAAGCCTTGCTGCGTGTACTCAGGCGCCGTCGCCATCGCGATTTCCGGAATGCCCGCGTTCGCATAGATGCGCGAAGCCGGAATCGTCGTGCCCGAGTTGAAGTGGCCGAGCATGCCCTTGATGCCGTCGTCGACGAGCTTCTGTGCCACGGTCGTGCCCGTGCGCGGGTCGGCCTGGTCATCCGCTGAATCCAGCACGAAGCGCACCGGCTTGCCGCCGATCACCGGCTTCGTCGCATTGATGTCTTCGATAGCGAGCGTGATGCCGTTCTGGAAGTCCTTGCCGTAGTGCGCCTGGGCGCCTGTCATCGGACCTGCGAAGCCAACCTTGACGTCCTCTGCCTGCTGCGCGTGTGCGGTCCCTGCCAGCGACATTGCGGCAACCAGTGTTGCGCCTGCCAGCTGTTTCATCGTGTGTTGCATAGCTTCTCCTTGGTTCAGGTGTAAATGGAGCGATTGCGGGGTCGCCGTACCGCTTCCGTTATTTTTTGAATGGATCGATAAGGTTCGCTCAACCGATCGTCATCAAATTAGCATTGCCCCCTGCTGCTGCTGTATTCACGCTCACCGAACGCTCCGTCAGCAGACGTTCGAGCGCGTAATCTTCCTCGCCGCTTTCCAGTGCCCGCGCGGCGACGCCCTGCACCGAGACGATCGGTCCCGAACGTTTCGCGACTTCCTTCACCAGCGCGAGCAGTTCGTCGCTGTCGCCTTCGAACAGCACGGCATCGAAGGCGGCGTCGGCGTTCTTGCGTACGCTCGCGTGCTGCTTCAGCGCGGCGGGTAGTGCCGCGACGAGTTGCTCACCGGCCGCACCTTCGAACAACGCGCGGTTGCCGGTGGCCAGCGCCGCGGCGAACTGCACACGCGCGCCGCTCGCGGTGGTCGGTACACACAGCACCGTGCCGCGTGCGCTGAGCGTGTACGTGTTGCGCTCGCCGGTCGGCCCTGCCAGCACCGCGGTCGCGCCGGCCAGTACGTGCGCCAGATACGCTTCGCAGCGCGCCGCCAGCGCGGCTTCGCGCTCGCCGATCAGCCAGTCGCGCAGCGTAGTCAGCGCGGCTTGAGCGGACGGCACAGAGTGTGGATTGTCGCTGTTTTCCGCTGTTTGCGGTGCGTCCACCATGAGCGTCTGGGCGAGCGACTTCGGCAGGCCTGCTGGACGCGTCGCCAGCAGCCGCTGCAGATACAGCGCGCCGCCTGCCTTCGGACCGGTACCCGACAGCCCTTCGCCACCGAACGGCTGTACCCCAACCACCGCCCCGATCACGTTGCGGTTCACATAGATGTTGCCGACATGCGCCCGGGCAAGCACGTGCGCAATCGTCTCGTCGATACGCGTATGAATGCCGAGCGTCAAACCATAGCCGGTCGCGCGGATTTGTTCGAGCAGCTTGTCGAGCGCGCTGCGGCGATAGCGCACGACGTGCAGCACGGGACCAAACACTTCGCGCTTCAGTTCGTCGATGCTGTCGAGTTCGATCAAAGTGGGCGGAACGAACGTGCCGTGCGTACCGCCGTCGGGCATCGAGAGTTGAACTACTTTGCGACCCTTGTCGCGCATCGCTGCAATGTGTGCATCGATACCGCGCTTCGCTTCGGCGTCGATCACCGGACCGACATCCACCGACAAACGATCCGGATTGCCCACCGCGAGTTCGCGCATCGCGCCGGTCAGCATGTCGAGCGTGCGGTCCGCAACATCATCCTGCAGACACAGAACGCGCAACGCCGAACACCGTTGACCAGCCGAATCGAACGACGACTGCAGCACGTCCGCGACGACCTGTTCCGCGAGCGCCGACGAGTCGACGATCATCGCGTTCTGGCCGCCGGTTTCGGCGATCAAGGGGATCGGGCGGCCGTCGGCGTCGAGGCGGTTCGACAGGGTTTTGTTGATCAGGCGCGCGACTTCCGTCGAACCGGTGAACATCACCGCACGCACGCGTGCATCGGCAACCAGTGCTGCGCCGACCGTTTCGCCATCGCCCGGAAGCAGTTGCACCGCGCCCGCCGGCACGCCGGCTTCGCGTAGGATGCGCACGGCCTGAGCGGCGATCAGCGGGGTTTGTTCGGCGGGTTTCGCGAGTACGGTGTTGCCGGCGGCCAGCGCCGCGGCCACCTGGCCCATGAAGATCGCGAGCGGGAAATTCCACGGGCTGATGCACACCACCGGACCGAGAGGCCGGTGCGTGTCGTTCGAAAACTCGCTGCGGATCTGCGTCGAGTAGTAGCGCAGGAAATCGATTGCCTCGCGGATTTCCGACACCGCGTTTGCCAGCGACTTGCCCGCTTCGCGCACGACGAGACCCATCAATGTGTGCATCTGAGCTTCGAGCAGATCGGCGGCGCGCGCAAGGCAATCGGCGCGCGCTTCGACCGGCGTCGCTTGCCAGATCGGTGCGGCGGACACGGCGTGCGTCAGTGCAGCGCTAACCTGTTCGGCCGTCGCATCGACGACGGTGCCGACCAGGTCGCGATGATCGGCGGGATTGCGCACGTCGCGCGCTGCACCGTCGGGGATCGCGTGATCTTCGAGCATCGGCGCGGCGCGCCACGGATGATGCGCACTCGCCAGCAACGCCGACGACAGCGACGCAAGCCGGTGTTCGTTCGACAGATCGAGGCCCATCGAATTGACGCGCTCCGCGCCGTACAGATGGCGCGGCAACGGAATCTTCGCGTGCGGTGCGCCGAGCGGCACGACCTTCGTGGCTTCGTCGACCGGATCGGCGATCAGCTCCTTGACCGGCACGGATTCGTCGGCGATGCGGTTCACGAACGACGTATTTGCGCCGTTCTCGAGCAGACGGCGCACGAGGTATGCGAGCAGTGTTTCGTGCGTACCGACCGGTGCATACACGCGGCACGGCCGGTTCAGTTTTCCAGCGGAGAGCGGTCCGGTCACTTCTTCGTACAGCGGTTCGCCCATGCCGTGCAGGCACTGGAATTCGTACTGGCCGGGATAGTAGTTCTGCCCAGCGAGGTGATAGATCGCCGCCAGCGTGTGCGCGTTGTGCGTCGCGAACTGCGGGTACACCGCATCGGGTGCGCTGAGCAGTTTCTTCGCGCACGCTACGTACGACACGTCGGTGTAGATCTTGCGCGTGTACACCGGATAGCCTTCGAGCCCGTCCACCTGCGCGCGCTTGATTTCGGTGTCCCAGTACGCACCCTTCACGAGCCGCACCATGATGCGGTGACGGCTGCGGCGCGCCAGATCGACGATGTAGTCGATCACGAACGGGCAACGCTTCTGATACGCCTGCACGACAAAACCGATGCCGTTCCAGCCCGCCAGCTCCGGATCGAAGCACAGCGCTTCGAGCAGATCGAGCGAGATTTCGAGGCGATCCGCTTCTTCGGCGTCAATGTTCAGGCCGATGTCGTAACGGCGCGCGAGGATGGCCAGCGCGCGCACGCGCGGCAGCAGCTCGCTCATCGTGCGTTCGTGCTGCGCGCGCGAATAGCGCGCGTGCAGCGCCGACAGCTTGATCGAGATGCCCGGGCCTTCATAGATGCCGCGGCCGCCGGCAGCCTTGCCGATCGCGTGGATCGCCTGTTCGTACGATGCGTAGTAGCGCTGCGCATCGGCTTCGGTCGTCGCCGCTTCGCCGAGCATGTCGTACGAGTAGCGGAAGCCGCGCGCTTCGTACTTGCGGCTGTTCGCGAGCGCTTCGGAAATGTTTTCGCCCGTGACGAACTGTTCGCCCATCAGGCGCATCGCCATGTCGACGCCCTTGCGGATCAGCGGCTCGCCGCCCTTGCCGATCATGCGCGTCAGCGCCGACGACAGACCCGTCTCGCTGTTCGTCGTGATCAGCTTGCCGGTGATCATCAAGCCCCAGGTTGCGGCGTTGACGAACAGCGACGGCGCCTGGCCGACGTGCGACTTCCAGTCGCCCTTGCTGATCTTGTCGCGGATCAATGCATCGCGTGTGGCGCGGTCGGGAATGCGCAGCAGCGCCTCGGCGAGACACATCAGCGCGACGCCTTCCTGGCTCGACAGCGAGAACTCGTGGATCAAACCTTCGACGCCGCCGCCCGAACGCTTCGCACGCAGTGTCTCGACGAGTCGGCCGGCCAGCGCCTCAACCTCGCTGGCGAGATTCGCCGGCAAACGCGCCTGGCCGATCAGGAACGGCACGCACTCCGGCTCGGGCCGGCGGTACGCGGCTGTGATCGCCGCGCGCAGTACCGATTGCGGCTGCACGTTCTGCGCAAATTCGAGGAACGGATGGGAGGCGCCGTCTTCTTCCGCCTCGACGCTGGCGGCATCGGTCAGTTCGGTCGAACCGTGCGTGCCGGATAGCTCGGCGGGCAACTGGCCGTGCTCGATTTTCTCGAGGTAAGCGAAGATCGCCTGCTTGATCAGCCAGTGTGGAGTGCGTTCGAGACGGGTCGCGGCATCTTTCAGCCGGGTGCGCAGGAGGTCGTCGACCTTGACGCCAAGGGTGGTGCTAGCCATGTTTCCTTCTGTACGGGCCAGCTGGACGGACGCCGGCCAAAGACTAAAAAGTTGGCCGAATCGTACGCCTCCTAATAAAAAGGTGCAACCAGTCCACTGCTGCGGTTGCACCATCGCCAAACCTTTGCTGGGTAACGGTTTGTGCCGAACCGCATGGCGCGGTCCGGTGCAGACCGTGATCGGGATTTACCCTGGCGGTTTTCTTGAGGGTTGCCCTCAACCGGAATGGCTGTTCGGCCGTTATACAGATCACACAGAACACGCCCATCAGCGTGCAGAAGGCCGTCTCGGGGAACAGTGAAATGGAAAAGTGGGTGGTAATTGCAGGTATCTGGGCGATGTGCGCGCTCTGCGCCATCTTCTTTATTCGCGGTGCGACTTGCTCCGCGACGCGGCGGGAGGCCGAGCGGGAGGCGCGTAAGGCGCCGGCGAGGTTGGGGGCTGAGGTTCCGGCGGAGCGTTGAAGCGGTCAGTCGCGCCCTGCGGCGTGTGCGTTACGCGGTGAGTGGGCTGAACTGGCCACAGGTATCGTCGGGCGAGACGAGCTGGTCGTGCACGCGGCACAGCCGGCTGCTAGCGACGCTCGCGCCGAAGCCGGAGCCGAACACCACCAGGCCAGGGATCTTCTGCTCCAGAACGTGACGGTCGTCGGCGCGGTGACGGCAGGCGGCGCAGTGCGCATCATGCGGCGCCGCGAAGGCTTCGCCGCCGTGGGCGGTTGCCGTCGCCGCATGCGCCGCGTTGTTTGTCACGCCCCTCATCCCTGCCCCAGACTATTCCAGTACGGCGCAAACACATGCGCCGACAGCACATAGCCGATCACGATATTCACTGCGACCCCAGCCGTGAACGCGAGGAACGGACGCACGCCGGTGGCAGTCAGCGACCGCAGCCGCGTCGTCAGCCCGATGCTGAAGAAGCAGAAGATGAACGCCCAGGTGCGCAGCGCTGTGATCGGTGCGACGAATTCCGGAGTCACGACCTTGCGGTAATCCACCAGCGAGTAGTGCCGGGTAATCCACGTCACCAGCAGCGACGCGATCACGAAACCGATCACGAACTTCGGAAAGCGCGCCCAGATCTCGCCGGCATCGACTTTCGCTTTCACGCCCGTAGCGTCGGTGTCCCAGCGCGTCGTCGCGACGATCGCGAGCACGAACGCCCAGACGCCGATCCAGATATCGCGGCCGACCACCTTCATCAACGTGAATGCCTGCAACGCTGCATCGGGCGCACCGGCGATCGTGCTGCCAGCCTGCTTCGCCAGATCACCGTATGCCTGCGCGGCCGCGATGCCGGCGGCATCCGCGAACTCGGAGGTGCCGATCCACGCGCCGCCGACGGCCGTCGACAGACCGAGCGCACGCGACGCAAACGGCAGCACAAAGATCATCACGATCGCCCACGCGATAACCAGCGTAATCGCCACCGATGCCTGCTCGCGTTTCGCCCGCACCGCGCCGGCAATCGCAATCGCGCCCGACACGCCGCACACCGCGCCGCCCACGCCAAGCACTGCGGCGAAGCGATGTTCGAGGCCGAACGCTCGGCCGGCGAAGAAGATCACGAAGAACGTGATCAACGACACGATCGTCGCCTGGCCGATCGCGACCGGACCCGCCCACACGATCAGCGTGAACGGCAACGTCGCGCCGAGCAGCACGATGCCGACCTTGATATAAAACTCGACGCGCAGGCCGGCCTTGAACCATTCCGGCAGCGTGAACACGTTCGACACGATGAGACCGAGCACCAGTGCAACGAGCGGCGGCTCGAGGTCGTACTTCGAGGCGTTGACCCACGCGCCGAGCACGAAGATCAGCACCGAGACGACGAAGAGAATCAGAAACGACGGCAGGAAGTGCGCGAGGCGCTGTTTCAGCGCGGCAAGACTCACGCCGAACAGCACGGCAAAGCCGACGAACAACGCGACATAGTTCGGCAGATGTTTTGCCAGATCGCCGGCGGCCTGCTCGACGCTCGACCATTTGGCCGGTGCAACCGCGATCCATTTGATGCTGCTACCCGAGGCGAACAACGCCCATGCAATCAGGATAGTCAGCAGGCCGACCCAGACGGCCCACCAGTCTTCGGTGGAAAAGAGACCGCCGCCGCGTGTGCTGTGGGCGGTATCGGCGGCCGGCTGCGCGTGCGCCGGCAGACTCTGGTTGGTGTCGCTCATCGGCAATGCCCCGGAAAGTAGTAGATCGTCGGCGCGCTGATGGAAGATGAATTGTTGTGGAAAGTGCAGCGAAACATGCGCCGATTCGGCGAAATATAGTTGAGCCGCAGTCGAAAACGAAACGACCTTTCGCTCTATGAATATGACTTAAAGGGATTAGCCGGCGTGTTTCTGCGCGGGTTGTGCGGCTGTTTATGCAGATCAGATGTCGAGCGGATCGACTTCGAGATTCCAGCGCAGCACGCCCTTCAATGCGCGCAGCATCGGTTGCCATGCATGCAGCGTCGCCTGCAGCGCGCCGCGCGATGCGCTCTCCACCAGCAACTGCGCGCGATGCACGTGCATCACCTTGACGATCGTCATCGGTACGGCGTCGTAGACGGTGACCCGTTCCGCCGACGGAATCTCCGTCAGCGCCGCCGCAGCCTGCTGCAGGAACGCAAGCGCCGCTTCGAGCGTGCGCCCCTCGGCGCGCAGCAGCGCCTGGTAGACGAACGGTGGCAACTGGGCGTCGCGCCGCTCCGATAGCGTCGACGTGGCGAAGCCGACATAGTCGTGGCGCGCCAGCGCGTGATACAGCGCGTGCCGCGGATAACGGGTCTGCACGAGCACCTCGCCGGGCAGTCCGGCGCGCCCGGCCCGGCCGCTGACCTGCATCAGTTGCGCGAACAGCCGCTCGCTGGCGCGGAAATCGTGCGAGAACAGCGCGGTGTCGGCATTCAATACGCCGACCAGCGACACGCGCTGAAAATCGTGTCCCTTCGCGATCATCTGCGTGCCGACGAGGATATCGACTTCGCCCGCGTGCACATCGGAAAACAGCGCCTGCGCACTGCCCTTGCGGCGCGTGCTGTCGGCATCGATGCGCAGCACGCGCGCGCCGGGCACCGCGGTCGCGAGCGTCTCTTCGACGCGCTGCGTACCGCGACCCAGCGGTGCGATATCGACGTTGCCGCAATCGGGACAGGCGCGTGGAATTCGCGATTCCCAGCCGCAATGGTGACAACGCAGTGCGCGTTCCGGTTTGTGCAGAACGACGTAGGCGCTGCAACGCGGGCAGCCTGCAACCCAGCCGCAGGCGTCGCACGACAACACCGGTGCATAGCCGCGTCGGTTGAGGAAGACGAGGCTTTGCTCGCCGCGCTCGAGCCGCGTTCGCAGTGCGGCAAGCAGCGGCCCCGACAATCCTTCCACCGATGCCCGGCCGCGTCGTCGCTCTTCTTCGAGGTCGATCAACCGCACCGACGGCAGCACCGCGTCGGCCACGGCGCGGCGCGATAGCGTCAGACGTCGGTAGCGACCTTGATCCGCCTGCCACCAGCTTTCGAGCGATGGCGTTGCGGAGCCGAGCACCACCGGTACGTCGAGCTGCTTGGCGCGCCACACGGCGAGATCGCGCGCCGAGTAGCGCAAACCTTCCTGCTGCTTGTACGCAGGGTCGTGTTCTTCGTCGACGACGACCAGCGCCAGATTCGGCAGCGATGCCAGCACGGCGAGCCGCGTGCCGAGCACGATGTGCGCTCGGCCGGTGTGGGCGGCGAGCCAGTTGCGCGCCCGCTCGCCTTCCGCAAGGCCGCTGTGCAGCGTGACGATCGCGCTGTCGGGCAACATCGCGAAACGTGCGCGAAAGGCCGCTTCGAACTGTGGCGTGAGGTTGATTTCCGGGACCAGCACGAGGGCTTGCGCGTCGGGTCGTCTTGCGAGCAGATCGGCTAGTGCGCGCAGATAGACCTCGGTTTTGCCACTGCCGGTTACGCCGTGTAGCAGGAACGATGCGAAACCCTGGGTCTCGCGGATTGCGTCGACGGCGGCGGCTTGTTCGTCGGTGAGGGTGGGGAGCGTCGGGGGAGTGTCGAGCTGCGCGGTCGGTGTGTGCGCGGCCGTCGCGGCCTGCGTTGCGCCCAGCGCACTGGACCGTTGAAGTGCATTCAATTCCGCAGGTGCGCTATATCCCGCCGCGGCTTCGATCACATCGAGCGCAACCCAGCCTTCCGCGCACCACGCGTCGAGCGTAGCGATTGCCTTCGGATGAAGCGCGCGCGCCTCGGCCGCCGACAGCGTGCCGGCTTCAGTAAGCGCCGCAGCAAGACGCCGCAGCGCAGTGGCGCGCGCCGGCACCGCATCGGGCAACGCGATGCTGCCGGCCGGCAGCAAGCGATACCGCTCGTCGGGGGCGAGCAGGCGCGCCCATCGCGACGCATCGCGCAGTGCCTGCGGCAGCGCAGGCAACGCGACCTCGCCGAGACCGCGCTGATAATAGTCCGCGGCAAAGGTGGCGAGCGCGAGCCAGTGCGCCGACAACGGCGGGCAAGCGCTGCAGAGATCGTCCACCGCCCGCAGCCGCTCAGGCGGAACGTCCGTGTCAGTGGTCACTTCGCACACGAGCCCGACCACCTGACGCTTGCCGA
The DNA here is from genome assembly GCF_007556815.1 of Paraburkholderia megapolitana. Taxonomy (NCBI): domain Bacteria; kingdom Pseudomonadati; phylum Pseudomonadota; class Betaproteobacteria; order Burkholderiales; family Burkholderiaceae; genus Paraburkholderia; species Paraburkholderia megapolitana. The sequence goes on from NZ_CP041745.1 coordinate 4,403,542, forward strand.
ACGGCACCGCGACGAGCATGCCCGGCGCCGGCGCAAAGCGCTCGTCGCAGCGGTAGTCGAAGAGGGTCGGCAGCGGGTGATCGAGCGCGACGCGGACGAATCTCGGGCTCACTCGCTTGCCGCCGCCCGTTCGCAGTCCCCGGACAGCGCTCCCTGCGAACCGGTGAGATACCTGCCGAAGTTAAAGTAAAACATCACTTTCAGCGCTAAGTTTTGGATTCGGCTGAACAATTGCCATCCGATCAATGCCTGTGGATAACTTTGTTAAGAACTCTGCTCAGAAGCGCGGAAAACGGCGTCCGGCCGGCCTCCTATCGGATTTCACACGGTTTTGCCTACCTCGCGGAAACCCTTGCCAGTCAAGGGATAGCCTCAAAACGCACTTGACTTGCAACGATTATCGAGCGATGAAACCTTCTACCGCGCCGCAACGAGAGGAATGTGTATAAGTCAAGTCTTGACAACTGCAAATGACCGCCCGGCGGCCCCGGTAGGGCCGGTTCACCCTTAGGGTGAGAGCCCGCGTCACCGCATCGCAACAAAAGCGTCATGTACTCAAGACGCATTCGCACCCGCGCCAGCCGATGCAGCACGCATCGCCCGGCTATGCCGGTGCACTTCGTCGACGAGTTCGGCGACATTTTCCGGCGGTGTGAACTGCGAGATGCCGTGCCCGAGATTGAACACATGCCCCGGATGATCGCCGAAGCTGTCGAGCACCGCACGCGCTTCGCTGCGAATCGCCGACGGCGGCGCGAACAGCACGGAGGGATCGATGTTGCCTTGAAGCGCGACCTTCGCACCGACGCGCTCGCGTGCCTGCGCGAGATTGACGGTCCAGTCGAGGCCGACCGCATCTACGCCCGTCGCCGCGATATCTTCCAGCCAGAGGCCGCCGCCCTTCGTGAACGTGATGACCGGCACACGCTGGCCATCGTGCTCGCGCTTCAGCTGCGCGACGACCTGTTCGATGTAGTGCAGCGAAAAGCGTTGATAGATGCCGTCGGCGAGCGCGCCGCCCCAGGTGTCGAAGATCATCACGGCCTGAGCGCCCGCTTCGATTTGCGCGTTCAGATAAGCGGCCACCGCCTGCGCGTTGATCTCGAGAATGCGGTGCATCAGGTCGGGACGGCTGTACAGCATCGACTTCACGGTGCGGAAATCGTCGGAACCGGCGCCTTCGACCATGTAGCACGCGAGCGTCCACGGGCTACCGGAGAAGCCGATCAGCGGTACGCGCTGACGGCCCTGTGCATCGGTCAGCGCGCGGCGGATCTCGCTGACCGCGTCGGTCACGTAGCGCAGCGTGGCATCGATGTCGGGCACGGCGAGACGCGCAACGTCGTCTTCGGTCCGCACGGGGCGCGCGAACTTCGGCCCCTCGCCGGCGGCGAAGTCGAGGCCGAGGCCCATCGCATCGGGGATCGTCAGGATGTCGGAGAACAGGATCGCGGCGTCGAGCGGATAACGATCGAGCGGCTGCAGCGTGACTTCGGTTGCGTAGGCGGGGTTCTTCGCGAGGCCGAGGAAGCTGCCGGCTCGAGCGCGCGTCGCGTTGTACTCGGGCAGATAGCGGCCCGCCTGACGCATGAGCCAGATCGGCGTGTAGTCGGTCGGCTCGCGCAGCAGCGCGCGCAGAAAAGTATCGTTGAGAAGTTGATGGGCCACGTTGCGCACGACAGAAGGCAAAGAGGCATTTTACCGGACGTGGCTCGGGACATCGTGATTGATGTGCGGGATAAGTTGAGGCATTCGGTGTGGCGCTTGGGTGTTGGTCGGAGATTTTCATCGCTATATTGCCGGGCTATGATCAGCGGCCTTGTTGCATACGACAAACGATAAGCCTCGCATGGGAGCCGGTTAGCGCACTGGCGCGCTAACCTGGACTGGATCGACACGGAGACCCGATGAAAAAGATTCGCGCATTTGCGGTACTCGGCGCACTGTTGTGCGCCGGTGCTGTGTCAGCCCAAACCGCACCTACGTCGTCGGCGGCGACCGCCCCCGCCGCAGTACCGACGTCGCGGCTCGACGACATCCTCGCGCGCGGCACATTACGCGCGTGCACCACCGGCGACTACAAGCCGTATTCGTTCCTCAGGCCAGATGGTCAGTTCGAAGGTATCGACATCGATATGACCAACTCGCTGGCGAAGTCGCTCGGCGTGAAGGCGGAGTTCGTCAAAACATCGTGGTCGGGTCTGATGAACGACTTCATCGCGAAGTGCGATGTCGCCGTGGGCGGCGTATCGACAACGCTCGACCGGCAGCGGCGCGCGTTCTTCACGCAGCCATATCAGATCGACGGCAAGGCGCCGATCGCGCGCTGCGACGACGTGGCGAAATTCCAGACCGTCGCGCAGATCGACGAGCCGTCGACGCGCGTGATCGTGAATCCCGGCGGCACCAACGAACGCTTCGCGAAACAGTATTTCCCGCACGCAACGCTGACCGTCTATCCCGACAACGTGACGATCTTCAAACAGATCCTCGCGGGCAAGGCCGATGTCATGGTGACCGACGCTTCGGAGACGCTGCTGCAGCAAAAATTGAACCCCGGACTATGTTCGGTACATCCGGACAAACCATTCCAGTACGGAGAGAAAGCGTGGCTCGTGCCGCGCGGCGATGTTGTGTTCCAGCAGTATGTCGACCAGTGGCTACATCTGCTGCAGGCGACCGGCGAGTATCAGGCGATCTCGGATAAGTGGTTGAAGTGAGCGTCTGGGTGACATCACGAAGCCGGCTAACGCTGGCTTTTTTTCGCGTATGAATGGCCACGGGCGATGCTCTTGCCGAGTCTGCGCCGGTAGGCAAATGCCGAAAACACCGCCCAGGCATGCCACCCGCATTTTTTTCTTCACCTTCTCGAAACGCCGCGATCCGCGATGCATCGCAACAGTGCATCTTTTATTTCAGTTTGATAAGAATCCTGCCTGTCACGGATCAATCACTCACGATGCTGGCATGTCTTTCCATGCAATTTTTTAGCTCGTTTAACCGTCTGGTGAACACCTCTCTATGCTTCACAGATCGTATTAGTCGAATCACTTCAAGCGCCTGTTTAAGCATCGGTAAAAATGATGTTTTAAACCTTTTTAAATGGAAAAAAATCCCGGAGAGCCTTATCTGGCGGGCGTTACAACCTGAAACACTTTGTTACCGCGCTCATAGGTTTATTCGCCCACAATGCCTTTCAACGGTTCCAACACGGATGTGGCCAGGTGCGTAGTGTGAGCGGACATGAAGCACTTGCCGGTCGGCGTATGCCGAAGCCCTGCGAAGGGGCATCCCTGCTGGATTCGTGGTCGACGTTATTGCGTCGTTCCCCGGTTCCTCCATTGGTCTCCTCGCGCTAACCCCGTAGCGTGTGGTTTTTAGCGGGCTCCAGGCCCGCTTTTTTTTCGCCCAGCCAAACGTTTGCGTCTAACGTTTGTGCCGATCGAAGTTCGTGTTTGCATGCGGACTCCGGTCACACCTGACGTCGCTCCAATCGAGCTTCGCTTGCCACACTGGCCGCGCATATTGCGCGGCCTTCGCGCTTATGCAGTCTTGTCTTCCTTGATCTGCAGCTCGCGCATCATCCGCTCGCGCATGACGAACTTCTGTACCTTGCCGGTCACCGTCATCGGTAGTTCGTCAACGAAGCGGATGTACTTCGGCACCTTGTAGTGCGCGATCTGTCCGCGACAGAATTCCTGCACTTCTTCCGCTGTGGTCTGCTCGCCGGGACGCAGCACGACCCACGCGCACACTTCCTCGCCGTACTTTGCATCGGGCACGCCGAACACCTGCACGCTCTGGATCTTCGGGTGACGGAACAGAAACTCTTCGATCTCGCGCGGATAGATGTTCTCGCCGCCGCGAATCAGCATGTCCTTCAGGCGACCGACGATATTGCAGTAGCCCTCGGCATCGAGCGTCGCGAGATCGCCGGTGTGCATCCAGCCATCGACGATGCTCTCGCGCGTCTTCGTCTCATCGCCCCAATAGCCGCGCATCACTGAGTAGCCCTTCGTGCACAGCTCGCCGGTCTCGCCGACGGGCACGATGTCGCCGAGCGCGTCGACGATCTTCACTTCGAGATGCGGCTGGATGCGACCGACCGTGGTCGTGCGTTTGTCGAGCGGATCGGTAGTCGAACTCTGGAACGACACCGGGCTCGTTTCCGTCATGCCGTACGCGATCGTGATCTCGGCTAGATGCATCTTCGATACGACGCGCTTCATCGTCTCGATCGGACACGGCGAGCCTGCCATGATGCCGGTCCGCAGACGCGATAAGTCGTAGCTCGCGAAGTCGGGGTGATCGAGTTCGGCGATGAACATCGTCGGCACGCCGTGCAATGCTGTGCAGCGCTCTTCCGATACCGCTGCGAGAGTCGCCACTGGATCGAACGCTTCGCCTGGGAACACCATGTTCGCACCAACCGATACGCACGCCAGCACCGCGAGCACCATCCCGAAGCAGTGATACAGCGGCACGGGAATACACAGCGCGTCCGCTTCGCTCAGCCTCATCGCCAGCGCGATATAGCGCGCGTTATTGACGACGTTGCGATGCGTCAGCGTGGCTCCCTTTGGATTGCCGGTCGTGCCGCTCGTGAACTGGATGTTGATCGGATCGTCGGCGTGCAGCGTTGCGCCGATCGCATCGAGTTTCGCTGTATCGAGCGTCGCTCGCCCCTGCTCGACCACCTCGGAAAAACTCAACATGCCCGGCGTTTCGGTATCGCACATGCGGATCACGATACGCAGCTCGGGTAATCGAGCGGCGTGCAGATCGCCGGGCGTTGCGCTCGCGAGTTCGGGCGCCAGTTCCTGCAGCATCTCCAGGTACATCGACGTCTTGAAGCGCTCCGCGGCGATGATCGCCTTGCAGCTCACCGCGTTCAGCGCGTATTCGAGTTCGGCCAGCCGGTAAGCCGGATTGATGTTGACCAGCACGGCACCGATGCGCGCCGTAGCAAACTGCGTGAGCAACCATTCGACACGATTGGGCGACCAGATGCCGACGCGGTCACCGGCACCGATACCGAGCGCGAGCAACCCGGCCGCCAGCACATCGATCTCCTGCGCGAATTCGCGCCACGTCCAGCGGATGCGTTGCTCGCGGAACACGACGGCGGGCCGGTCGGCGAAACGCGTCACGGTGTCGTGCACGAAGTGCGCGATCGTAGCGTCGCTAAGCGGGATCTCCGTCGAGCCGCGCACATACGACAGACCGTCTTTCGGTTCGATCAATGCGCCGTCACCTGCGATTTGCGTTGCCATGATGTCGTCTCCAGGGAGGAGTCCCGCTCGATTAACCGAGAGCTTCCTGCAATGATTTTGAAACCGATTCTGCCACTGCGGGACGACCTGGCGGCATCAAGTCTTACCCGCGGTATGCGCACATCGCATCAGATCACATCGCACCGCGTCGCACGAACACCTTTCCGTAATCGTCAACTACAGGCGAAAAAAAAGCAGCCACGCAGGCTGCTTTTCTTCAATGCGATTACGTCAGTGCTGACCGCGCAATTTGCGCAAACGCTGAATTGCCGCGAGCTGCGCCGTCGCATACGCCAGTTCCGCCTGAGCGGTCGCGTATTCGAGGTTCGAGCCCGTGTTCTGCAGCGCCTCTTCCGCGCGCTTGCGAGCCTGTTCGGCTTTCGCTTCGTCGAGATCCTTGCCGCGGATCGCCGTGTCGGCCAGAACCGTCACCGCGCCCGGCTGCACTTCGAGAATGCCGCCGGCGACGAACACAAACTCTTCTTCACCGTTTTCCGCTTCGATACGCACCGCACCCGGACGAATCCGCGTGATGAGCGGCGTGTGACCCGGCAAGATGCCGAGCTCGCCCGCTTCGCCCGGCAGTGCGACGAATTTCGCCTGGCCCGAGAAGATCTGCTCTTCCGCGCTGACGACGTCTACCTTGATGGTTGTCATTTCCTGTCGACTCCTACTGGGTTAAGCGTAGACCATGAGCACCGGCGTTGCGGTCGGCACGTGGATCGTGCTGACCGCGCGAGGCCGGCGCCCGCTGCGTTACACCCAACCTTTACTGGATCTTCTTGGCCTTTTCGAAGGCTTCGTCGATCGTGCCGACCATGTAGAACGCCTGTTCCGGCAGATGGTCGCATTCGCCGCCAACGATCATCTTGAAGCCGCGGATCGTTTCCTTCAGCGGCACGTACTTGCCCGGCGAACCCGTGAACACTTCCGCAACGTGGAACGGCTGCGACAGGAAACGCTGGATCTTCCGGGCACGTGCGACGGCGAGCTTGTCTTCCGGTGCCAGTTCGTCCATGCCCAGAATCGCGATGATGTCGCGCAGTTCCTTGTAGCGCTGCAGCGTTTGCTGCACGCCGCGCGTGATCGAGTAGTGCTCTTCGCCGATCACGTTCGGGTCGATCTGACGCGAGGTCGAATCGAGCGGGTCGACTGCCGGGTAGATGCCCAGCGAAGCGATGTCACGCGACAGCACGACAGTTGCGTCAAGGTGGCCGAAGGTCGTAGCCGGCGACGGGTCGGTCAAGTCATCCGCAGGGACGTACACGGCCTGCACCGACGTGATCGAGCCGGTCTTGGTCGACGTAATACGCTCTTGCAGCTTGCCCATTTCTTCAGCCAGCGTCGGCTGATAACCCACGGCCGACGGCATCCGGCCGAGCAGTGCCGACACTTCGGTACCGGCCAGCGTGAAACGGTAGATGTTGTCGACGAAGAACAGCACGTCGAGGCCTTCGTCACGGAAGTGCTCGGCCATCGTCAGGCCGGTCAGCGCCACGCGCAGACGGTTGCCCGGCGGCTCGTTCATCTGGCCGTACACCAGCGCGACCTTGTCGAGAACGTTCGAGTCCTTCATTTCATGATAGAAGTCGTTCCCTTCGCGGGTACGCTCGCCCACACCGGCGAACACGGAGTAACCACCGTGTTCCTTCGCGATGTTGTTGATCAGTTCCATCATGTTGACGGTCTTGCCCACGCCCGCACCGCCGAACAGACCGACCTTGCCGCCCTTTGCGAACGGGCAGATCAGATCGATAACCTTGATGCCGGTTTCGAGCAGTTCGGTGGACGGCGACAGTTCGTCGAACGCCGGAGCCTTCTGGTGGATCGAGCGCGTCTTTTCGCTCGAGATCGGGCCAGCTTCGTCGATCGGGCGACCCAGCACGTCCATGATCCGGCCGAGCGTTGCCTTACCGACCGGCACGCTGATCGGCTTGCCGGTGTTCTTCACCACCACGCCGCGGCGCAGGCCGTCGGATGCGCCCAGACAGATGGTCCGCACGACGCCGTCGCCCAGCTGCTGCTGGACTTCGAGGGTCAGTTCCGAACCTTCGAGAATGAGAGCGTCGTAGATCTTCGGCATGGTTTCACGCGGGAATTCCACGTCGATCACCGCGCCGATGCACTGTACGATCTTGCCTTCTACCAAAGCAGTAGTACTCATCGCTTTTCCTTTAGATACTTGATTCTTTACTCGCGCAAAGGCGCAGTTTCGAGACGTTTATTCCGGCTTCCCGCCTGGTCGTACCGCGGGGTCAGACTGCCGCAGCGCCGCCGACGATTTCCGACAGTTCCTTCGTAATCGCGGCCTGGCGGCTCTTGTTGTAGACCAGTTGCAGTTCGTTGATGACGGTCTTCGCATTGTCCGAAGCCGCCTTCATCGCCACCATGCGGGCCGACTGTTCCGACGCCATGTTTTCCGCTACGGCCTGGTACACCAGCGCCTCGACGTAGCGCACCAGCAGTTCGTCGACAACGGTTTGCGCGTCCGGCTCGTAGATGTAATCCCACGAGGTTTTCGGCGTTTCGCTGTTCGACTCCGGCTGGCTGTCGAACTGTTCCGCCGACAACGGCAGCAACTGCTCGATCACAGGCTCCTGCTTCATCGTATTGACGAAGCGCGTGTACGCGAGGTACACCGCCGAAACCTTGCCTTCCGAGTACATGTCGAGCTGAACCTTGACCGCGCCGATCAGCTTTTCGAGGTGCGGCGTGTCGCCAAGCTGCACGACGTTCGACACCACCTTCGCACGCAGACGGTTCAGAAAACCGAGACCCTTGCTACCGATCGCCGTGGCTTCGATAGTCTGGCCCTGGCCTTCCAGTTCCTTGAATTTCTGCAGCGACGCACGCATCACGTTCGTGTTCATCCCGCCACACAGACCTTTATCGGTCGTGACCAGGATGAGACCGGCCGTCTTCGCGCCTTCATTCGACACCATGAACGGGTGACGATACTCCGGGTTCGAACGGCTCATGTGCGCAGCGATATCGCGGACCTTGTCGGCGTACGGGCGAGCAGCGCGCATGCGCTCCTGAGCGCGGCGCATCTTCGATGCAGCCACCATCTCCATCGCTTTCGTGATCTTGCGCGTGTTTTGCACGCTCTTGATCTTGCCGCGAATTTCCTTCATTCCAGCCATTGCTTGCTCCTTGTCGACCTGAGTCAGCGCTTGAGCTGTCGACCCGGGTTCGCGCTTTAGCGCGCTACCCGGGTCTCATGCAGAGCACTTACTCCAGTCCCATGATCAGTAAGCGCCGGACTTCTTGAAGTCTTTGAGAGCCGTATGCAACAGGGCTTCGTCGTCCTTCGAGAGTTCCTTGGTGTCTTCGATGCGCTTGATCAGGTCAGCGTGGCTCGTCTTCAGGAATTCGCGCAGGCCCTTTTCGAACGGCAGCACCTGTGCAACTTCCAGATCGTCGAGGTAACCGTTGTTCGCTGCGAACAGCGCGACAGCCAGTTCCCACACCTGCAGCGGCTGATACTGCGGCTGCTTCAGCAGTTCCGTCACGCGGCGGCCGCGTTCGAGCTGCTTGCGGGTCGCTTCGTCGAGGTCCGATGCGAACTGCGCGAATGCGGCCAGTTCACGATACTGCGCGAGGTCGGTACGGATACCGCCCGACAGCTTCTTCACGACCTTCGTCTGAGCCGCACCACCCACGCGCGATACCGACACGCCGGCGTTAATAGCCGGGCGGATACCTGCGTTGAAGAGGTCGGTTTCCAGGAAGATCTGGCCGTCGGTAATCGAGATCACGTTCGTCGGAACGAAGGCGGTCACGTCGCCGGCTTGCGTTTCGATGACCGGCAGTGCCGTCAGCGAACCGCTCTTGCCCTTCACTTCGCCGTTCGTGAACTTCTCGACGTAGTCTTCCGACACGCGAGCCGCACGCTCGAGCAGACGCGAGTGCAGATAGAACACGTCGCCCGGGTACGCTTCACGGCCCGGCGGACGGCGCAGCAGCAGCGAGATCTGGCGGTAAGCCCAGGCCTGCTTGGTCAAATCGTCATATACGATCAGTGCGTCTTGACCGCGATCGCGGAAGTATTCGCCCATCGTGCAGCCGGCGTACGGTGCGAGGTACTGCATCGCAGCCGATTCCGACGCCGACGCAGCGACGACGATCGTGTATTCGAGCGCGCCCGTTTCTTCGAGCTTGCGCACCACGTTCATGATCGACGAAGCCTTCTGGCCGATCGCGACGTAGATACAGAAGAGATTCTTGCCCTTCTGGTTGATGATCGCGTCGACGGCAACTGCGGTCTTGCCGCACTGGCGGTCGCCGATGATCAGCTCGCGCTGGCCACGGCCAACCGGCACCATTGCGTCGATCGACTTCAGACCCGTTTGCACCGGCTCCGACACCGACTTACGCCAGATCACGCCCGGCGCGATCTTTTCGATAGCGTCGGTCTTCTTTGCGTTGATCGGGCCTTTACCGTCGATCGGGTTGCCGAGCGCATCGACCACGCGGCCGAGCAGTTCCGGACCCACCGGCACTTCGAGAATGCGGCCCGTCGTCTTGACGATGTCGCCTTCCGAGATGTGTTCGTACTCGCCCAGAATCACGGCGCCGACCGAGTCGCGCTCGAGGTTCAACGCGAGACCGAACGTGTTGCCCGGGAATTCGAGCATTTCGCCCTGCATCACTTCCGACAGGCCGTGAATACGCACGATACCGTCGGTCACGGAGATCACGGTGCCCTGGTTGCGAACGTCTGCGCTCGCTTCAAGGCCCTGGATCCTGCTCTTGATCAGCTCGCTGATCTCAGAGGGATTGAGTTGCATTATTCGCTCCTGATAGTCAATTCTGTTGCGTGCCAGCCGCGTACGCGCTGCAGGCGCTTCAAGCGGTAAGCGCCGTCTGCATACTGGCGAGCCGTGCGCGAACCGAGGCGTCGAGCACTTCGTCGCCAACCGTCACGCGCACGCCGCCGATCAGCGACGCGTCGACCTCGACGGTCGGCTTCAGCTTGCGTTGGAACCTGCGTTCAAGACTTGCGATGAGGTCGTTCAACTGCGCGCCTTCAAGCGGAAACGCGCTGACGATCGACGCATCGGCTGCGCCTTCGCGAGCGTTCTTCAACGCTTCGAACTGCGTGGCGATTTCCGGCAGCAACTGCAGGCGATGATTGTCGACCAGCATCTGCACCAGATTCTTCGCCTGCGCGTTGTCCTTGAGCGGCGACTTCACCGCGGACAGCAGCAGCTCGCTGACCTGCGCACGGCTTACTTTGGGGCTCGTAGCGACCGACAGCACTTCGGGCAGACGCGCAACCTGTGCCAGCTCCTGCACGAGCGTGGACCAGGCGGCGATGTCACCAGCTTCGGCCACGCCAAACAGCGCTTCTGCGTACGGACGGGCGATGGTTGCAAGTTCGGCCATGATCAGAGCTCGGCTTTCAGTTGATTCAGCAGGTCGGCATGCGCCGACTGGTCGACTTCGCGCTTCAGGATCTGCTCTGCGCCTTTCACGGCGAGTGCGGCGACTTCGCCGCGCAGCGTTTCGCGTGCCTTCACGACTTGCTGCTCGGCATCGGCCTTGGCCTGCGCGACGATGCGGGCTGCTTCGGCATGCGCCTGAGCCTTGATTTCGTCTGCGACCGATACTGCGCGCTTTTCAGCGTCAGCGATACGTTGTTGACCGTCATTGCGCGCCTGCGCGAGTTCCTGGTCGACACGCTTGTGAGCCGCTTCGAGCTCCGCCTTGCCTTTTTCAGCAGCGGACAGACCGTCGGCGATCTTCTTCGAGCGTTCGTCGAGCGCTTTGATCATCGGTGGCCAGACAAACTTCATCACAAACCACGCGAGGATCAGGAACACGACCATTTGCGCAAACAAGGTTGCGTTGAGATTCACGGTGTTTCCTTAAACGTTACTGGTTCGGAAAGTGAAACGGCAAGGCGCTCATCGATTCATTGCCCGATCAGCGCCTAGTACCCGTTCCGCCCTGCGCCTCATCGACTGGCGATCAGGCGCACACTTCCGAGGAACCTCAGCCTGCTACCAGCTTCGACAGCAGCGGGTTCGCGAACGCAAACAGCATTGCCACACCAACGCCAATCAGGAACGCCGCGTCGATCAGACCAGCCAGCAGGAACATCTTGGTTTGCAGCGGGTTCATCAGTTCAGGCTGGCGCGCACATGCTTCGATGTACTTGCCGCCCATCAGGCCGATACCGATACAGGCGCCGACAGCACCCAGGCCGATGATGATGCCGATACCGATGGCGGTCAGACCCTGGATGTTGGCGATGAAAGCTTGCATGATCACTCCTTTGTGAAAAGTCTTTTTGGAACTGGGATTTAAAAAAAACTAAAACGATTCTTTTATCCGACAAGCCACTGTTTAGTGGCTGTCGTGTGCCTGGCCGATGTACACCAGCGTCAGCATCATGAAAATGAACGCCTGCAACAAAACGATCAGGATGTGGAAGATCGCCCACACGCTGCCTGCAATGACATGGCCGACGAAGCCAAGCACCGTCGTGTCCGCGCCGAAGGTCCAGAGGCTGCCGAGCAGGGCAATCAGCAGGAACAGCAGTTCGCCTGCGTACATGTTGCCGAAGAGCCGCAGGGCAAGCGAAACCGTCTTCGCGACGAACTCGATGATGTTCAGGAAAAGGTTCGGGATCCACAGCAGCGGATGTGCGCCGAACGGAGCGGACAGCAGTTCGTGCACGAAGCCGCCGACGCCCTTGATCTTGAAGTTGTAATAGATCATCAGCACGAACACGCCGAGCGCGATGCCGAACGTGCCGTTCAGGTCAGCGGTCGGGACGATGCGATGATGGGGAATGGCTTCCGACAGACCGAGCCAGCCGATGACGTGGCCGGGGAGATCGACAGGGATGAAGTCGAGCGAGTTCATCAGCGCGACCCAGACGAAGACGGTCAGCGCGAGCGGCGCGATAAACGCGCGATTGCCGTGGATGATGGATTTCGACTGGTCTTCGACGAGTTCGACGAGCATTTCGATCGCGCACTGGAAACGTCCCGGCACGCCCGACGTCGCCTTGCGTGCTGCAACTGTCAGGATCGCGATGGTGGCGAGGCCGCACAGGATCGACCAGAACAGCGTGTCCAGATTCCACACGTGGAAATCGATGATCGACGTCTGGTGCGAGGTGGAAAAGTTCTGCAAGTGGTGCGCGATGTACTCGGACGGATCCATCGCGTGCGTGCCTTCGCTAGCTGCCATATCGTTAATGCCACCCAAATTGTCGAAAATCGGTTCAGGCCGTTCCGGGCGCCGTTAGGCGCCTCGGGGAACAGACCTGCGCGAGTCGAGTCGCGTCGTATTGCAGCCGCGCGCCTCTTGCCGGTGCTGTGCACCGGCTCATTAGTTTGTTACGTCGTCACCGCAAGGCGAGCGCGATCCAGTACGTCTTCAGCGCGATGAGGTAGGTCACGAGCAGCGGGATCCACTGAACGTCGTGATACCGGAAAGCGATGCCAACAAACATCGCAATCGTCACCCCCATCTTGAGCGCTTCGCCGACCATCCAGCTCATCGCTGTCGCGGCGCCACTCAGTGTTTTCAGACGTGCCGCGAACAGCGCGCTCGGCACCCAGCAGATCGCTCCCCCAGGAACGCGGACAGCGCAGCGGCGCCCGGCGGCTTGAAGAAAAGCCACCACAACAACGTCGCACCCAGGGACAAAACCATTTGCGCAGCCACAACCCGAAAAGGCGTAACGCGCGATGGACGACTCACATTGGGGCCAAACAGTTTTTCTGCTTCAGCCCGCGTGAGCGGAACGATATTTTTATCCTCTTGCTCGGCATCCCACGCGTCTTCATGCGACACGGGGTTTGCACCGGACGACGCGGCAGAAACATCATGCGCTGCGCGGTGTTCGTCGTGCCTTTGGTTCGGCGCTTGACCCGCCATCGCAATCTTCCGCAAAGTCCTGTTCCAGCCCGCGAGGCTTACGCGCTACTTACGGGGTTGCCTAGCAAATAAATCCGGGCGATTGTAAGCGATAGTTGCAGGCAATTCAAGACTTTAGGCCCGTCAATCGCCTAGGTGAAACGTCGCTTCACGATACGGAAGAAACGGCTTGACAAGGTTACGGGCGGTGTCTGTAAGGCGGCGTGCTGTAAAGCCGCTCCGGTCTTGTGCGGTCTCCTGTTTTCACGCGAATTCGTGCGAGTGTGCCGCGCAGGCGATGTCAGAAATGCGACAGCAGAAAACCGCCGGCCAGTCCGCTCAGCAGCCAGAACGGCAGCGAGTAAAGGTGAAAGGCGCCCCACATGCCGCGCTCGCCCGATAGCCGCACGGCAATCAGGTTGGCGAGCGAACCGATCGCCAGGCCAAAGCCGCCGACGCTGACGCCGAACGCAAGCGCACGCCAGTCGCGGGTGAATTCGGCCAGCATGATCGCGGCCGGCACGTTGCTGATGCCCTGCGACAAAATGGCGCTGGCGGCATAAGCGCGCAGCGGCGTCGTGAGTCCGAGGTGGCTGACCGTTTCATGCACGGCCGGCAGCGCTGCGACGCTGCGCAGCACGACGAACATGAACACGACGATCAGCAGCAACAGCCAGTCGATCTTCAACACGATCTTCGGGCGCCACGCGAGGAAACCGATCGCGACGCCTGCGAGGCCGATTCCCGCGTGGCGCGCATCGGCCAGCACGACGAACGCGGCAAACAGCAGCACGGCCACGCCGAGCAGACTGCGGTCGACGGGATGCGCGTCGATGTCCTTCGACAGATCGAGCGGTACTGCGCGAAACGCGAACACCGCGAGCAGATAGAGCAGCGCCATCAGCACCGCGCACAGCGGCGCGAGCGCCCAGACGAAAGCGCCAAACGACACGCCGCTCGTTTGCCAGAGAAACAGATTCTGCGGATTACCCAGCGGCGTCAGGACCGAACCGGCATTCACGGCCAGCGCAATGAAGATCACGAGGCGCCTGAGCGGCAGCGGCGTCAGTTGATGCAGCGACAGTGTCAGCGGGATGACGACGAAAAGCGCGACGTCGTTGGTGAGCAATGTCGACAGCGCGGCCGCGAGGCCGATCAGCAGGCACGCAAGACCACGTTCCGAGTGGATGTGATGGACGACCCGATGCGCGAGCCACATCAGGAATCCCGACCATTCGACAGCCTTCGTCAGGATCAGCAACCCCGCCAGCGTCAGCACGGTCTGCCAGTCGATCAGCGCCGGCAGCGCAGTCCATGGCTTCGGATGAAACAGCTGCAGGGCGATCAGCGCGACGACGAGTACCGACAGTACCGGCTCCTTCGTCGCGAGCCCTAGCAGCCTACGCAGGACAGGCTGAGGCGCCCTGTCGGCGCTGGCGTTATCCTGCACGGCGTACGGTCATCACGCGGCAGCGTTGCCGCGCAGTCGAACGAGAATCCCTTCGAGCGCGTCGAGATCGCCGAAATCGATGGTGACATGGCCGCGGCCGCGCCGGCCGAGCTTGATTTTCACGGTCGACGCGAGCAGATCCGACAGCTCCTCTTCGAGTCTGCGTGTATCGCGCCCACCGTCGTTGGCCACGCGTGCCTTGACCGCCGGGGCCGCCTTCGTCGTCGCCGTCACGAGCTTCTCGGTCTCGCGCACCGACATCCGCTTGTTGACCACCTGGTTCGCGAGTGTGATTTGCGTGGCTGCGTCGACGGCGAGCAGCGCGCGTGCGTGGCCCATGTCGAGATCGCCGGCGAGCAACATCGTCTGCACCGGCGCCGCGAGATTCAGCAGGCGCAGCAGGTTCGACACGGCACTGCGCGAGCGCCCTACCGATTCGGCCGCCTGCTCGTGCGTGAAGTTGAATTCATCGAGCAGCCGCTGGATGCCCTGCGCTTCTTCAAGCGGATTCAGGTCTTCGCGCTGGATGTTCTCGATCAGCGCCATCGCGGCGGCGGTATGGTCAGGCACGTCCCTGACCAGCACCGGCACCTCGGAGAGACCCGCCAGCCGGGCCGCGCGGAAGCGCCGCTCGCCAGCGATGATCTCGTACATCTCTTCGTTCACGGGCCGCACGAGGATCGGCTGCATCAAACCCTGCGCGCGAATGCTCGCGGCCAGTTCCTGCAACGCACCCTCGTCCATCCGCGTACGCGGCTGATACTTGCCAGCCTGCAATTTACCGAGCGGCAGCACATGCGGCGCGCTATCGATCTTCACCGCTTCAGTGATATCCGCGCTACCGCCCAGCAACGCTTCCAGCCCGCGGCCCAGCCCCTTCTTTCTTGCTACTGCGTTCATCGTGCTTCCTCGATCCGCTTGGGATGCATCGCCGCGCGTCAAAGCGCGCGGACCCGTTCAATCATTTCCGCGCCGAACTGCACGTAGGCCTGCGCGCCACGCGACGCGCGGTCGAACACCACGCCCGGCAAACCGTAGCTGGGCGCCTCTGCCAGCCGTACGTTGCGCGGAATCACGACGTCGAACACCTTGTCGCCGAAATGCTCCTTCAACTGATCCGATACCTGCTGCTGCAGCGTGATGCGCGGATCGAACATCACGCGCAGCAAGCCGATCACTTTCAGGTCGCGGTTCAGGTTCGCGTGCACCTGCTTGATCGTATTCACGAGATCGGACAGGCCCTCGAGCGCGAAATATTCGCACTGCATCGGAATCACCACGCCGTGTGCGGCGCACAGGCCGTTCAACGTCAGCAAGGAAAGTGCCGGCGGGCAATCGATCAGTACGAAATCGTAGTCACCGGTGACATGCTCGAGCGCGTTTTTAAGCTGGCGCTCGCGGTTCTGCACACTGACCAGTTCGACTTCGGCGCCGGCCAGTTCGCGGTTGGCCGGCAACACGTCGTACAGGATCGCTTCGGGCCGCACACGTGCATCCGCGATCCGAACACCGTCGACGAGCACTTCGTACACCGTGCTCTCGCACGCCGACTTATCGACGCCGCTGCCCATCGTCGCGTTGCCCTGCGGGTCCAGGTCGATGAGCAGAACACGTTGTCCCTGCGATGCGAGGCTCGCGGCGAGGTTGACTGCTGTCGTCGTCTTGCCGACGCCGCCCTTCTGGTTCGCAACGCAGAAGATTTTTGCCATCGTTGGTGTGTCCCTTTTCGACCCTGGATGATTGGAATAATGCGGTGCTGTTCTGTCACGCTTCGCGAGGCTGACTGTCCGCGTCCACGATGACTTCGATCAGATGCCGTTCTGCATCGAGCGACGGCACATTGAGCCGGATAATCTGCTGCGCGCGGGCGCCGGCCGGCAATCTTTCGATCTCGCCATCGGGGCGTACACCCTTCATCGCCCAGATCGCGCCGTTCGGCGCAACGAGATGACGGGCCAGTGTAACGAAATCCGCGAGGTCTGCGAATGCGCGCGAGACGATCACATCGAATTGGCTGGGTACTTCAACGCCGGGGCGCAGTGTTTCGACTCGTCCCGTCACCACGGACAGATTCGCTAGCCCAAGTTCGGCCTTGGCTTGCGCCTGGAAAGCCGTTTTCTTCTGAACAATGTCGTTCAGCGTGACGGTCCAGTCTGGAAATGCGATGGCGAGGACGATGCCTGGTAGACCGCCGCCCGAGCCGACGTCGAGTGCCGACGACGGACCGCGTCCTGCCAGATGCGGAACGATCGAAAGGGAATCGAGGATGTGCTGGATGACCATCTGGCGCGGATCGCGGATCGCCGTCAGGTTGTAGACGGCGTTCCACTTGATCAGCAGCGCGACGTAGTCGAGCAGCTTGCCCAGTTGCGCGTCGCTGAGCTGGACGCCCAGTTCGTCGGCGCCCTTTTTCAGCAGAACGGCCCATGCTTCGCGACCGGCATCGGAGCGGCCGGCGCCTCGGTGTTGCTGTGCCGTCATTGGGTCACCGGTGTGCCGCCGCTGTCGCCGTTGCTTGCGCTGCTCGCGGGTTTTGCCACACGTCGCCCCAAGCCGCGCTTCAGATGGACCATCAGCAATGAAATGGCTGCGGGTGTGATGCCTGAAATACGCGACGCCTGGCCAATCGTCTCCGGTCGGAACTGCGTCAGCTTCTGGCGCGCTTCGAACGAAAGACCGCGCACCTCCGCGTAATCGAGACTCTCTGGCAACCGTGTGTTTTCGTGCGCTTCATTGCGTTCGATTTCGTCGGCTTGTCGCTCGATGTAACCCTGATATTTGATCGCGATCTCGATCTGCTCCTTGATCTGGGCGAGCAGAACTTCATCGGTGGCGAGCGGCTCAGCGGGGCCACATGTGCCGTCGCGCAGGCCGCAGATGCCGTCGTAGCTCACACCCGGACGACGCAGCAGGTCGGCCAGACTGTATTCGTGATCGATTGCCTTGCCGAGCAACGCGGTCGCTTCCTCGGTAGGCAACGTCTTCGGATTGACCCACGTTGCACGCAGCCGCTCTGTTTCACGTGAAACAGCGTCACGCTTGCGGCTGAATGCGTCCCAACGGGCGTCGTCGACCACACCAAGTTCGCGGCCCGCTTCCGTCAAGCGCATGTCAGCGTTGTCTTCGCGCAGGCTCAAGCGATACTCCGCCCGGCTCGTGAACATCCGATACGGCTCAGACACGCCGCGCGTGACCAGATCGTCGACGAGCACACCGAGATACGCCTGATCGCGGCGCGGGCACCACGCATCCTTGCCTTGCACCTGCAAACCTGCGTTGATACCAGCCAGCAAACCTTGAGCGGCGGCTTCCTCGTAACCGGTCGTACCGTTGATCTGACCCGCGAAGAACAGGCCGTTGATCACCTTGGTCTCCAGCGATGCCTTCAATCCACGCGGATCGAAGTAGTCGTACTCGATCGCATAGCCCGGTCGCAGGATGTGCGCGTGCTCAAGTCCGTTCATCGAGCGGACAAGCTCGAGCTGGATATCGAAAGGCAAGCTCGTCGAAATACCGTTCGGGTAGAACTCGTTGGTGGTCAGTCCTTCCGGCTCGAGGAAGATCTGGTGCGACTCTTTCGATGCAAAGCGGTGGATCTTGTCCTCGATCGACGGGCAGTACCGCGGCCCCACTCCTTCGATCACGCCTGTATACATAGGCGACCGGTCGAGACCACTGCGGATGATGTCGTGTGTCCGCGCGTTGGTATGCGTCACCCAGCACGGCACCTGCCGCGGATGTTGAGCCGCGTTGCCGAGAAAGGAAAACACTGGCACCGGATCGAGATCGCCGGGTTGTTCTTCGAGCTTCGAGAAGTCGATCGTGCGACCGTCGATACGCGGCGGAGTACCGGTTTTCAGCCGTCCCTGCGGCAGCTTCAATTCTTTGAGCCGCGCGGACAAAGAAACCGCCGCCGGATCACCCGCCCGACCGCCGGTGTAGTTGTTCAAGCCGACATGAATCTTTCCATCGAGAAAAGTCCCCGCCGTGAGCACGACTGCACGTGACCGGAAGCGAACTCCCACCTGGGTCACCGCGCCGACTACCCGGTCGCCTTCAACCATCAAATCCTCGACGGCCTGCTGGAACAGCCAGAGATTCGGCTGATTCTCGAGACGATGCCGGATCGCCTGCTTATAAAGCAGACGGTCCGCCTGCGCCCGCGTTGCACGGACGGCCGGCCCTTTCGATGAATTGAGGATGCGAAACTGGATGCCACCCTCGTCCGTTGCCGCCGCCATCGCGCCGCCCAACGCATCGACTTCCTTGACCAGATGACCTTTACCGATCCCGCCAATCGACGGGTTGCAGCTCATCTGACCGAGCGTTTCGATGTTGTGCGTGAGCAGGAGCGTCGTGTTGCCCATGCGCGCAGAGGCCAAAGCGGCCTCCGTGCCAGCATGGCCACCGCCGACGACGATTACGTCAAATTCTGTGGGATAAAGCATCGCGGATCTCACGCAAGAAACCCTGCGTAAGCCTTTCTCAGGAAAATGTATGCGCGAATTATAGCGGGTTCGCTATTGGCCCGAATTTCGTCCGAGCGGCTAGCGATAAAAAAGCGCCGTGTTTCACGTGAAACACGGCGCCTGATTTGCCGATCGGCAGTCGCAACCGAATGCGTTACGCGACTTTCTTCACCAAACCCAGATAGGTTTCGATAACCCGGGGATTCTGCGCAAGCTCGCTCGCCGGCCCTTTCAGCGCCAGCTCTCCGGTTTCGAGAACGTAGCCGTAGTCGGAAATCTGCAGCGCGGCTCGCGCGTTTTGTTCGATCAGCAGTGTCGCGACATTGCTCGTCCGCAGTGCGCTGATGATGTGGAAGATTTCCTTCACGATAAGCGGCGCCAACCCGAGGCTCGGTTCGTCGAGCATCAGCAAGTCCGGCTTCCCCATCAGCGCGCGCCCGACTGCGAGCATCTGCCGTTCGCCGCCCGACAGCGTGCCCGCTGCCTGCTTGCGCCGTTCCTTCAGCCGCGGAAACAGGGCGAAAACTGGCTCCAGCTGATCAAGATAATTTCGCTCGCCGGCCCGCTTGCGCCGATAGGCACCGAGCACCAGGTTGTCTTCGACGGTCATCGTCGCGAACAGCTCGCGCTTCTCCGGTACCAGACACATGCCGCGCGCGACACGTTTCTCGACCGGGATCGCGCTGACGTCTTCACCGCGATAGACGATCGCCCCTTTCGCGTGGCCGATCACGGGCAACGCGCCCATGATCGCATTCAGCAGCGTGGACTTGCCCGCCCCGTTCGGTCCGATCACCGACACGATCTGTCCCGCGCGAACTTCGATCGCCGCGCCGTGCAGCGCCTCGACCTTGCCGTAGCGAACCGCGAGGCTGCTCACTTTAAGGATCGGCTCCGCGGTACTGTTTGCTTGTGTCGTCATCATTCCACCCCGCCGAGATAGGCTTCCAGCACCGCCGGATCTTTCTGCACGTCTTGCGGCAACCCTTCGGCTATACGTGTTCCGAATTCCATGACCACGAGGCGATCGGTCAGATTCATCACGAAATCCATATCGTGCTCGACCAGCAGCACGCTCATACCCTCTTCCTTCAACTTGCGCAGCAGCGTCGCGAGCTGCTGCTTTTCCTGGTAGCGCAGCCCCGCCGCGGGCTCGTCGAGCAGCAGCAGCGTCGGATCGCAACACAGCGCACGCGCAATTTCGAGAATCCGTTGCTGTCCGAGCGCGAGACCGCCGGCCTCCTCAAACATGTGCTGTTCCAGCCCGACCCGGCGAATCTGCCGCGCCGCCTCCGCCATCAGTCGACCCTCTTCCGCCTGGTTCAACCGGGCGACGCTGCGCCACACGCCGGCATGTCCACGCAGATGCGCACCGATCGCGACGTTCTCGAGCACCGTCATACCCGGCAGCAACTTGACGTGCTGGAAGGTCCGACCGATTCCGCGTTTGACGATTTCACGTGAATTCAGCGAATCGATCCGCTCGCCGCGGAACCTGATTTCACCGCTGGTCGCCTGTAGCACGCCGGTCACGAGATTGAAGGTCGTCGACTTGCCGGCACCGTTCGGTCCGATCAACCCGATGATCTGTCCAGCCTGCACCTCGAAGCTGACGTCGTTGACGGCAACCAGACCGCCGAACTGCTTGCGCGCCTTGTCGACGCTCAACAGCGGTTCGCCGGCGGTAGGCTTGCTGCGCTGCGGCAATGCTTCGGCATGCTCCGGCACGTGTGCCCGAGGACCGCGCGGGAACAGTCGCGCAACGAAAGGCCACACACCCTGACGCGCATACTGAAGCAGCAGCACCATCAGAATGCCGAAGACGATCACCTCGAAGTTGCCGTTCTCACCGAGCAGCTTCGGCAGCAAGGTTTGCAGATAGTCCTGCAGGATCGTGAGGATGGCTGCGCCCAGTACTGCGCCCCACACATGCGCGACTCCGCCCACTACCGCCATGAACAGGAACTCGATCCCGTGATTCAGGCCGAACGGCGTCGGATTCACCGAGCGCTGCAAATGCGCGTAAAGGAAGCCCGAGATCGACGCCAGCACAGCGGCGTAGACGAAAATCACCACGCGCATCCATGCCGTATTCACACCCATCGCCTCGGCCATCAGACCGCCGCCACGCAGCGCACGAATCGCCCGTCCCGGTCGACTATTAAGCAGGTTCTGAACAGACACCACAGCAACCAGCACAACGAT
This sequence comes from Paraburkholderia megapolitana, assembly GCF_007556815.1. Taxonomy (NCBI): domain Bacteria; kingdom Pseudomonadati; phylum Pseudomonadota; class Betaproteobacteria; order Burkholderiales; family Burkholderiaceae; genus Paraburkholderia; species Paraburkholderia megapolitana. Next base: position 4,424,814 of record NZ_CP041745.1, read on the forward strand.
CCAGATCAGGTAGTAGATGTGGCGTCCCGATTCGAGCGCGATGCCGAACACGTTGAGCACCGGGATGCCGTTGATGCCGTCGTACTTGCCAAGCATCTCGAGATTGCCAAACAGGTAGAACAGCGCGAGCCCCCACGCGATCGTCCCGAGCGGCAGAAAGTGGCCGGACAGGCGCATCGTCACCAGGCCAAGCAGCAGCGCGATCAACGCCGTGAGCAACACACCGACGATCAACGCGAGCCACGGCGATACGCCGAACTGCGTCGTTAGATACGCAGTCGCATACGCACCAACGCCAACGAACGCAGCCTGCCCAAAGCTCGTCATCCCACCAATGCCAGTGAGCAGCACGAGCCCGATCGCGACAATCGAATACAGCCCGATGTAGTTGAGCAGCGTCACCCAGTACTCGGGCACACGAACCGCGCCCGGCAGCACCGGCAACGCGAACATCACCACGAGGAACACCCAGAACAGCCCGTTTCTGAGGAGAGATTTCATCGTGTCAGTCCTCGTCCTCTTCGGCGTGCGGGCTCGCAAGACTGCGCCACAGCAGCACCGGGATGATCAACGTGAACACGATCACTTCCTTGTAGGCACTCGCCCAGAACGACGAATAGGATTCGAGCACACCGACCAGCACCGAGCCGGCTGCCGCAAGCGGATAGCTGACCAGGCCGCCGATGATCGCCCCGACAAAGCCCTTCAACCCGATCAGGAAGCCGGAGTCGTAGTAGATCGTCGTGAGCGGCGCGACGAGGATGCCGCACAGTACGCCGAGCCCTGCGGCGAGCGTAAAGGCGAGCCGTCCGGCCTGGGTCGTACCGATACCGACGAGCCGCGCGCCGAGCCGGTTCACCGACGTTGCGCGCAGTGCCTTGCCGGAGATCGTGCGGTCGAAATACAGATACAGCGCCACGATCAGCACGACGGCAGTGCCGACCACCCACAGGCTTTGCCCCGAGATCGACAGACTGCCGAGGTTGAACGTCGCATCGGAAAACGCATTGGTCCGCGAACCTTCCGCGCCGAACATCACGAGCCCGAGACCGACCAGCGCAAAGTGCACCGCCACCGCGACGATCAGCAGCAGCAAGGTGGTCGCTTCGGCGATCGGCTCATAGGCGAGCCGGTACAGGAATGGTCCCATCGGAATCACGATCAGCAGCGTCAGCGCGATCTGCACGATCATCGGCAGCGGATGCATGAAAGCGCCGCGCGTCACCGCATAGACCGCCACCGGAAACAGCAGATACTTGCCGGCCAGCACAGCGAGCGTGCGTGCTGCGTTCCTGCGGCGCTCCGCATGCCGCGCGAGCCCTGCCGTCTCGACGACGAAACACGCGACACCCATCGCGATCAGCAGCCAGCAGGTCGCTGGAAATTTCTGCGTCTGCAGCGCGGCAAGCGTCAACGCGCCATACGAAACGAATTCGCCCTGCGGGATAAAGATCACACGCGTGACCGAGAACACGAGCACCAGTGCCAGCGCGAGCAGCGCATAGATCGCACCGGTGGTGATCCCGTCTTGCGCGAGGATCGCCGCAATTGATAGATCCATACTTCCTCTTCGTGTGTTGCCTGAACCTCGAAACCGGCCACCGCGGACCCACGCCGCAGCGACGCGCTAACAGCGGCGCACGCGTGACTCACCCACCGCACCGCAATGCGGTGGGCGGGTGCCATTGTCGTCGATCAGAAAAACGGGCGGCGTCAGCGCCGCCCATGCGCGAGAGGCGCGTACCGCTTTAGTCGTTCTGCAGCTTCCACTTGCCGTCGACGACTTCGACGATCACGCGGGCGCGTTTGTCGAGGCCGTTATGGTCGGTCGGTGTGGTGTTCATGATGCCGTGCGAAACCGGCAGTTCCTTGATGTTTTCGAGCGCGCTGCGCAGCGCCTCGCGGAACTCAGGCGTACCCGGCTGGGCCTTCTTTAGCGCCTCTGGAATCGCCCGCTGCAGCATCTGGCCTGCATCCCATGCATGACCGCCGAACGTCGCCACTGAGCCCGTTCCATAGGCCGCTTCATACGCTGCCTTGTACGCGAGCGACGACTTCTTCACCGGGTTCGAATCGGGTAGTTGATCGGCAACCAGAATCGGGCCGGCTGGCAGCAGTTCGCCTTCGCAATCCTTGCCGCACACGCGCAGGAAGTCGTTATTCGCGACGCCGTGGGTCTGATAGACCTTGCCCTTGTAGCCGCGCTCCTTCAGCGTCTTCGCGGGCAGCGCCGCCGGCGTACCCGAACCGGCGATCAGGATCGCATCCGGATTGGTGCCCATGATCTTCAACACCTGCCCGGTCACCGACGCATCGGTGCGGTTAAAGCGTTCGTTCGACACCAGTTTCAGGTGATGGGCATTCGCGGCCGTACTGAACACGTTGTACCAGCTGTCGCCGTACGCATCCGCAAAGCCGATGAAGCCGACCGTCTTCACGCCGTGCCGCTCCATGTAGTCGGCGATTGCGTCGGCCATCAGGCTGTCGTTCTGCGGCGGCTTGAAGGCCCATGCGCGCTTCGCATCCATCGGCGAGATGATCGCCGCCGACGCCGCCAGCGAGATCACCGGCGTCTTGCCCTGCGACGCCACGTCGAGCATCGCGAGCGCGTTCGGCGTGACCGTCGAGCCGACGATCGCGTCGACGTGATCCTCGTCGATCAGCTTGTGCGTGTTCTGCACCGCGTGGCTCGTATCGGATGCATCGTCGAGCACGATGTACTCGACGCTCTTGCCGCCGATTTCCTTCGGCAACAACGCGATCGTGTTCTTCTCCGGAATGCCGAGCGATGCTGCCGGTCCCGTCGTCGACAGCGTCACGCCGATCTTCACCTGCGCGTTCGCCACACCTGCCCCGCACACCAGCGCCGCGGCAATGCCGGCGCGCACCCACTGTTGTCTTGTCGTTTTCATGGTCCGTCTCCAAACGCCTTGTCTACCTACCGTGTGATCCGGCCGCGAGCCGGGCTCTTGAATCTAGTGATCGGGTCCGGGCATGCCAAGCATGGTTTTCCCTGCTCAGCACATACGCAACATGCACAACACGCGCAACAAAAAAGGCACGTCGATTGCACGTGCCTTTTGAGTGTCCGGTCCAGTTCGCCAGTTCTCCGTTCAGTCGACAGCAAGTTGCGACTTGCTGCCGACAATCTGCACCATCACGTGCGCCCGCTGATCGAGATCAGTGTGATCGCTCGCGCTCATATTGAAGATGCCGTGTGACGCGAGCAGATGCTTAGTGCGCTCGAGTGCCGTGCGCAATGCGGGGTTGCTCGCTACCCCGACTCTCGCCGTCACGATCGATGCCGCACTGGTCCAATGCCAAGCTCGCTTCATTGCGCTCCTCACACCCGTTGTTCGCTGCGTCGCCGTGTTTGTTCGATTTAGATCTGGCGATTTCAAATACCGACCAACCGGTCGGTGAATGGCGAGTTTAACGGACGCTAACTGCGCGCGGCAAGCGTTTTGCAAGCATCAGACAAATGGAAAATGCCGTGCGCACCGGCATGGGGACAAACGCGCGCGATAACGAAAATGCGGGTGTGCGAGCGAATAAAAATTAGCGAACGCACAAAATAAAAAGCGCTGTTGGAATCATCCAACAGCGCTTTCGTGTGGGCACTGAGTGCCTCATGTCTCCTCGTTCTCCACCTGCAAATTTTCGCGGTGCATCAGAACTGCGTGAAGATTAAACGGCGGCCCCTGGACGGGCAACTAGCATTTACCCTAGTGGTGCACTGCGGCACTGATTTGGGGCGTCTCAGTACGCATAAATAGCGCGATTATTTGCGCCGTTCACACGCAGCTTCGTGCGATTAACTTTGCGATTTATCTTGGAGACCGAAGCATTTTTTCAATCGCGTGTTTCATGCGCGCAAGGGTCTCACACGCGCGACAATTTCACCGACAATGCCACGCCGGAATGCCAGCACGCAGGCGATAAAAATCAGCCCGGTCACGATGGTCGCCGATTCACCGAGCGAGCGAAACCAGTCGACCCCGGTCCACGATGCGAGCGCCGTGCCGATGTCGCCGAGACGGTCTTCGAGTGCGACGATCAGCGCCGCGCCGAGCAGCGGCCCAAACAGCGTGCCCATGCCTCCGACCAGCGTCATCAGGATGACAAGCCCCGACATCGTCCAGTACGCATCGCCCAGGGTTTCGAAGCCGAGCACCAGCACCTTCAGCGAGCCGGCAAGCCCCGCGATACCCGCGGAGAGAATAAAGGCGAGCAGCTTGAAGCGGTCGGTGTCGTAACCCAGCGATATCGCACGCGGTTCGTTCTCCTTGATCGCGGTCAGCACCTGGCCGAACGGCGAATGCACGATGCGTACGATCAGCAGGAACACGAGCACCATCGCCGCGAGTACCACGTAGTAGAGCGTCAGGTCCGAACCGAGATCGAGCAGACCGAACAGCTTGCCGCGCGGCACGCCTTGCAGTCCGTCTTCGCCATGCGTGAACGGCGCCTGCAGATACACGAAGTACACCATCTGCGCGAGCGCGAGCGTCACCATCGCGAAGTAAATACCCTGCCGACGGATCGCAAAGAGCCCGACCACAAGCCCTAGCAGCGTCGCTGCGACGACGCCCGCGAGCACACCGAGTTCCGGCGTGAGTCCGAGCGTCTGGATCGCGTAGCCGGTCGTATAGCCGGCCGTGGCCAGAAACATCGCGTGACCGAACGACAGCAGACCGGTGTAACCGATCAGCAGGTTGAACGCCGCTGCGAACAGCGCGAAGCACAGCACCTTCATCACGAACAGCGGATATACGCCGACAAACGGCACGACGAGGAGCACGAGCAGCAACAGACCATAGAGCGCTTTCTTCTGCATCACTTTTCCTTGCCGAAGAGCCCAGCCGGCCGGATCAGCAGCACGAGCGCCATGATGACGAACACCACGGTCGCCGAGGCTTCCGGATAGAACACGCGCGTGAGCCCTTCGATCACACCGAGCATCAACCCCGTGACGATCGATCCCATGATTGAGCCCATCCCGCCGATCACGACGACGGCGAAGACAGTGATGATCATCGGTTGGCCCATGAGCGGCGAGACCTGGATGACCGGTGCGGCGAGCACACCGGCAAACGCCGCGAGCGCGACACCGAAGCCATAGGTGAGCGTCACCATGCGCGGCACATTGATGCCGAACGCTTCGACGAGTTTGGGATTCTCGGTGCCCGCGCGCAGATACGCGCCAAGACGCGTGCGCTCGATCACGAACCAGGTCGCGAAGCAGACCACCAGCGACGCCACCACGACCCACGCACGATAGTTCGGCAGGAACATGAAGCCGAGGTTGGTCGCGCCCGAGAGCGCCTCAGGAACATCGTACGGCTGCCCCGAAGACCCGTAGATCGAGCGGAACACTCCTTCGACAACCAGCGTGATACCGAAGGTCAGCAACAGCCCATACAGATGATCGAGCTTGTACAACCAGCGCAGCATCGAGCGTTCGATGGCCATGCCGAGTACACCGACGATCAGCGGCGCCAGCACCAGCATGACCCAGTACGGCAGATTGAAATACGACAGCCCCATCCATGCGAGCATGGCGCCCAGCATGAACAACGCGCCGTGGGCGAAGTTGATCACGTTGAGCAGGCCGAAGATCACCGCGAGACCCAGGCTCAGAATTGCATAGAACGAGCCGTTTACGAGCCCGAGCAGCAACTGGCTCAGCATCGCCGGCAGCGGAATGCCAAAGATATCCATTGAACGCGTATTCCGTCGTCAAGGTGAAACCAATTACGGCCAGCCGCCCGCCGGCGGCGCGTCACATCTGGCGGGCGACCTCAGTCCTCGCCTACTTCCACAACGCGCAGCGCGTTTCCTGCTTCGTCGTAAAGGCCTGTTCGCCAGGAATCGTCGCGGTGATCTTGTAGTAGTCCCACGGCTCTTTCGATTCGGCCGGCGTCTTCACCTGCATCAGGTACATGTCATGGATCATGCTGCCGTCCTGACGGATGTAGCCCTTCGCGTAAAAGTCGTCGATCTTCTGCTTCTTGAGTTGCGCCATCACCTTGTCGGAATCGGTCGAGCCGACCGCTTGCACCGCCTTCAGGTAATTCGTCGCCGCTGAGTAGTCGGCGGCCTGCAGGCTCGACGGCATCTTCTTCATCTTGTCGAAGTAGCGCTGTGCCCACTTGCGTGTCGTCTCGTCCTTGTTCCAGTACCAGCTGTCGGTCAGCACGAGGCCCTGAGTGGTTTCGAGCCCGAGACTGTGGATGTCATCGATAAACACCAGCAGTGCAGCCAGCTTCATCGTCTTCGTGATGCCGAACTCCTTCGCCGCCTTGATCGAGTTAACCGTGTCGCCGCCGGCGTTCGCGAGGCCGAGAATCTGCGCCTTCGACGCCTGCGCCTGCAACAGGAACGACGAGAAGTCCGACGCCGACAGCGGCGCCCGCACCGCGCCGAGTACCTGGCCGCCGTTCGCTTTCACGACATCCGAGGTCGCTTTTTCCAGCGCCTTGCCGAACGCGTAGTCGGCGGTCAGGAAGTACCACGTCTTGCCGCCCTGCTTCGTCACTGCGGAGCCGGTGCCCTTGGCGAGCGCGACCGTGTCGTACGCATAGTGAATCGTGTACGGCGTGCACTGTTCGTTCGTCATCGTATCGGCGCCCGCGCCGACGTTGATGTACACCTTGTGCTTCTCGCCCGCGACCTGGTTCATCGCGAGGCCGGTCGCCGAATTCGTGCCGCCGATCAGCAGATCGACGCCGTCGCGGTCGAACCATTCGCGCGCGCGCGATGCTGCAATGTCAGCCTTGTTCTGGTGATCCGCGTAGACGAGCTGGATCGGCTTGCCGTTAACCTTGCCGCCGAAATCCGCGATTGCCATGCGGATCGACTCGAGTCCGCCTTGACCGTCGATGTCGGCGTAGAGCCCCGACAGGTCGGTGATGAAACCGATCTTTACCGCATCGTCGGCTGCCCGCGCCGTGCCGATCGTCAGCGCAGCGCCTGTGGCGAGCGCAAAACAGAATGACGATAGTCGCGCGAGTGTGGTCCTTTTCATGCGTGTCTCCTTCGTTTCATGCGTTGTTGTTAGATCTGGTTTCAAACCCCGAGCAGGTCGTGCAGCACCGGCATCTTGCATTCGAGTTCCCCAGCCCCGAAGTGTTCGACGATACGTCCATGCTCCATCACATAGAAGCGATCGGCGAGCGGCGCGGCAAAGCGGAAGTTCTGTTCGACCATCACGATCGTGTAGCCGCGCGCCTTCAGCGTCATGATCATGCGTGCAAGCGTCTGCACGATGACCGGTGCAAGTCCTTCCGAAATTTCATCGAGCAGCAGCAGGTTCGCACCGGTGCGCAGAATGCGCGCGACCGCAAGCATCTGTTGCTCGCCACCGGAGAGGCGCGTGCCCTGGCTCATGCGGCGCTCCGCGAGATTCGGAAACATCGCGTAGATTTCGTCGAGCGACATCGCGTTCGTAGTCGCACCGACCAGCGGCGGCAACAGCAGGTTCTCTTCGCACGACAGGCTCGAGAAAATGCCGCGCTCTTCGGGGCAATAACCGATCCCGCAATGCGCGATGCGATGCGTTGCCAGCGCGATCGTCTCGCGCCCCCCGATGCGAATCGAACCGGTACGCCGACCGGTCAGCCCCATGATCGCGCGCAACGTCGTGGTGCGCCCTGCACCATTGCGGCCGAGCAGCGTAACGACCTCGCCGCGGTGCACAGTCAGATCGACGCCGTGCAATATGTGGGATTCGCCGTACCACGCCTGTAGTCCGGCAATTTCCAGTGCGGGCTCCGCGCTGCTTGCCGCGTCGCTGACCTCGATGTTCTCGCGTTCGGTCACTGTGTTCATGCGTGGGCTCCTGCCAGCGCTGCCTCGGCACTGCCCATATAGGCCTGCATCACGAGCGCGTTCTTCGAGACTTCGGCGTAGCTGCCTTCGGCGAGCACTTCGCCCCGTTGCAAGACCGTGATCGTGTCGGAGATGCCGGCAATCACGTTCATGTTGTGCTCGACCATGAGGATGGTGCGACCGCTCGATACTTTTTTGATCAGCGCAGTCACGCGGTCCACGTCTTCGTGTCCCATGCCTTGTGTCGGTTCGTCGAGCAGCATCAGTTCGGGTTCCATCGCGAGCGTCGTGGCAATTTCGAGTGCGCGCTTGCGGCCGTATGAAAGCTCGACAGTCGGCACATCGGCGAAATCGGTGAGCCCAACCTGCGTGAGCAGATCCATCGCGCGATCGTCGAGTTCGCGCAGCGTGCGTTCGCTTTTCCAGAAGTGAAATGCGGTGCCGAGCGAACGCTGCAAACCGACGCGAACGTTCTGCAACACCGTCAGATGTGGAAACACCGCGGAGATCTGAAACGAGCGGATGATGCCGCGCCGCGCGATCTGCGCCGGCCGTTCGCCCGTGATGTCGACACCGTTGAACACGATCTGCCCGGCAGTGGGCACGAGAAACTTCGTGAGTAGATTGAAGCAGGTGGTCTTGCCGGCGCCGTTCGGGCCGATCAGCGCATGGATGGAGCCTCGGCGCACGCGCAGGTTCACCCCGTTGACGGCGATGAAGCCTTTGAACTCCCGTGTCAGTCCCCGCGTCTCGAGAATCGTATCGCCGAGAATCATGTTCCCTTCCATGCGAAGTAAGGCGAAGCGCGACGATCTTCCGCGCGACGCCCCCGCGACATGAAGATAACGACACCTCTTGTGTCGTTCATGACGTGGTGCGTCAATGCGGACGGTAGTCCATGCCGCACCCCGCAGCATGGAGGCCATTGTCGCCCCAATGATGCAGCGCAATCATTGGGATTTGCACTTAGTGGCCCTTAGCGACGCGTCGACGCCTGGCGGCGTTTTGGTGCAACCAGGCGTTTGCGTCTACGGGAAAGCACTGACGCACATGTTATGCAATCGACATGGCAGGCGAAGAGGCAGGGTGGGTTGACGAAGCCGAAGCGGCGATGCGTGCGCGGCGGTCGGCGCGAATGATTTCACTCGCACGCTCGGCGATCATCAACGTCGGCGAATTTGTGTTGCCCGAGGTGATGTTCGGCATCACCGATGCATCGACGACGCGTAGTCCTTCGACACCGAGCACACGCAAGCGGTTGTCGACGACCGCGCTCGCATCGTCGGCGGTGCCCATGCGGCAGGTGCCAACCGGATGGAAGATCGTCGTGCCGACCTGACCCGCTGCGGCCCGCAGTTCTTCTTCCGTCTGGAACTGGAGACCGGGCAGGATCTCCTGCGGCTGATAGCGCGCAAGTGCGCTCGCACTCACGATACGGCGCGTGAGACGCAACGCGTTGGCGGCAACGCGAAGGTCGTAGTCTGTTGAGAGATAGTTCGGTGCGATCGCCGGTGCCGCATGCGGATCGCGCGATGCGATGTGTACGCTGCCGCGCGACGTCGGACGCAGGTGGCACACCGACGCCGTGAACGCATTGAAACGATGCAGCGGCTCGCCGAAGCGATCGAGCGACAACGGCTGCACGTGATACTGCAGATCGGGGCGCGTGAGCGATGGATCGTCGGGATCGGACTTCGCGAACGCGCCGAGTTGCGACGGTGACATCGACATCGGGCCGCTCTGGAACAACGCGTACTGCAAACCGATCTGCAGCTTGCCCCACCAGTGCGCGGACAACGTGTTGAGCGTGCGCACACCGTCCACCTTGAATGCCATGCGCAGTTGCAGATGGTCCTGCAGGTTCTCGCCGACGCCGCGCAGATCGTGCACGACGTCGATACCGAGGCCCTGCAGACGCGTACCGTCGCCGACACCGGACAGTTCCAGCAGATGCGGCGAGTTGACCGATCCCGAACTCAGCACCACTTCGCAGCGCGCCTTCGCGAGATAGTCGACACCGTTGCCGCGATACTCGACGCCGACGCAGCGCTTGCCTTCGAATACGACACGCTGCGTGACGGCGCCGGTGATGATGGTCAGGTTCGGACGCGCAGACGCCGCACGTAGATAGGCCTTCGATGCGTTCCAGCGAATGCCGCGCTTCTGGTTGACGTCGAAGTAGCCGACGCCAGTGTTGTCGCCGCGGTTGAAATCGTCGGTGGCGGGAATGCCGGTTTGCTGTGCGGCCTGTGCGAAGGTCTCGAGAATCTTCCATTGCAGGCGTTGCTTCTCGACCCGCCACGGACCACCGCTGCCGTGCCATTCATTCGCGCCGCCGTGATGATCCTCGCTACGCTTGAAGACCGGCAGCACCGCGTTCCACGACCATGCGGAGTCGCCGGTCACGCGCGCCCACTCGTCGTAGTCTTCGCGCTGTCCGCGCATGTAGATCATGCCGTTGATCGACGAGCTGCCGCCGAGCACACGGCCGCGTGGATACGACAGCGAACGGCCGTTAAGGCCTGCTTCCGGTTGCGTCTTGTAGAGCCAGTCGGTGCGCGGATTGCCGATGCAGTACAGGTACCCGACCGGCACGTGGATCCAGTGGTAATCGTCCTTGCCGCCCGCTTCGAGCAGCAGCACCGACACATCCGGGTCTTCGGTCAGGCGGTTGGCGAGCACACAGCCCGCCGTCCCCGCGCCGATCACGATGTAGTCGAACTCGCCTTCCAGCGTTCGACTGGACGCACGTGCGTCACCTTCAGTCTTGCTCACCGTCGTCTCCTTCATGAGCCGCCGTCCGCGGCATGCATGCTGACAGTTACAGCGTGTGTGTTACTTCGCCACCGGCATCGTGAACTCGGCGCCCTTCGCGATGCTGTCGGGCCAGCGCTGCATGATGCTCTTGTAGCGCGTATAGAACCGCACGCCTTCTTCGCCGTACGCATGGTGATCGCCAAACAGCGAACGCTTCCAGCCGCCGAACGAATGCCATGCCATCGGTACCGGAATCGGCACGTTGATGCCGACCATGCCGATCTGGATCTGCCGAGAGAACGCGCGCGCGACGCCACCATCGGAGGTGAAGAGCGATACACCGTTCGCGAATTCGTTGGCGTTGATTAGCTCGACTGCGGAAGCGAAGTCCGGCACGCGCACGATGCACAGCACCGGCCCGAAAATCTCTTCGCGATAAATGGTCATGTCGGTCTTCACGCCGTCAAACAACGTGCCGCCGAGGAAGAACCCCTGCTCATGACCGGCCACTTCATGCCCACGCCCATCGACCACCAGCTTCGCACCTGCTGCGACGCCGGCATCGATATAACCCTTCACCTTCTCGCGATGCACCGCTGTGACGAGCGGACCCATCTCAGCTTCGCCATCCATACCGTTGAGAATCTTCAGCGCCTTCACGCGCGGCGTCAGTCGTTCGATCAGTTCGTCTGCAATGTGGCCGACCGCCACCGCTACCGAAATCGCCATGCAACGCTCGCCGGCCGAACCGTAGGCCGCGCCGATCAGCGCGTCGACGGCCTGGTCGAGATCGGCATCGGGCATCACCACCAGATGATTCTTCGCGCCGCCCAGCGCCTGCACGCGCTTGCCGTGCTTCGTGCCTTCCGTATAGATGTATTCGGCAATCGGCGTCGAGCCGACAAACGACAGCGCGCTCACGTCCGGATGCACGAGCAGCGCATCGACGGCGACCTTGTCGCCGTGCACGACGTTGAATACGCCGTCGGGCAGACCGGCTTCCTTCAGCAGTTCGGCAAGTCGCACCGCAGCCGAAGGATCACGTTCCGAAGGTTTCAGCACGAACGTATTGCCGCACGCGATCGCAACCGGAAACATCCACGCCGGCACCATCATCGGGAAGTTGAACGGCGTGATGCCGGCAACCACGCCGAGCGGCTGGCGCAGATTCCAGTTGTCGATGCCACCGCCGATTTGATCGGTGAAATCGGTCTTCAGCAGATTCGGAATGCCGCACGCGAACTCGACGATCTCGATGCCGCGCATTACCTCGCCTTTCGCATCGGAAAACACCTTGCCGTGTTCCCGCGTGATCAGCTCGGCCAGCTCGTCGTGGTGCCGGTCGAGCAGTTCCTTGAACTTGAACATCACGCGCGCGCGCTTGATGGGCGCGGTTTCGCTCCATGCCGGAAACGCGGCTTTCGCGGCGGCCACTGCGGCGTCGACTTCAGCGACGCTCGCGAGCGGCACGCGGGCGCTCACCTTGCCGAGCGCCGGGTTGAAGACGTCGCCGAAACGGTCGCTCGTGCCTTCGACCGCGCGGCCGTTGATCATGTGGGTCAGTGCGCGCACGCGCGTGTCGTTTTGATGTGTCTCGCTCATGAGTTCCTCGTTCGGTGGGTGTCGGGCGTAGCCGCAGCTTCGCGAATTCACTGATGCACAGCGTAATCGCCAGGCCCGCAGCAAATCCAATGAGTTATGCTCAATTGCGTTATAAGTCGCGCTAATATCAGCGGATGGACCCGACGCTATGGACTTGACCCTTCTACGGGCGTTCGTGACCGTCGCGCGCGAGGGCAACCTCACGCGCGCGGCCGTGCACCTGCACCTGACCCAACCTGCCGTGAGCCTGCAGATCAAGAACCTGCAGGAAACGCTCGGCGTGACGCTTTTCACGCGTACATCGCACGGTCTCACGCTGACGCGCGACGGCCAGTCGCTGCTGCCGCACGCCGAACGCGCACTGGTCGCGGCCGGCGACGTTCAGCGGGCCGCAGCGACACTGCGCCATGAAATCCGCGGACGGCTGCGTATCGGCACGATCCTCGACCCGGAATTCCTGCGCCTCGGCGGCTTTCTGAAGCAGCTCGTCGAAACCTGGCCGCACATCGAAACCGCGCTGCGGCACGGTATGTCCGGCTGGGTGCTCGACCAGGTGCGGGCGCGCGAACTCGACGTGGGCTACTACATCGGTCGACCCGCCGAAGACGAAGGACGCGACGGCAGCGTTTTTCATACGGTGACGCTGACGCATTTTCAGTACCGGGTGCTCGCTCCCGCGGGGTGGAAAGACCGGGTCAAGGGCGCGCGCGACTGGCGCGCGCTCGCCGCGCTGCCGTGGATCTGGACACCGCCGGCGTCGGCGCATCACCGGTTGTTGTCGCGCCGGTTCGCGGAGGCCGGCGTCACGCCGGTCAAGGTCGCGGAAGTCGACCAGGAGCCGTCGATGCTCGATCTCGTCAAATCGGGCGTTGGCCTCACACTCGCCCGCGATGCCACCGCGCTGGCCCAGGCGCATGCCCATGCGCTAACGATCGTTGACGGCATCACGGTGCCGACCGAACTCGCGTTCGTCACACTGGCTGCGCGCAAGGAGGAACCCGCGATCGCCGCGGCGCTAAAGCTGATCGAGCAGCAATGGTCGGCCTGACGCCGCATGACTGACGGCGCTCGAGGTACCGCGGTATCGTTTGCAATATGAGCAACGCTGATAAAGGCCGGCGTAACAACACCGTCACGCGCTTTTTGCTAGATTCGGAGTTTGTGCACGGCGCCTCCCCGCCGTACAGCCGTTTTTACTCCCGGTTCCGGTCCGCATACGTCGCCAGGTTGTTGCGAGCGCTGCGGTTCAGCCATCCATCGTCCGTCGTTTCACCAGGAGCTTCATATGGCACGCAACATCGAAATCAAGGCCCGCGCGCGGCAATTCGACCAGCTGCTCGCCCGCGCCGCCGAACTCTCGCCTGAAGCGCCGCTGATCTTTCGCCAGCAGGATTTCTTCTACGACGTGCCGCGTGGGCGCCTGAAACTGCGCCAGTTCGACGACGGCACACCCGCCGAACTGATCTTCTACCAGCGCGACGACCGCGATGGTCCGAAAGCCTCGTACTACACGCGCAGCCCCGTGACGAACCCGGAAGCGATGCATTCGCTGCTCGCCACCGCGCTCACGACGCGCGGCATCGTGACCAAGGAAAGGCATGTGTACGTGGTGGGGCGTACGCGGATTCATCTCGATCGCGTCGACGGCCTTGGCGATTTCATCGAACTCGAAGTGCTGCTGGCGCAGGACGATGACGAAGAAGGCGGCGAAGTCGAAGCTCACGCGATGTTCGCGAAGCTCGGCGTGCCGGAGTCGGATCTCGTGGCCGTGGCCTATGTGGACTTGCTAAACGCGGATTCGGAGCCGTTGCAGGCTGCGTGATTCTTCTGCGAGAACTGCTCGATGGTCGAATCGGGGCAGCTGGAACGCCCCGACGATCGAATCGGAGGTCGCTGCAAGCTGCCGGATGAAGCCTGGTTACGAGGCCCGCGCACCCACAGGCGTGCGTGGCCCCGCAGGCCGGGGATATCAGGTCGGCGCCGCCCCAGCCGCCAGATGACCAAGCGGCAGCGGCCCGTTGCGCTTGAACGTAGTCAGCACGATATTCGAGCGCACGCTGTCGACACCCGTCACCCGCATCAATTTCTTCATCACGAACGACGACAGCGAGCCGAGGTCCGGCGCGACGATGCGTAGCAGATAATCGGCGTCGCCGACCACGGCATGACATTCGAGCACTTCCGGTAGCGCGTCGATCTGCTGCTGAAACTGCTCGATGATCGAATCGCCGTGATGCGCGAGCTTCAGACTGGTGAAGGCCGTGACACCGAGACCGAGTTTCTCCGGCCGCAGCACGACGCGATAACCATCCACGATGCCGGTCGCTTCGAGCCGCTGGAGCCGGCGGCCGATCTGCGACGGCGACAGCGGCACCTGCTCGCCGAGCTGCTGATGGGTAGCCCGGCCGAAGCGCTGCAACACCTCCAGCAGCGCGAGATCGAAGTGATCCAGTTCAAGCATGAAGCCTCTCCGCGTATTTCTCGACTAATATGCGAACTAATCGCATTGATCGAATTTAAACTGACGAATATGCGCTCATTAAGCGCGATGCCCGCTCTAAGCCTGCAAATCTACCTGAATCGGCCCGTGCCTGCAGCGCCGCGCGCATCCCCGCATCCCCAGTACCCACCGCGCGGAAAAGCGTGAGAATGGATGGCTCGGGGCATGCGCCCAAGTCAACCGGAGCGGCGCTCTACCGCCCCCGGCGCGCCCGATCCATCTACAGGCAGGTGACACCATGATCCACAAACTGACTTCCGAAGAACGCGCGACCCAACTCGCGAGCCTTGCCGGCTGGAACGCCGCGACGGGCCGCGACGCGATCCAGCGCCAGTTCAGCTTCGCCGATTTCAACGAGGCCTTCGGCTTCATGACCCGCGTAGCCATCAAGGCACAGGAGATGGACCACCATCCCGAGTGGTTCAACGTCTATAACAAGGTGGAAATCACGCTGTCGACGCACGAGGCGAATGGTCTGACCGAGCGGGATATCAAGCTCGCGCAGTTTATTGACGGGATTGCGAAAACGGCGTCGCGGGACTGATGCAGGGCTGGCGCCGGGTTGATTTAGACCCGCAATTAGCGGCCGGAACAGGCCGCGCGCAGAGGATGAAAGGGGTTTGGAGGTTGGCAGGCGTGCAAACCTTCAGTTCTACAGGCCATTCTTAAGGCGGGTGTAAGAATCCCAGGCATCGCCGGCGATGGGGTCTAAACGTTCCCGCGCCAGCGCGTTCTGACGCTGTACAATCATCAGCGCATAGGGCTTGGAGAGCGCGCTAGCCTCCTTGCACAGAACAAGTTCGTCGCCGCTTGCAGGTGAGCGGGCGCGCCAGAAGTTGATCGCGGCTTCCAGTTCGTGGATCGTAATATCGGACATGATTCTCGTGGTTGCACCCTGGCGTATCGTACGGCAACGCTGCACGGTTCCCGCGCAGCAGACACCGCGGCGAACCGTGACCTGATATGCCTAACCCATTGTACTTGAGCGAAATCCATGCGACTCCTTCTGATCGAAGATGACCGCCCCATCGCACGCGGCATCCAAAGCAGCCTCGAACAAGCCGGCTTCACGGTCGACATGGTCCACGACGGCATCTTCGCCGAACAGGCTCTCACCCAAAACCGCCACGAACTCGTGATCCTCGATCTGGGTCTGCCCGGCATCGACGGAATGACGCTGCTGTCGCGCTTTCGCCAGAGCAACCGGCACACGCCGGTCATTGTGCTGACCGCGCGCGACGAGCTGAACGACCGTGTGCAGGGCCTGAATTCCGGCGCCGACGACTACATGCTGAAGCCGTTCGAACCCGCCGAACTCGAAGCACGCATCCGCGCCGTGATGCGCCGCAGCGGTCCGCACGGCGATATGCCGCGTCCGGAAGTGTCGCTGGGCGGTGTGCGCCTGTCGGGTGTCGACCGCCGCATCTTCAACGACGACAAGCCGCTCGAACTGTCGCCGCGCGAATTCGCCGTACTCGAAATGCTATTGCTGCGCCACGGCCGCGTGGTCAGCAAGGCGCAGTTGCAGGATCACCTGACGCACTTCGGCGGCGATCTCGGCGATACCGCGATCGAAGTCTATGTGCACCGCGTGCGCAAGAAACTCGAGAGCTGCCGCGTCGAAATCGTCACGGTGCGCGGCTTCGGCTACCTGCTGCAGGAAATCCGCCAGGCGGCATAAGCGCGGCGCGATATCGGAGCCCCTCGGGGCTCCTCCCTGCCCGCCCTGGGCGGGGACAGCGGCGCGCGCCCGGCAATGCACGCTATGATGCAGGCTTGCTGCGCGCTGCGCCGGCTCAGGCCGACGCAGCGCGGTTCCTTCGCCCACGATCCGCTGTCGAGCTTGTCCACGACCATGCCCTACCCAGCCGCAAACAGTTTGCGGCGCTCGTTGCTGCGCCGCCTCGCCGCCCCGCTTTCGCTGCTCGCGCTAATGAGCGGCCTGATTGCGTACTGGCTTGCGTGGCAATACACACAGCATGTCGTCGACCGGTCGCTCGCCGATCTCGCTACCGCCATCTCCAAGCAGATCCAGATCGCCGGTCCCGATGCGTCGATCACCGTGCCGCCGCTCGCGCAGGCGATGTTCTCCGATCCCGTCGAACAGCTCGTGTACCGGATCAGCGACGGCGAAACTGAAATTGCCGGCGACCCGAAGCTGCCGCTACAAGGTGTCAGCGTGCGCCGCATGCATTACGCGTACGTGTTCGAGGCCGAACATGAGGGCACCACGGTGCGCGTCGCTCAGGTCCGCGTCGATCAGCCGGCCGGCAATCCGATCGTCGTCGAAGTAGGCCAGCCGGTCCGTCACCGCTTTCAGATCGCTGCGGAATTCCTCGTCGCCATCATGATGCCGCTGTTGCTGTTGCTGCTGGCCGGCTGGGTGATCGTGTGGCGCGTCGTGAACCAGCAGCTCAACCCGTTGACCGATCTTGCCGATTCGCTGAACCGGCAAACCCACACCTCGCTCGAGCCTGTCGACGAAACCTATGTGCCAGTCGAAATCCGGCCGCTGACAGGCGCGCTGAACGCGTTGCTCGGGCGCCTGAAAACCGCCCTCGACGCCCAGCGCAAGTTCATCGCCGACGCCGCTCACCAGCTGCGTACGCCGCTTACCGCGGTCAAGCTGCATGCCGAGCAGGCCGCCGTCGCGCGCGACCCGCAACTGGCGCTGGCCGCCGTGCACGAGCTGCGCGCCGCAGCCGATCGCGCGGTGCGGCTGTCCAACCAGTTGCTGTCGCTGGCGCGTGCGGAACCGGGCGAACAGGCCGCGCGTTTCGTGAGCGTCGACATGGCTGCACTCGCGTTCGAAACCGGTGCGGAATGGGTGCCGCGCGCGCTCGGCGTGCACGTCGACCTCGGCTTCCAGCGTCTCGACGATCCGGAAAACGGCCATCCGCTGATTGCCCGCGGCAACCCGGTGCTGCTGCATGAGGTGATCGCGAACCTGCTCGACAACGCGCTGAAGTACGTACCGCCGTCGCGTTTCGACGGCGGCCGCATCACGGTGACGGTATCGCAGGTATTGATCGAAGATGTGGCCACGGCGGAGATCATCGTCGAGGACAACGGGCCGGGTGTGCCGAAGAACCAGCAGGCCGATCTGTTCAAACGGTTCTTCCGCGGCGACGGTCAGAGCGATGGCGGCGTGGACAGCGGCGCGGGTCTCGGCCTTGCGATCGTGCACGACATCATGGCGCTGCATCACGGCAGCGTGCATTACGAGGACGCGCCGGAGGGCGGTGCGCGCTTCATCGTGCGGATCCCGCTGGTTGCAGCAGGTAGCGCGGCCGATACCGGTGCCGGTGCCCGCGACGAACGGCGCAGCGAAAAGAAATCGGCGCACCAGGCGCCGATCGATTTCTAGCAACGGGCTGCGCGCATCGCGCAGCGTTGCCTCATTTCTTCTTCTTGCCTTTCTTCGCGTCCTTTTTCGACGCGTCTTTCTTCGACGATTTCCCGGGCTTGTCCGGCGGCGCGAGCATCGTGCCGCGGCACTTGCGCGATCCGCAACGGCACTCGTATTCGCGCTTGAGCTTCTTCGTCTGGCGCGAATCGATCACGAGGCCATAGTCGTAGAACAGTTCTTCGTCGACCTCGATATCGCGCAGCGCGTGAATGAATACCTGCCCGTCGATCTCTTCGGCTTCGCAGTTCGGCCCGCACGAATGGTTGATCCAGCGCGCGTTATTGCCGTCCACCTTGCCGTCGATCACGTCGCCGTTATCGAGTGCGAAGTAGAACGTGTGATTCGGTTCAGCCGGATTGTGCGGATGACGGCGCAAGGCTTCCTTCCACGAGATCCGCTCGCCCTTGTACTCGATCACGCGCTCACCCGTCGCGATCGCTCCGGTGGCAAATACACCCTTACCGTGTACGCCCGAACTGCGCACGGCGATCCTGCGTGAACCCATTGAATGAATCCTTGTGAAAAACGGGAGGTGAAAAGTCCAGTCACGGCGACGATGCGCCGGCCTTCGCGACGCTCATAGCAAACGCGGCGCCTTGCGGGCGCCGCGTCGACCTGTGCCGCATGTGCGGCACAATCGGCATCCTACACGCTTGGACTGGCTTCGTTCAACAGTCAATAAGCCTGCTCAGCGTTGCCCAAACGAAATCTCGCCGAACAACGCCTTCTGATCGCGTGGCTGCGAGCGCCAGTATTGCGGCGGCGCCTCGACGCTGGCGCCCAGTTGCGCCGCTGCATGCCACGGCCAGCGCGGATCGTAGAGCATCGCGCGGGCCATCGCGACGAGGTCGGCAGCGCCTTCACTGATGATCTGCTCCGCATGGGAGGCCTCGGTGATCAGACCCACGGCGATGGTCGGCAGACCTGTCGCGTGCTTGATGGCGCGTGCAAACGGCACCTGATAACCCGGCTCGAGCGGAATCTTCTGCAGCGGTGAGACACCGCCCGACGATGCGTCGATCCAGTCGCAACCGCGTTTTTTCAGCTCGGCGGCAAAGGCGAGCGTGTCGTCGAGCGTCCAGCCGCCCTCTACCCAGTCGCTCGCCGAAACGCGCACGCCGACCGGTTTATCGGCGGGGAACACCGCGCGCACGATGTCGAAAATCTCCAGCGGAAAGCGCATCCGGTTTTCACGCGAGCCGCCGTATTCGTCGGTACGTTGATTCGCGAGCGGCGACAGGAACTGGTGCAGCAGGTAGCCGTGCGCGGCATGCACCTCGAGTGCGTCGATGCCCAGCCGGACTGCGCGTCGGGCCGTTGCGGCAAACGCTTCGCGAATGCGGTTGAGGCCGGCCGCGTCGAGCGCGAGCGGCGGTTCTTCGCCATCCTTGTGCGGCACCGCCGACGGCGCATGCGGCAACCAGCCGCCGTCCGCCACCGGAATCAACTGGCCGCCGTCCCACGGCGCGGCGCTCGATGCCTTGCGTCCCGCGTGAGCAAGCTGCATCGCGACGCGAATATGGGAGTGCTTGCGAATCGCGGCAAGCACCGGCTTGAGCGCCGCTTCGGTGGCGTCGTCCCACAATCCGAGATCGCCGGGAGTGATGCGACCGTCCGGTTCGACGGCCGTCGCTTCGATGCACAACAGACCTGCGCCCGACAGCGCGAGATGGCCGAGGTGGATCATGTGCCACGCGGTGGCTTCGCCGCGCTCGGCGGAATACTGGCACATCGGGGAGACGACGATACGGTTCGGAAGCGTCACGCTGCGCAGCGCGAGCGAAGAAAACAGAGCGCTCATGGATTGGGATCCGGGAAGGCGAATGAGCGATCGAGGATAGCACCGCGGTTAATTTGCTGCAGGGTGCCGGACCGGGTCTACGGGCAGCGCGCAAGCACGCGGACAGACGCGCTAAACCGATACTCGAGCAAGCGTTACGGCTTCGCGTCGACCTGATCGAGCCACTCGCCGAACATGCGACGCGCGGCGGCTTCAAGAGCCGGTCCGAGACGCGCCGTGTCGTCGCGCAGTTGCAGAACGTCCGCGCCTTCGGCGGCGATTTCGGCAGCGTGACCGATCAGCCAGGGCTCGAAGCGGTCCGCCCGAATCTCCGGATGACACTGCAAACCGAGCACATGATCCCCCCACGCGAACGCCTGGTTCTCGCACACTGCTGTCGACGCGAGACGCGTGGCACCGTCCGGCAGATCGAAGGTGTCGCCGTGCCAGTGCAGCATCGAGGTCTGCGTAGCATCCAGATGCCGCACCGGCGACGCGCGACCCGCGTCGGTCAGCGTCAGCGGCGACCAGCCGAGTTCGGTCTGCGCACCCTTGTAGACACGCGCCCCGAGCACACGTGCGATGAGCTGCGCACCGAGACAGATGCCGAGCGTCGGCAGGCCCGCCGCAATACGCTTCTCGATCTTCTCGACGAGCGGCACCAGCGCGGGATAACGCAGATCGTCGCAGGCATTGATCGGGCCGCCCAGTACGACCATCAGGGACGGCGCAACAGGGTCCGGCGCCTCGATGCGCGCAAACCCCACGTCGAGATAGCGCACCGGACGGCTACGCTCGCCGAGGACCAGTTCGAGACTGCCCAGATCCTCGAAGTGCACATGGCGGATGGCCAGAACTTCTGGATTCATCGGCGGCTTCCGTCGTCAGGTTGAGCTCAGACGTGCTGGACAAACACCTTCCAGGTCTTTTTCTGTGTCGCGACATCAGCCGTCTCGTGAACCGAGCAGTCGAGACGCAAGTCGGTATCCGCCAGCGATAGATCGAGCAACGCACAATGATGCGGCGTCTTCTTCGGATTCTTGCTCGGCTCGAAATACGTGCAGGTCACACACATGCGGTGTAGCGGAATGTGGCCCTGTGCTTCGAGCTGGCGAATCGTCTTCAGCAGCGTGCGATAGAAAGCCGATTGCTCGTCGGCGCGCAACGTGCCGACCGCTTTCGACAGGAAGTCCGGCCATTGCGCCGCGCGTTTCGCCGCCGTACGTCCACGTGTGGTCAGACGCACCGCCAGTGCACGGCCGTCGTCGAGTGCGCGACGTTTCTCGACGAGCCCCTTGCCTTCCAGCGTGCTTACCGCGTCGCTCGTCGTGGCAGCGGTCAGTGCGGTTTCACGGGCGATCTCGCCCAGTCGCATCGGCCCCTTGCGCTGCATCAGCAGCACGAGGATTTCTCCCTGGGTCGGTGTGAGACCCGCACCTTCCGCCCATTCCCATGCCTGGCTCCGCATGGCCGTGCTCAGTCGTAACAGGCTGTGGGTGACACGTCCCATCGCCTGCTCTCCGTAAACGCCTTCGCTCATGATCTTTGTTTGGTTGTTGACAGCTTTTCGCTGCATGGTCGGTCGCCATGCGTCAAAACGCCGGCAGCCTGGTGGGGGCACTTCCGCCTGAATCCCGGGCGGGTCGACTTCTTACATCTACTAATTTATAAAGTATCTCAAAAAAGTACCGTACTGTTTTCGCGCGCTTCTTTCATTTCATTACTCGTGGGACACATCCACTCGAACGACGACGCGGAGTACGGAAACAACATTCTATTCGAGAGCGGCGAATCGTACAGCTAAGTTATCCGACAGAATCTGTGGATAACTACGGTACAAGCGCTTAACAACCGGTGCACGGTTTCTTGACAACTTGCAGGGCGATCGGCCGGCATCTCGGGTTATCCGCGTTTCGCGTGCTCTGCACACAGACGAATCGCGCGGTTGTGCTGCGTGCAGCGCGATGACTCTGCAGGGAATTATCGGGTTGTCCACAGAAGCCGTCGACCCTTGTTAACTACTACTACAGACGTATACATCAGTTCTATAAAAACCTTGGGAAGGTCCTGTCGGAAATAAAAAAACCCGCACAGAGCGGGTTCATGAGGGTTCAAGACCTGGGGTTGACACGATTTCCGCGTACCCGTTTGCTACGCCCGCCATTGCAGGCACTGCTGCCGCACTGCTTCGTGCAACGATTTTTCTTCGGTAACGACGCCGCGCAGCCAGGTCGCATCGTTGATCTGGCTACGTGCAATCGCGCCGACTTCGTCGAGCGCCCGGCCGGAACCGAGTGCTTCGGCATGCGGTGCGATGCGCTCGAGCGTCTCGATGATGTCTTCGGAAATCGTCTTGCGTTCGCCGGTCTGCGGATCGATGCAGGTGCCCGCCAGACCGAAGCGGCAGGCCTCGAAACGGTTGAATGTGTAGACGAGGTAGTCGTCCTCTTTCGGCATCAGCGGTTTATCGAGCAACAGGTGGCGTGCCAGCGTCTGGATGTAGCAGGCGATCGCCGCAGCGCGGTCGACGGAAAACGGCGTGTCCATCACGCGGACTTCGATCGTGCCGAAGCCCGGTTTGGGACGGATGTCCCAGTAGAAATCTTTCATGCTGTTGACGACGCCCGTGTTCACCATCTTCGAGAAGTACTCCTCGAAGCTGTCCCACGTGAGTACGAACGGTGCGCGGCCCGACAACGGAAACGCGAACACCGAGTTCAGGCGTGCCGAATGAAAGCCGGTGTCGACACCCTGTACGAACGGCGACGATGCCGACAGCGCAATGAAATGTGGAATAAAGCGCGACATCGAATGCAATAGATACAGCGCGCTATCCGAATCCGGACAGCCGATATGCACGTGCTGGCCGAACACCGTGAACTGTTTCGCGAGGTAGCCGTAAAGCTCGGACAGGTACTGGAAACGCGGCGTATCGACGATCTGCCGTTCGCTCCATTGCTGGAATGCGTGCGTACCGCCACCGCATAAACCGACGTTCAGCCGGTCGGCGGCTGCAACGAGCGTGTCGCGGATCGTGCGCAGATCGGTGACGGCCTGCTCGTGCGAAGTACAGATGCCGGTGGACAGCTCGATCATGCTCTCGGTGATTTCCGGCGTGATGTTGCCCGGAATTTTTTCATCCTTGATGAGCCGCAGCAGATCGGTGCCGGCTTTGGTCAGATCGTAATCGTGTGTGTTGACGATCTGCATTTCGAGTTCGATACCGAATGTGAACGGTTTCGAATCGACGAAGGGTTCGAGTGACATGGCGTTCCCTGGGTCAAATCGGCCGGATGTTTCGAAGACATCCGGCCATGGCAAAGCGGTATATGAAGGTGTTCGTCTACTCGCGGCGCTCGCCAACGAGCGCAAGACTGCGATAGACCAGCCACGGGCTGACGATCTGCAACACGACGATCGAGCACATCACCACCGCGCGCAGCATCGGATCGAAATTCGGGTACAGCGTGTAGGTGTCGTCGACGAGCAGATACGCAAGCGCCGACATCGGCGATAACGACAAACCGAGCGCGACGCCCTGCTTCCAGTTCAGCCCGCTCGGTTTCGCGAAGGCTAGCACGCCGAGCAGTTTGGCGACGAGCCGCGCGATGATCAATCCCACTGCGGCGACGCCACCGAGCGCGATATCTTTCCACTCGAACGTGGTGAGCGTCAGCACGAACAGGATCACGGTCAGCAGCCATCCCGCTGTGCCGAAATGCTGCGGCCAGAGTTGCGGACGCGCTTCGAGATTCTTCACGATGATGCCGGCGGCGAGCAGACTCAGGATCGTCGACAGCTTGAACAGATGCGCGACTGCAATGGCCAGCAGCACGAGACCGAACAATGCGACGAACGAATGCTCGTCCTGCATGTTCATGCGTCGATAGAAGAAATTACAGGCGCGCGCGAGCCCATATGCCAGGATCAACGAACCGATCAGCAGATACAGCGGCTGCAGGATCGTTGCGAATACGTTGCCGTACACCTCCTGATGCAGCCAGCTCGATGCGAGCTTTTCGATCACGACCGCATACATGCTGTTCAGCGCAGTGAGCGCCATCAGACGTTGCGTGACCTGACCTTCTGCGCGCAACTCGGTCTTCAGCTGGATCACCATCGCGGGCGACGTTGCCATGGCGATCGATGCGAGCACCATCGCGACCATCGTCGGCACTTTGAGGAACAGCAACACGACGAGTACGAAGATGAAGGTCAGCGTCGACTCGGCGAAGCTCGAGAGAATCAGCCAGTAATTGCGGCGCATCCAGCGTAGATCGAGCCGGCTGCCAAGTTCGAACAGCAGCAGCCCGAGCGCGACGTCGAGCAGCGGTCGCGCAGCCGATGCCGCACTCGCATCGATCACACCCGAGCCCGCCGCCCCGGCGATCAGACCGATCACCGCATAGCCGGAGATACGTGGCAGATGCCACGCGCGATAACAGAGTTCGCCGCACAGCCCTGCTGCAAGCAACGCCAGACCGGCCCAGAAAATTGCGTCGGGCGTGAGTGGCCACGCGGGAAAGAATGAAAACGCCGACTTCATCGTGGTGGCTTCTCCTTTGGCAGCGACAGCTGTACCCGCCTCGTGCGGGGAGCGTTGTGGAGGACTGAGCGTACACCGCGTTCATGGCGAAATACGCTGCGGCCGATCCACATCGCGAGCTGTCAACGATCGGATGAAAACAGAACGAACCGGTACTGCATCACTGCCTGTCGCAACGGATGTCGCGCAGCGGGAGCAGTCGGCCCGTATGAAAAGAACGCCGTCGACTTTCGAATCAGATTCTGATTGACCGGCAACCGTTCCGTTGATGCGTCCGTCGCTCGAAGCAACGGCAACGCGGGAAGAACGGCGATTGTGCCACAGCTTTTTCGTACTCGACTGAAAGTGTCTCGAACATGCTTGCAAAACGGTAAAACCAACCGCGATCGTGCGGGATTGAAGGAAAAAGCGACCGGGTATGGAACGTGGCCTCGTGCAGGTTTGCTGCGCTGTTAGAGATAGATAGATCGTACCTGCGGTGCCTTTTTCGGCTGTGATCGTCGGACAGCCCGTGCGGCCCTTTGGTTTAAATGGTTTACCTGTATGTATACGTAGTAGCAGTTAACAAAGGGGTCGCATTTCTGTGGACAACCCCGGTTTACCGAAATGAATCATCTGCTTGGCGAACGCATAACCGGATGCAAAGCGTATGCGACAGCGGCTGGCTTCTTTGCATAACTTTGCCGCGGCGCGCGCCGAAACGAAGTTACCCCGTTTACGTCCACATCGAGTCCACATGAGTTGCGCGCGCATTCCCGATAGTTATCCACAGCCTGGCGTGGACAAGTCTGGTGCGCGTCGAAGGAGATGAAGGGGGATTGGTTCAGCGGATCGTGCTTTGTCGCAGCGCGCGTAGCAGGAAGCGCGCTGGGTCGATGGCTTCGGCGAGGTCGCGCTCGATCGGCCACGGCTCGCCTTCGATCTGCGAGGCGATCAGTTCGGCACCGAGCGCCGCCCACACCAGTCCGCGCGAGCCATAAGCGAACGCGCCATATAGACCGTCCGCGCGAGGTAGATCCAGCGGCCATGCGCCGCGCAGACGTTCGGCGTCGAGTGTAGCGGCGGTTTCGTCGGCGAGCTGACCGATCATCGGCAGGCGGTCGAGTGCGACGCAGCGAAACGCGACGCGTCCGGCGAAGGTCGACGGGTTCTGTGTTCGCAATGCGGGATCCAGCGACGGCATCATTTCCGCGAGGCGTTCGAGATTCTCGAGGTGATCAGCGGAGCGCACGGATGCGTCCATGTCGTCGACGTGGTAGGTCGCGCCGCTCAGCGTAGTGCCGTCGACGAGCGGTACAGCGTAGCCCGCGCCGATGACCGGCACGTGCGGCGCCACGATGCTGCCGCGCGGCAGTAGCGTGAGCTGGCCGCGTACACGCTGTGTCGCGGCATGCTGGAGGCCAGCGATCCGCGCGGCCTCATGTGCGTTCGCGACAATCACCACGGGCGCCGAAATGATTGCGCGACCCGATGTATCGATCACGGTCCATTGATCGCCGCTGCGTTCGATCCGTGCAACTTCAACACCGAAACGCCGTTCGAGCTGCGTGCCGGCCGCGGCGCATTGCGCTGCACATAGCGCAGCGGGATCGAGCCAGCCGCCGTGCGGATAAAACCATCCACCGTGTGCGAGCGGCACCTTCGCGATACGTTGTGCTTCGTCGCGCGACAGCGGTGCGACAAAATCACGCGGCCACGCGAACGCGGTGAACGCGTCGGTCATGGCTTGCAGTTCGGCGTCGTCAGCGGCGAGTTGCAGCAGGCCCTGGGTGCTGCGCGCGAAATCATGACCTGCGTGTTCGAGTGCAATCCAGCGCTGTAATGCGTACGCAAAACCGGCGCGCGTAATGCGCGACGTGCCGCTATCATCGCGCGAAAGCTGCGGATGAAAAACGCCCGCAGGATTGCCCGATGTTTCGCGTGCAATGTCGGCATGTCGCTCGAGCGACGTGATTTGCCAGCCGCGCGCAGCGAGTCGTTCGATTGCTGCACATCCCGCGAGCCCTGTACCGATCACGACGGCATGTCGTGCGTTGACGGCGAGTGGTACCGGCGGCTCGTGTCGGCGTACGCGCCAACGCGGCGCGAAACGACCGACCAGCATCGCGCGTTTCCAGCCGAAGCCATCCACCTTGCGATACTCGAAGCCGGTTTGCGTGAGCGCGCGTTTCACATCGCCGGCGCTTGTATATGTGGCGAAGGTTGCGTCGTCGCCGGCGAGGCGCGCGAGCATCTTGAAGATTGGCGGCGTCCACAATTCGGGATTTTTCGCCGGCGAGAAACCGTCGAGATAGAACGCATCGGCACGCAACCACAGCGACGGCAGTGTCTCGAGCGCATCGCCGAAGGCGAGCGTCAGCGTGACACGACCGCCCTCGAATTCGAGTCGATGCACACCGGGCACGAGTGTCGGCCACGCCTCGGCGAGTGTCTGTGCCAGCTCTACGATCGATGTTTCCGCAACCGTCGCCGCGTACGCCGCGCGCAAATCGGCCTCAGTAAACGGGTACTTTTCCGTCGAAACGAAATGCAACCGCTCGCAGCGCGCAGGGTCCGCGCGCCACGCGGCCCACGTCGCGAGGAAGTTGATTCCCATGCCGAAGCCGGTTTCCAGCACGGTGAAAATCCGCCGACCTTGCCATCGTTCCGGCAGACCATTGCCGTGCAAGAACACGTATTCGGCCTGAGCCAAACCGCCGACCGCGCTGTGATAAATGTCGTCGTGACGCGGCGAAAACGGTGTGCCGTTATCGCGAAATGCGAGCGTCGCAGGGATGAGCGGGTGGGTCATGCGTGGTGAAAAAACACTCGAACAGACATCGGAAGACTGCCGGGAAAGGCTCGCCCAGTGCGGGTTTCGCGGACTGCGGGCGCGATTCTGGGCGCGCCGCGTTGGCAAAAACCAACGCTCGACGGCGACAAAAACTGGTGTCGCGCGGTAAGCAGGGTTCCGTCGAGGTCAAAAACGGCACTTTCCATAGGAGAAACGCGTAAAGAACGCTGTAATTCTTCGAAACCCTTATCCTGCATGGGTTTGCGCTGCGCTATCATAGCAAGCGCCGCGGAGGGAAGCGGCAGCACGGCCGTCATGCAGTACCTTGCGCGACGCATTTGTCCGGACCGCTTCCGGAGCCGTCGCTGCTCAATGGCGCGGCTCGCGCACGTATAATCGGCGCGTTCGCGCTGTTCGTGTCAACCTAAACTCAGAAAGGAACCTTAATGAACAAACAGGAACTGATCGACGCCGTCGCAGGACAGACGGGCGCCAGCAAGGCTCAAACCGGTGAAACGCTGGACACGTTGCTTGAAGTGGTCAAGAAGGCTGTGTCAAAAGGTGACTCGGTCCAGTTGATCGGCTTTGGCAGCTTCGGTTCGGGCAAGCGCGCAGCACGTACGGGCCGCAACCCGAAGACCGGCGAAACTATCAAGATCCCGGCCGCCAAGACTGTCAAGTTCACGGCTGGTAAAGCGTTCAAGGACGCAGTCAACAAGCGCTAAGCACCCGGTTGCTTTTTTGTTGACGCCCGCCTCAGGCGGGTTTTTTTTCGTCCGCGTTTTTTGTTTAGTCGTGCCGGTGCACGATCTCTCCATCGCCGTGATCGTGGTCATGATCATGGTCGTCTTCGGCATCGAGATTCCACGCGGGGAACGGATCGGCGAAATGCGACCAGGCTTCGGCTCCCTGCGCGTACTCGTCGTCGTTCAACAGACACGCATCAAACTTTCCGCGCCATAACGTCGGATCGATATCGACACCGATCATCACCAGTTCCTGACGACGGTCGCCGATACTCGTATCGTGCAGATCGCCGTGCCAGTCGGCGGTGATTTCCGCGAGCAGTTCGTCATCGCCCTCGGGCCACTCGCTGCGATCCTGCGCGGCCCACCACATTCCCGCTGGCCCATGGCGACATGCGCCGCCTGCCTGCGATAGCGAACCTGCAATGTCATTGCGCGTCGCGAGCCAGAAAAAGCCTTTGCTACGCAGTACACCTTTCCACTCTTCATGCAGCAGCGCCCACAGACGTTCCGGATGAAACGGCCTGCGCGCGCGATAAACGAAGTTGCCGATACCGAATTCATCAGCCTCGCCGTGATGCGCGTGGTCGTGATCGTGTTGCAGCGAGGCGAGCCAGCCCGGTGCATTCGACGCTTCGTCGAAATCGAAGCGTTTCGTATCGAGCACTTCAGCGAGCGGAACTACGCCAAAGCGGCTCAATACCTGCACCGCGCGCGGATTGATGTGAGCAAGAATGTGCTGCAAACGTGTGAGATCGTCGGCACTGACGAGATCGGTCTTGTTCATGACGAGTACATCGCAGAACTCAATCTGTTCGATCAACAATTCGACGAGCGTGCGATCGTCTTCGTCGGTGGCGGCGAGGCCGCGTTCGGCGAGCGCATCGGCGCAGGCATAGTCGCGCAGGAAGTTGAACGCGTCGACGACAGTCACCATCGTATCGAGCCGTGCAACGTCGGACAGCGACACGCCGTCGTCGTCGACGAACGTGAAGGTTTCGGCGATCGGCATCGGCTCGGCAATACCGGTCGATTCAATCAGGATTGCATCGAAACGCTGTTCGCCGGCAAGCCGCCGGATCTCGGTCAGCAGATCGTCGCGCAGCGTGCAGCAGATGCAACCGTTTGACATCTCGACGAGCTGCTCCTCGACGTGCGATAGCGCAGCGGCATCGCGCACGAGCGCAGCATCGATGTTGACGGCGGCGAGATCGTTGACGATCACGGCCACGCGCAGGCCCGCGCGGTTCGCGAGGATGTGATTGAGGAGCGTGGTCTTGCCCGCGCCCAGAAAACCCGAGAGCACGGTGACGGGCAGTGGCGGCTGGTTCATCGCAGTACGGAAAGCAGGAGGAAATGGGAGGCGGCCGGCCCCGGCGTAATGAGACCCTGGACGCCCGGCGGCAGCACGAAGCCGCATTGTGCATCAAACGCCGCGCGGCCGCCTGGCGCACCCGAGGTTCGCGGTAGCCTGGGGCACAACGAAAAGCGTGAGGTGGAAGGCTTCGGGTTGACCGGCAACGTCACGCGCGCTACTCAGCGCGACGCCTGCAACAGGTTCCATTTCTGCAGAATGGCGACGATCTGCTTCGCGTACTGATCGCGCAGCGACGGCGTTTCCGAGTGGTACGCGCCGACCGCCTGCCAGGTGTTGCCGTATTTGTTCATCTTCTGGCGCAGATGCCAGGCGGCAATGTAGACGTTCTTGCACGGCTGCATCAGCGTATCGGATGAAATGCCGTAGTGAGCGAGCGTAGGCAGATGGATCGAATTGATCTGCATCACGCCGTAGTCGGTCGAGCCGTTCGCATTCTTATGCAGCGCTTCCGGCCGGTTATGCGATTCCTGCCACGCGATGGCGCGCAGGATGAGCGGGTTCACCTTCTGATAGTTTGCCGCCTCGTCGAAGCAATCCGCGCGCGCGGGCCCGGCGGCACACAGTGCACCTAGCGCAACGGCAGCGGCAACGGTGAAGGCAGCCAGTTTCATCGATCAGATAAGACATCCCAGTGGAACGTTCAGGATTGCCAGGCCGGATGCATGGAAAACATGCGACGCGTTCGAAAATCCCAAATTTTTGGAGCAGCGCACTAACTGGAATACGGGAAAACCCCGGTTCAAGCGACGCCTTTCGATGCCGAACCGCCCGTATCATACCGGCAGGCTGGCATGCGTCAAGTTGGCTGACCGACATAGGCATCGAAAAAGCGAAATCTTCCGGACGTCTGTCTCTGTTATAACGACGGCGAGCCCGAAATCGGCAATCGCGATGTCGAAAACTTTCGATAACTTTCGAAAACTTAACGGCACAGACCGACGATTAGAGGAAATTCACTGCGTCAATTCTTTTGTGACAAATTCGACATGAAAAGCTGCTACTGTGCAAACTTTTAGGATATTGGGTAGCACGCACCTGGACTGGGCCACACCGCTGTTCCAGAGCGTGAAAGCAAGCGAGGAGGTTGCCGCTGCCCGGATATCCGCCGCGCATGACCGTCGGTGACTGAAGATAGTCGCCGGTATCGACATCACATTCCATGAGAATAAATCGTATGGCATTGCGGCGCGTTACCACTGCGCTGCTGGTTGCTGGACTGATCACCGCGCAGATTGCACACGCACAGGTGACACTCAATTTCGTCAACGCTGACATTGATCAGGTGGCGAAAGCAATTGGCGCAGCGACTGGCAAAACGATCATTGTCGACCCGCGCGTAAAGGGTCAACTCAATCTCGTTTCGGAAAACCCGGTGCCTGAAGATCAGGCGCTCAAGACATTGCAATCCGCGTTGCGGATGCAAGGGTTCTCTCTGGTCCAGGATCACGGCGTATTGAAGGTCGTGCCGGAAGCCGATGCGAAGCTGCAGGGGGTACCGACTTATGTCGGCAATACACCTGCTGCGCGCGGCGACCAGGTGATCACGCAGGTGTTCCAGCTGAAGAACGAATCGGCTAACAATCTGTTGCCGGTGCTGCGGCCGTTGATCTCGCCGAACAATACGGTGGCTGCCTACCCTGCGAACAACACGCTTGTCGTGACCGACTACGCGGATAACGTGCGGCGGATCGCGCAGATCATCGCGGGTGTCGATACGGCGGCGGGTCAGCAGGTGGCCGTTATACCGCTGCGTAACGCGAATGCACTCGACACCGCACAGTCGCTGTCGAAGATGCTCGATCCGGGCGCGATCGGTAGTACGGATACTACGTTGAAGGTTTCCGTCACAGCAGATGCCCGCACTAACTCGCTGTTGCTGCGTGCGTCGAATACTGCACGGCTTAACGCAGCGAAAGAGCTCGCGAAAGAACTCGATGCACCGACCTCGAAGATGGGCAACATGCATGTGGTGCCATTGCGCAACGCGGATGCAGTGAAGCTCGCGAAGACGTTGCGCGGCATGATGGGCAAGGGCGGTGATAGCGGTTCGTCGGCCAGCTCCAACGATGCGAACTCGTTCAACCAGAACGGTAACTCGTCGTCGTCGAGCGGCGGGAGTTTCTCGACAGGTTCCTCGGGCACGCCGCCGCTGCCGTCTGGGCTTGGCAGTTCATCGTCGTCGTTCGGTGGTTCGTCCGGCTCGTCGGGTTCGCAAGGCGGTGGCACCGCCGCCGCGGGCCTGCTCGGCGGTGACAAGGACAAGGGTGATGATAACCAGGCGGGCGGCATGATCCAGGCCGACCCGGCCACCAACTCGCTGATCATCACTGCGCCGGACGCGATATACCGCAACCTGCGGGCGGTGATCGATCAGTTGGACGCGCGGCGTGCACAGGTCTACATCGAAGCGCTGATTGTTGAGTTGTCGGCGAATAACAATGCTGACCTCGGGATCCAATGGCAGATCGGCAACAATGCGCTCCTCGCCGGTACTAATTTTTCAAACAGCGGCAACACGATCACCAGCCTGACCGCAGGCCTGGCCGGAGGCGCTGCCGGCACGGCGGGGGTGCTGAACGGCATCTCGCAGGGGCTCAACGTAGGCTGGCTTCACAACGTCTTCGGCGTCAAGGGGTTGGGCGCGTTGCTGCAGGCATTGTCCCAGTCCGGTGATGTGAACGTGCTGTCGACGCCTAACCTCATCACGCTCGACAACGAAGAAGCCAAGATCGTGGTCGGCCAGAACGTGCCGATCACGACCGGGTCGTATGCGAACCTCACCAGTACCAGCGGCAGCAACCCCAGTACGTTCAACACGGTCGATCGGGTCGACGTCGGCCTGACGCTGGATATCAAGCCGCAGATCACCGAAGGCGGCCTTCTCAAACTGCAACTCGCTACTGAAGACTCGAACATCGTCAACGGTTCGCAGAACGTGGCGCTCAACCCGAACGGTCCGACGTTTAACAAGCGTTCGATTCAGTCGACGGTACTCGCCGACGACGGTGAGATCATCGTGCTGGGTGGTTTGATGCAGGACAACTATCAGGTCAACAACAGCAAGGTTCCGCTGCTCGGCGACATCCCGTGGATCGGCCAGTTGTTCCGCTCGGAATCGAAGAGCCGCACGAAGACCAACCTGCTGGTGTTTCTACGTCCTGTGATCATCAACGACCGTGCTACCGCTCAGGCGATCACGCAGAATCGCTATGACTACATACAGGGCGTACAGGGTGCATACAAGTCGGACAACAACCTGATCCTGGACAAGGACGATCCGGTGACTCCGCCGATGCCGATCGGTCCTGCGGAAGGTGGATCGAAACTGAACCTGTTCGATATCGACAAGATGCGGCGTGAGCAGGCGACCCGGCAGCCGCCTGCCGCCGCCGCCCCCGCGAGCACCCCCGCAGCCCCCCTCGAATCCCCAGGAGCCCATCCGTGAGCACGCTGGCACCGGCACCGGCTGCAACAGCTTCCGGCGAGCGCGAGCCGCCCTCGCCGCTTGCCGCTCGCCTGTTGCCCTACGGTTTCGCCAAGGCCGGTCAGATCCTGATCGCGCATCAGCACGCCGATGGTCTCGAAGTGTGGATCAGCGAACGCACGACCGATGCCGCGCTCGCCGAAGTGGGACGCAATTTCGGCGCGCTGTCGGTGCTGCGCATACCCCCGACGACCTCGTACAGGCAATCAACCAGGCGTACGCACGCCAGGACGGTAGCGCGGCGCAGGTGGTCGGCGAAGTGGAAGGCGAAGTCGATCTGTCGCGACTGATGCAGGAGATTCCCGAAGTCGAGGATCTGCTCGAGTCGGAAGACGATGCGCCGATCATCCGTATGATCAACGCGCTGCTCACGCAGGCCGCGCGCGAACAGGCATCGGATATCCACATCGAACCGTTCGAGAATGCATCCGTGGTGCGTTTTCGCGTCGACGGCACGCTACGCGATGTCGTGCGACCGAAGAAAGCACTGCACGGCGCACTGATCTCGCGGATCAAGATCATGGCGCAGCTCGATATCGCCGAGAAGCGTCTGCCGCAAGATGGTCGCATCACGTTGCGCGTGGGCGGCCGTCCGGTCGACGTGCGCGTATCGACACTGCCCACAGGCCACGGCGAACGCGCGGTGCTGCGTCTGCTGGAAAAAGACGCGGGCCGGCTGAACCTCGAAGCACTCGGCATGGCCGCCGACACGCTCGTGAAGTTCGACAAGCTGATCTCGCGGCCGCACGGCATTGTGCTCGTCACGGGGCCGACCGGCTCGGGCAAGACGACGACGCTGTATGCGTCGATGTCGCGGCTCGAAACCACGACGACGAACATCATGACCGTCGAGGACCCGATCGAATACGATCTGTCCGGCATCGGCCAGACGCAGGTGAACGAACGTATCGGCATGTCGTTCGCGCGCGCACTGCGCTCGATTCTGCGGCAAGACCCGGACGTGATCATGATCGGCGAAATCCGCGACCTCGAAACCGCGCAGATCGCGGTGCAGGCCTCGCTAACGGGTCACCTTGTGCTTGCTACGCTGCACACGAACGATGCGGCGTCGGCGGTGACGCGGTTGACCGACATGGGCGTCGAACCCTACCTGCTCGCGTCGTCGCTGCTCGGCGTGCTCGCGCAGCGGCTGGTACGACGGTTGTGCCCGGTCTGCAAGGAAGAGCGCATCGAGGAAGGCGAAGACGGCCAACGGCATACACAGTGGCATCCGGTGGGCTGCGACAAGTGCGGTCACTCCGGCTATGCGGGACGTCGCGGTGTCTATGAATTGCTGCTGATCGACGACCACATCCGCACGCTGGTTCACCGCAACGCACCCGATGCCGAAATTCTCCAGGCGGGTCGTGAGCAGGGCATGCGCACGCTGCGCGAAGACGGCGACCGCTGGCTCGCGTCGGGACTCACCTCGCTTGAAGAAGTGATTCGCGTGACAGGCGGAGTGTAAAAGCATGCCGGCATTTCGTTTCGAAGCAATCGATGCGGCCGGCAAGGCGCAGAAAGGCGTACTCGATGCCGACAGCGCGCGCGGTGCGCGCACGCAGTTGCGTACCCAGGGACTGACGCCGCTCGTGGTCGAACCGGCCGCGACCCGCACGCGCGGCGAGCGGCAGCAGCGGCTCTCGCTTGGGCGTCGGCTGTCGCAACGCGAGCAGGCCATCGTCACGCGCCAGCTCGCCAGTCTGCTGATTGCAGGCCTGCCGCTCGACGAAGCGCTCGCGGTTCTCACCGATCAGTCGGAGCGCGATTACATCCGCGAGCTGATGGCGTCGATTCGCGCAGAAGTGCTCGGTGGCCATTCGCTTGCGAATGCGCTGTCCCAGCATCCGCGCGATTTCCCCGAGATCTATCGCGCGCTGGTGGCAGCGGGCGAACATACCGGCAAGCTCGGTCTCGTGCTGTCGCGCCTCGCCGACTACATCGAACAGAGCAACCAGCTGAAGCAGAAGATCGTGCTCGCGTTCACGTACCCGGGCATCGTCACACTGATCGCCTTCGGCATCGTGACGTTCCTGCTGAGCTACGTGGTGCCGCAGGTGGTTAGCGTGTTCGCGAGTACCAAGCAGCAGCTGCCGTTTCTCACCATCATGATGATGGCGCTGTCCGGCTTTGTGCGGCACTGGTGGTGGGCGACGTTGATCGCGATCGCGGTGGTCGCCTACATCGTGCGCGCGACGTTGCGACAGGCCGGACCACGCCTCGCGTTCGACCGCTGGGTGCTCACGGCGCCGCTCGCCGGCAAACTCGTGCGCGGCTACAACACGGTGCGCTTCGCGAGTACGCTCGGCATCCTGACGGCAGCCGGTGTGCCAATCCTGCGCGCGTTGCAGGCGGCAAGCGAAACACTGAGCAACAAGGCGATGCGCAACAACATCGACGATGCGATCGTGCGTGTGCGTGAAGGCACGTCGCTGTCGCGCGCGCTCGGCAATACGAAGACATTTCCGCCGGTGCTCGTGCACCTGATCCGCTCAGGCGAAGCGACCGGCGACGTGACGACGATGCTCGATCGCGCATCGGAAGGCGAATCGCGCGAGCTCGAACGGCGCACGATGTTTCTCACCAGTCTGCTGGAGCCGCTGCTGATTCTCGCGATGGGTGGTGTGGTGCTGGTGATCGTGCTGGCGGTGATGCTGCCGATCATCGAGTTGAACAATCTGGTGCAGTGATGTGATGCGAAAGCGCGGCACTCGGTGCCGCGCAGTATCGACGAACGTTAGCGAACGTAGATGGTAGGGCCAGGTGCGTTGGCGGGCAGGAACACTTCGGAATGCGCACCGTTGCGATCGATGATGATCGAGCGGGGACGTACTTCGGCAAGCGTTGCTCCTTGCATAAGCTTACCGCCGAGCGACACGGCCCGCGGCGGTTCGTCACCGGTGCTGACAATCGCGGACGAACCGCCGTTTAGCACAAGGATGCCGAACAGCCGCACGTTCTGATTGACGCTGCGTGTGAGCTGTCCGCCGAATATCGTGGCGGCCTGGTCGGTGGACACCGGAACGCGGGCTGCCGCAGCCGGCACAGGCGCCGGATGCGACGTGAGCGTGACGATCCAGTACGTAAGCGTCGCGCAGAATACGGCGAACAGCGCGAGCGACAGGAGGCGGGTTTGGATAGCGTTCATGCGCCATATTGTACGGACTATTGTGAATTTTGCGTTGAGTTGAAACCCTGCAACCACATGACATTAAAATGACCGGTCGGGCGTGTTCAATAGCGTCCCACGCGACGTAGCGAAGTGCGCCCTGACCCGGCAAAATCGAGAGCCCAATTTTTTGAACGAGGTAGCAAGCTATGCAGATGTGGACCAATCGCCGCGCTGAAATCGCGGGTGTGCGCGCTGGCCGTCAACGGGGGTTCACGTTGATCGAAGTCATGGTGGTGATCGCGATTCTCGGCATTCTGGCCGCGCTGATCGTGCCGAAGATCATGAGCCGCCCGGACGAAGCGCGTCGTGTCGCCGCCAAGCAGGACATCGGCACCGTCATGCAGGCGATGAAACTGTATCGCCTCGATAACGGCCGTTATCCGAGCCAGGACCAGGGCCTGCGCGCACTGATCGAAAAGCCGACCACCGACCCGGTACCGAACAACTGGAAGGACGGCGGTTATCTCGAGCGCCTGCCGAACGATCCGTGGGGCAATGCGTATCAGTATCTGAATCCGGGCGTGCACGGCGACATCGATGTGTTCAGCTATGGAGCAGACGGTAAGCCCGGCGGCGAAGGCAACGACGCCGACGTGGGTTCGTGGCAATAACGCGCCGATAGTTTTCTGATCCGCGTCCACTCGCCCTTTCGCACGACCGCTCGCACCATGCGTATGCCCTGCCCGTTTCATGCCGACGTTTCGTGCGAGGCGTCGGTGCCATGCGCGCCGCATGCGGCGTCGCGGGGCGCGCTGCGGCAGCGCGGCTTTACGCTGCTGGAAATGATGGTGGTGCTGGTGATCGCGGGGTTGCTGCTATCGCTGGCGTCGATGTCGCTGAACCGCAATCCGCGTACCGATCTGAACGAAGAGGCGCAGCGTCTTGCGTTGCTGTTCGAATCGGCGGGCGACGAGGCGCAGGTGCGAGCCCGGCCGATCGCATGGCAACCGCTCGATGGCGGCTTTCGCTTCGAGGTGCATTCCGAAGACGGCTGGCGTCCGCTGCGCGACGATCTGCTCGGCCAGCGTCAATGGCAAGGTGGCGTGACCGGTGTAGCGATCGACTATCCCGGCTCGGACACGCATCCGGATCGCATCGTGTTCGGCACCGAGAGTATCGACGAACCGGTGCAGGTCACGTTGTATTCGGCGACGGGCAACCGCGCGACGATCATCGGTACGGGCAATGGCCGCTATGAGGTGCGTTGAGATGCGGCGAACGGAATGTGGGAGCCGCGTCGTGGGCCGTGCGGCCGCGCGTGGCTTCACGATGATCGAGGTGCTCGTCGCACTCGCGATCATCGCGGTGGCGTTGTCGGCGTCGCTGCGCGCGGTGGGTAGTCTCGCCACCGGCGAAGCGGACCTGCACCGGCGCTTGCTGGCCGGCTGGAGCGCCGACAATGCGCTCGCGCAGTTGCGCTTGACACATACATGGCCCGATATCGGGTCGCAGACTTTCGACTGTTCGCAAGGTAATTTGCAGCTGACGTGCACGGAGAATGTGGCGGGAACGCCGAACCCATTATTCCGCCGCGTGGAAGTAACGGTGACGTTGTCCGGACGTCCGGGCAATCTCGCGGAGATGGTGACGGTGGTGGCGAATGAAACCAATCGTTCGCTCTGAGCGCCGCGTGTCGCGAACCGGTCGCAGGACGGTGGCCGGCTTCACGCTGATCGAGTTGCTGGTGGCGATCGCGATCATGGCGGTCATTGCGGTGTTGTCGTGGCGCGGGCTCGACCAGATCATGCGCGGCCGGCAGACGATTACCAACGCGATGGAAGACGAGCGCGTGTTCGCGCAGATGTTCGATCAGATGCGCATCGACGCACGCCAGGCCGCCACCGACGATGAAGCGGGTCAGCCGGCCGTATCGGTGCGCGGCAATGTGCTGCAGATCGTCCGCGAGCTCAATGCACCGGGTGTCGCGCCGCGTCTGGAGGTGGTGCGTTACCGCATCGGCAATGGGCGAGTGGTCCGCTACGTGTCGCCGCCGCTCGGCAACCTGAACGACTTGCAGCGTGCGTTGCAGGCGGGCAGCGAGAATGACTGGAGTTCGGTGGCGCTGATGAGCGGCGTTGGAGCGATCAACGCACGGCTCTACGTGCCGAAAGTCGGCTGGACCACACAGATGACCGACGTGCAGTCGGCGATCACCGAGAACGCCAATAACCTGAAGGTGCCGCAGCTGGGCAATGCGCCGTTGCCGCGTGCCGTGAGCGGACTCGAGGTCAGTATCGGAGCGACGTCGCTGGCGAAACCGGTGACGCGCGTGTTTCTGGTCGGCGAGTGATCAAGTGCTGGAGCGACGGAGCGATGGAGTGAGACATGAGGGGCGTTGAGGTGATGCGAGCATGGCTGCCGGTCCGGCGGGGCACTGCCCCCAGCCGCGCCTGCGCTCGCCGTCGCGGCCCGCATGTGCATGGTCCTCGTCACACAGGGCGCGAACGGGGCGCGGCCATCATCAGCGCGCTGCTGGTCGTCGCGCTGTCGGCCATCCTCGTGTCGGGCATGTTGTATCGCCAGCAGGTGCAGATCCGTCGCATCGAGAACCAGCGTCTGCTCGCGCAGGCGCAATGGGTGTCGCGCGGCGCGCTCGACTGGACCCGTCTGATCCTGCGCTCGGAAGCCGATAGCTCGGGCGGTATCACGTACCTCGGTGGCGTATGGGGCGTGCCCATCGCCAAGACGCGGCTCTCGGATTTTCTCGGGCAGATCGGCGAAAAACGTGCACAGGAAGGTTCGGACACGTATCTGTCGGGTTCGATCGAAGACGCCGAAGCGAAATTCAATCTGCGTAATCTCGTGTCGAGCCCCGCGCCCGGCACGCTGCAACTCGACATCGCGCAGATCCAGGCATTCCAGCGTTTGCTCACGATGCTCGGCATCAACGGCCAGCTCGCCAAGACGACGGCGATCCAGGTGCGCCTCGCGCTGTTGCACTCGGCAACCCGTTTTCAGGCGCCGCCGCTTACGGGCGGACCGGGTTCGACGCAGACGATCGGCGGTGGGGGCGGTGGTGATGGCAGCAACTTCACCGACAAGCCTGGCATCGACGACGACAGCAGCGACACGGGTGTCCCGCCGCTGCAGATGACCAGCGTCGATTCGCTGCTCGACGTGCCCGGTTTCACATCGGAACAGGTCGCCCGCCTGCGCCCGTTCGTGACCGTGCTGCCGACGGCCACCCCGATCAACATGAACACCGCCACCGCCGAGGTGATCGCCGCTGTCGTGCCCGGCATGAATCTGTCGAACGCGCAGGCACTGGTCGCACGCCGCGAGACAGTGTTTTTCCGCAACGTCGGCGATGTGACGCTCGCGCTGCAGGCCGCCGGCGTGCAGAACGTATTGATCGATCCGAACCAGCTCGATGTGAACACCAGTTATTTCCTGGTCCACGGCCGCGTGCAGCACGAGCGCGCGGAAGTGGACCGCACGACGCTCGTCTATCGCGACTCGTTGACGCATACCACCCGTATCGTGCGGGTGCGAGACCAACTATGAACAACGCCTTTTCCGCAGAGAGTGGCCTTTGAGCACACTGATCGTTCTACTGCCGCCGCGCGACCCGGCGGTTCCATCGCAGGAATGGCAACTGCCGGAGCTGCCGTTTCTGCTGCTCGACAAGTCCGGGCGCACGCAACGCGCGGGCCGTTCGGCGCTCGCGCTGCTGCCGCGCGCATCGTCGACCGTGCTGATGGTCGCTGCGCGCGATGTGCTGATGCTTGCCACCGCGTTGCCGCCGTTGAAGGGCCCGCGGTTGCGTCAGGCGTTGCCGAACATCGTCGAGGATCAACTGATCCAGGACCCGCAAACCTGTCACATCGCCGTCGACCCCAAGCCGCTCGACGAGCGTCGGCATGTGGTTGCGATCATCGATCGCGGCTGGTTCAGGTTCATCACCGAGTCCTTTACCGCAGCCGGGCATCGCAGTTTGCGTGCGGTACCGGTGACGCGCTGTCTGCCGTCCGCGGCGCCGCTAGGAGCACCCGGGAAGGCAACCGAACCCGGCGACGCCGAGGCCGCGCAACCGAGCGTCGAAGAACTGGCCGCCGCTGCGGCTGAACTGACGACGGTGGTCGCCGCGGTGCTTGGCACGGTGGTGTCGACCGCGCCGGCGCTGCTTGGCGAGGCCGCGCTCGACACCGGCGCGCCGCGTGTCGAACTGGCTGTGCTGCGTGGTGTGCTCGGCGAAGGGCTCGCCGTGCCCGCGAGCACGGTGCAAACGACCCTTACCGCGCTATCGGGCGCCGCTCCCGTCAAGCTGCACGTACTGACCGACATGCCGGGCAGCGAGCCGCGTCTTGCCGGAAATGCGCGCGGCAGTCTCGCGTCGTACGTAACCGGTGCGCAGCCGCTGCCGTTCGAAACCCTGGCGCGGCGTGCGCTGGAGAGCCGCTTCGACCTGTGCCAGTTCGAATTCGCGTCGCAGCCGTGGCGGCTCGATCGCGCGACGCTGCGGCGTTTGCGTGTCCCCGTGTTGCTGGGGGTGGCGGCGCTGGTGGTGGCGATCATCTGTACGAATGTGCAATGGCTGATGCTCGCGCGGCAACGCGACGCGTTGAGCGCGCAGATGACCGAGCTGCTGCTGAATGCGTTCCCGAAGACGACCGTCGTGCTCGATGCGCCCGATCAGATGACGCGCCAGTTGCAACAACTGCGCGTAGCTGCGGGCGAACTGTCGCCGGACGATTTCCTGTCGCTGGCCGACGGTCTGGCACGTTCGCTCGGGCCGATTCCGGTGAACGCGGTCGCTGCGCTCGATTATCACGAGAGGCGCCTCGACGTGACGTTCAAGCCCGAGGTCAAGGTCGATCCGGATCTGGCCAAGCGGCTTGCTGGTAACGGGCTGTCCGGCACGGTCGATAGCGACACCGTCGGCAAGTGGACGATCAAGCACGGGAACGCACAATGAAAGCGCAATTACTCGAAGCCTGGGCGACATTCTGGGACGCGCGCAATGCGCGTGAAAAGGCGCTGCTTACGTGGGGCGGCGTGGCGCTGGCCATCGTGATCGGCTGGTCGGTGCTGTGGGCGCCGGCGCAGCAGGGCCGTGCGCATCTGCGCGACGACCTGCCCGCGATGCAGCGGCATCTCGCGGAGATGACCGCGCAGGCCAACGAAGCGCAGGCGCTGTCGGGCGCCGCGCAAGGCGTGGCGCCGACCGGCGGTGCGCTCAAGGATGCGCTCACCACCTCGCTCACCGAACACGGTCTCGCGCCCACCCAGGTGCAGGTGCTCGGCGATGTCGTTCAGGTGCAGTTGAAGAACGCGTCGTTTCCGGCGTGGATCCAGTGGCTCGACGACGTGCGCAAGCAGTTGAAAGTGCAGGTGGCCGAGGCGCACGTGACGGCGCTGAAGGCCGACGGCCAGGTCGACCTGACGGCGTCGCTGCAA
Organism: Paraburkholderia megapolitana; assembly: GCF_007556815.1. Taxonomy (NCBI): domain Bacteria; kingdom Pseudomonadati; phylum Pseudomonadota; class Betaproteobacteria; order Burkholderiales; family Burkholderiaceae; genus Paraburkholderia; species Paraburkholderia megapolitana. Next base: position 4,466,188 of record NZ_CP041745.1, read on the forward strand.
CCGTCGACCGCGAAGTGACCGCAATGACTGCACAAGCACAAGGTTTGGCATGAGTCTCTGGATACGACGCGCTCGCGTCGTGCTGCCGTGGGTGCTGGTGGGGACGGTATCGTGCGCGGTCGTGCTGCTGGCGATGTTGCCGGCTGCCTGGATCACGCCGCAGTTCGCGAAGAAGACGCAAGGACATATCAACCTCGTCGATCCGGCGGGCTCGCTGTGGCACGGCTCGGCGACGCTGATGCTCGCTGCGGGACCGGATGCGAGCGCGGCGACGCTGCTGCCTGGGCGGATCGAATGGCGCACGGCGTTCTGGCCGCTCTTTATCGGCCGGGTGCGGATGGAGATGCGGCAGAGCGAGGCGATGCCCGATCCGGTGAACGTCGATGCCGCGGCGAGTAGCGCGACGCTGTCGGCGGGCAGCATTGCCGTCCCGGCTTCGCTGCTGACGGGGCTCGGCGCACCGTTCAATACGCTCGATCTGCAAGGCGACGTGCGGCTGTCGTGGACCGACTGGCGCGCGTTTCGCGGCCAGTCGTTCGGTCAGTTGACTGTCACGCTCAACGATATGAGTTCGCGTGTTTCGCGGGTCAAGCCGTTGGGATCGTACCGGGTGGTGTTTCAGGCAGAAGGCGCGGCGTCGACGCTCGATCTGTCGACGTTAAAGGGGCCGTTGCTGCTCGATGGGCATGGCACGCTGGGTAACGGCGGATCGTCGTTTCAGGGCACGGCGAGCGCGTCGCCTGATCAGAAGGACAACCTCGCGGGGCTGTTGAACCTGCTCGGGCGTCCGAATGGGCCGGGTACGGTTGCGCTGACGTTTACGCGGTGATGGGCTGACACGGCGGGGACTCCGCCGCGATCAATTGCTGGTAACCGCCCCACTTTGCGCGACCGGCGTGGCCGATACAGCCGACGTGCCCGAAGCACCCGCCGCCGGAGCCGCCGCAGCCCCCGTCTCGCGAGCCATCTGCGACACATCCCAGCCGCCGCCCAGCGCCTTCACCAGTCCCACCGACGACACCATCCGCTGGCCCGCAAGGTTCGCGAGCTTCTGTTCTGCCGTGAACGCGGTGGTCTGCGCGGTCAGTACGCTCAGGTAAGCGACGGTGCCCGACTTGTACTGGTTCGTGATGATGTCGAGTGCCTGGCGGGCCGAATCGACGGCTTGCTGCTGGACGACGATTTCCCGCGCGAGGATGCGCTGCGACGCGAGGTTGTCCTCGACGTCCTGGAACGCGGCCAGCACGGTTTGCCGGTAGGTTGCGACCTGCTGGTCGTAGGCGGCGCGTGCGGCATCGGTCTGCGCGCTACGCAAACCGGCATCGAAGAGCGTCGCCGCGAGTTGCGGGCCGACGGTCCAGAAACGCGACGGCGCCGTCAGTAGTTGCGAAAACACCGAGTTCTGGAAGCCGCCGCTCGCGGACAGCGTCAACGTTGGGAAGAACGCGGCAATCGCGATACCGATCTGCTCGTTGGCTGCCGCCGCCTTGCGTTCCGCCGAAGCGATATCGGGCCGCCGTTCGAGCAGCGCCGATGGCATCTGTTCGGGGACGGGCGGTGGTGTGGCATCGAGCGGCACCTGCGCCAGCGAGAAGGTCGACGCCGGTTCGCCGACGAGTACCGCTATCGCATGTTCGTCCTGCGCGCGTGCGACGCCGTTATCAATTGCCGCGGCCTGGGCGGACTGCAACTGCGTCTGCGCCTGGATCACATCCGAACGCGCGGCGACACCCTGGGCGTACTGGTTCTGCGTGAGTTGCAGCGAACGCTCGTAGGCGGCGACGGTGTCGTCGAGCAGCTTTTGCTGGGCGTCGAGCGAGCGCAGCGAGAAATAGGTCTGGGCGAGCGTGCCTTGCGCGGACAGCCGGGCGTTGGCGAGATCGGCGGCTGCGCCTTGCTGGCCGGCCTCCTGCGCGCTCACCGTGCGGCTCACCTTGCCCCACAGATCGGGCTCCCAGGTGGCGTCGAGCGATGCGCTGAAGTTGTTGCCAATGACGCTCGAATTCGGTCGCGTGGAACCGCTGTTGTTCGTTCCCGTCGCCGCGCGGCTCCGCGAGCCGGACCCCGATGCACTAATGACCGGGAAATACGATGCGCGCGCCTCGGCGACGAGCGCGCGCGCCTGCCGGTACGCCGCCGCGAATTGCGCAACGGTCTGATTCGCGGTGTTCAACTTGTCTTCGAGCGCGTTGAGCTGCGCGTCGTTGTAGATGGTCCACCATGCGCCACGATCGTGCTGATCGGCGGGCTGGGCGGTTTTCCAGCCGTCCGCGGCTTGCTGCGTTGCTTCCGGCGCGGCTTCCTTGTAGGCCGCCGGAACCGAGACATCGGGCCGCTTGTAGTTGGGCCCGACCGCACAACCGGCGAGCACGGCCGCGACCGTTGCCGCCACGGCGAGCGTCAGGATGCGTGGCGCAACTGCCAGCGGGCGCGGGGTACGGTCAAACGGCATGCGAAGGGTTCCTGTCGATTCGGCCGGCCGGCGCTCTGGCGGCCGGGCGGTCATCCGCGAGGCGAGAAGACGGGTGTGTCGCGACGGCTCCGGAATGGTAGCTTACGCGACGCCTCCGGCGCGGAAAACAGGAAGAGTAATGTGGGGCGAGGCTTGGGTGTGTTACCGGGAGTTCCGGCCGGTTACGCGGCATTACCTGGCCCAGGAGGCAACCGCAATGGATACCGGCAAATGGCGATGCAACGGCGAACCGACCTTGGCCCGCCTGTTGAGGTTCAGACGCGTTCGCTGAGGCTTTGTCGCGCGAGCTTGCCCGCGGCGGCACGGCACACCGACGCGTTGCCGCGCGACTGGCAAACCGATGCGCCCGGCACCAGCGATGCGGCTGCGGCTCCCGATCCTTTGCCCGCGACGGCAGGCTGAAGCGCCCCAGCCGTTCCACCGCCGCTGCCCCGGCCGGCCCGTTGCGACGCGCTCGACGACTTTCGATCCACGCGAGCAGCAGCACACCCAGCGATCCCCCAGGCAACACGAACATCGCCGCATACAGCGCCAGCTTCCACCAGCGATGCGAGCCCTGGAACGTGTGCAGTGCGGTGTCGGTGATGGAGCGGCCCAGGCCGCCGAGGGTGTTTTTCAGGTACAGCATCGCGGGAATCCTTATGCGTGGCAGCGGGACGCTGTACGCGGCAAAGCGGTCAGAACATGGTCTCGGGTGGCGCGAAAACGCGCGTAACTCGTTGCCTGCAATAATATTGACTATGCAATCAAATTTCAAGATACTTCCGCTTAACCTGACGGTCCTTGTTGTTTTTGGCTCAGGCGTCGACCGATGAATCGGTCCAGGTAAATAAAATCCGCTGCAATTTTTCGGCTCCACGTACGACTCCCATGAACGACAGTCCCCATCGCACAGGTGAGACACCTATCGAATCGAGCCTCGGCTATTACCTGGCGAAGGCACGCGAGGTATTTCTCGAGCGGATGGATCGGGCCGTGAAGCCGCTGGGATTGACCGCGCCGCAGGTCGGCGTAGTCATGCTGTTGTGGTGTGGTCGGGCGACGACGCCGTTCGAGCTGTCGCGGGTGATGTCGTACGACAGCGGATCGATGACGCGGATGCTCGACAGGCTGGAAAAGAAGGGGTTTATCGAACGTACGCGTAGCGAAACCGACCGGCGTATCGTCAAGCTCGAACTGACGCCGGCCGGGCGCGAAGCCGCGAGTCAACTGCCGGCACTCGGCAAAGCGGTGCTGAACGAACAGTTGCACGGATTCTCCGCCGACGAAGTCGCCACCCTGGTGAATCTGCTCGGCCGTTTCATCGCGAACGGCACCGGCGCGCAGGCTCCTGGCAATGTGCTCGCCGGGGTGTGTGGGGTGCGGGAAAAGTCGTCGGAGGAAGGCGACGAGTAAGTCAGTCGGGGGCGCTTTCGGGCGCCATTGCTTTAATCGAATGTCTGTCTGGGCAGAGAGTGCTAGTGCATGAAATATCTGCTTAATAGCAACAGCATATGGGTGCCACGACAAGTGTTGGCCCGATGAGGAGAAATTATGGCCGCCACGGCTTCCGCCGCCGCGCCTGCCGCGCCCGCTGAACCTGCCCCGCTCGCCGGCGGCAGGCTCGCATTGCTGACCGTCGGCCTCGCGCTCGGCACCTTCATGGAGGTGCTCGATACATCGATCGCGAACGTTGCCGTGCCGACCATCTCCGGCAGCCTTGGCGTGTCGACGAGCGAAGGCACGTGGGTGATCTCGTCGTATTCGGTGGCGTCGGCGATCGCCGTACCGCTCACCGGGTGGCTCGCGCGGCGGGTCGGCGAGGTGCGGCTGTTCACGCTGTCGGTCGTGCTGTTCACGATCGCGTCGGCGGCGTGCGGGTTCGCGCAGAACTTCGAATCGTTGATCGCGTTCCGGCTGCTTCAAGGGCTCGTGTCCGGTCCGATGGTGCCGCTGTCGCAAACCATCCTGATGCGCTCGTATCCGCCCGAGAAGCGCGGGCTCGCACTCGGTTTATGGGCGATGACGGTGATCGTCGCGCCTATCTTCGGGCCAGTGATGGGCGGCTGGATCACCGACAACTACACATGGCCCTGGATCTTCTACATCAATCTGCCGATCGGTCTGTTCTCGGGCGCCTGCGCATACTTCCTGCTGCGAGGCCGCGAAACGAAGACGACGAAGCAGCGTATCGACGCGATCGGGCTAGCGTTGCTCGTGATCGGTGTGTCGTGTCTGCAGATGGTGCTCGACCTCGGCAAGGATCGAGACTGGTTCAATTCCAGTTTCATCGTCGGGCTTGCCATCACCGCGGTCGTATCGATTGCGTTTTTGCTCGTCTGGGAGTTGACGGAAAAGGAGCCGATCGTCGACCTGACGCTGTTCAAGGATCGCAACTTCGCGCTCGGCGTGTTGATCATCGCCGGCGGTTTCATGGCGTTCTTCGGCTCGGTGGTGATCTTTCCGCTGTGGCTACAGACGGTGATGGGCTATACCCCAGGGCTCGCCGGGCTCGCTACCGCGCCGGTCGGTTTTCTCGCGCTGATCCTCTCGCCGCTGATCGGCCGCAACATACACCGGCTCAATGTGCGACTGGTTGCGAGTTTCGCCTTCGTCGTGTTCGCATTCGTATCGTTCTGGAACTCGACCTTCACGCTCGACGTCCCGTTCAACCATGTGATCTGGCCAAGGCTCGTGCAAGGCATCGGCGTGGCGTGTTTCTTCGTGCCGATGACGACGATCACGTTATCGAGCATGTCCGACGAACGGCTCGCGAGCGCATCCGGCCTGTCGAATTTTTTCCGCACGTTGTCGGGCGCAATCGGTACTGCGATCAGCACGACGTATTGGGAGAACGACGCGATCTATCACCACGCGGTGTTGTCGGAATCGGTCAACGTGTATTCGCAGAACACGAACGCCTATCGCGACGCGTTGTCTTCGCTCGGCGTTGCCGGACAAAGCGTGACTGCACAGTTGAACGAGATCGTGACGCAGCAGGGCTTCATGATGGCGACCAACGATTTCTTCCGCATCTCGTGCGTCGGTTTTATTTTTCTGGCGGCGCTGGTCTGGATCACGAAGCCGAAGAAAGGCGCGGCGGCGTCGATGGGACATTGACGCCGCGCGACGAACAGTGTGCGGTTGCCGATCACTGAGAAGCCGGTTCTCCGGTTGGCGAGGCAATCGACTGTGCGGGCATCGCTTCAGGTGCCAGCGCTGCGGCGGGCGCCGGCGTGCTGCCCGGTGCGGGCACGTTCGCTGTGCCGTTGCGCACGAACAGCTTGAAGTCCGCACCGGCTTGCCACGGGTCGGGTTTGCAGCCGAGCGCGCTATCGCAATGCGCCGCGAAGCCGATCGTCGAGGTGCCGTCGTTGTTCGGCGTCTTCGTGATCTCGTACGCGAGGGCGCGTTTGCCGCCGTCGGGACCGGTGGTCTGGATCAACGTATCGCTGCTCGATTCAAGTGGATAACGCGAGTGACCCGTTACCCATGTTTGCGCGCGCTGCCACCAGAGATCGCACTCCGCCTTGCTTGAGCACGTTAGCGGCGCGGTGGCGATCTGCATGACATCGGGTTGAACCTGGCCGCGGGTAGAACAACCGGCGACGAGCGTGCCGAAAGTACAGAGCGCGGCGATCGACAGGTATTGCTTGATCAAGGTATTCCTCCGTTGGCGAAGCGGGTCGCTGGAAAGAGCATAGTCGTTGGACTCCCGTAAGGCACGCGTGTTTCAACGGGTTCGCGATTCCGGGAAATCCTGCCAGTACTTTTTTTGCAGCAATCGCCGTGCCGTGGTGCTTATCGGTCGCAGTGCGATGTTGCGGTGTCGGATAGCGAGGCGTAAACAAAGAGGGCAGTCCGTCTGGACTGCCCTCTTTCCTCTGAAACGTGCCGGCGTTCGCTGCGATACAACCGTTCTACGACCGGTTGCCTACACGCTAAAGCGGTTCAACGTATACGCGCGATACGCGGCGATAAACGCATCGAACGAACCAACCTCTTCCCGCTCGAGCGTGGCCTGCTCGGCGAGCGATTGCGCGGCGAGTTCGGTCATCTCTTTCTCTTTTGCAGCATCGAGCGGACGACTGCGGAACCATGCCGCATGCGCTTCGCTTTGCGCAAGACCGAACGCGAGGAAGCTTTGTTCGCGCTCACGCATTGTTTGCAATACACGCGCGGAGGGCGTCAGCGACACATCGGCGAGTTTGGCGCGCTGCGTTGTGACTGCACGGGCGTGACGATCGTCGCCGTGCAAGGCATCGAGCCTTGCCGCTGCAAGATCGATCTTTGCGAGCAACTCATTCGCCCAGTCGATCATCGACACGGTCTTGCCGTCGCGCGTCAACTCGAGCCCCGGCTTGCGCCCTTCCGACGTCACGGCGCTGAAATTCTGGTTTGCTTCGCAGTACGCATCGGGCGGCAACGGTGCACTGTCGTCGAGCGCGCAGACGAGCAGATACGCATCGAGAAAGCGCGACGTTTCAAGCGAAATGCCGACTGGCTCGAACGGATCGATGTCCATGCAGCGCACTTCGACGTATTGCACACCGCGCGTCGCAAGCGCATGCAGCGGGCGCTCGCCGGGATACGTGACGCGCTTCGGCCGGATGGTCGAATAGAACTCGTTTTCGATCTGCAGCACGTTGGTGTTGATCTGCACCCACTTGCCGTCGCGATGCGTGCCGATTGCTTCGTACTGCGGATACGGCTGGCTCACGGCCTGCGTGAGCGCGTCGAGATAGCCCGGCAATGTGTTGTAGTCGGCGCGCAGCGCGGATTGAGCGGTCGTATTCGAATAACCGAGATCGCTCATCCGCAGGCTCGTCGCATACGGACGATAGAGCGTGTCGGCATCGAAGGTTTCGAGCGTGTGCGGACGATCACGCAGAAAGCGCCGGTCGAGCGCGGGCGACGCGCCGAACAGATACATCAGCAGCCAGCTGGTGCGGCGGAAATTGCGAATCAGCGCGAGATAGCGCTCCGACTGGAAATCGACAGGGCTCGCTGTAGATTGCTGGTCCGCGTGCAGCAGACGCCACACTTCTTCGCTCAGCGAGTAGTTGTAATGGATCCCCGCGATACATTGCATCGTGCGGCCATAACGCAACGAGAGGCCGACGCGATACACATACTTCAGCTCGCCGATGTTCGACGTGCCGTAACGCGCGATCGGGATCTCGTCGTCCGCGGGCAGCAGCGCGGGCATCGAGTTGTTCCACAAGATTTCGCTGTCCAGCTTTGTATAGACGAATCGATGCAGCGTATCGAGCTGCTCCAGCGTCATCGAGACGTCTTGTTCCGCCGGCGTGATCAGTTCGACCAGTGCTTCCGAATAGTCGGTAGTCAGCGACGGATGCGTGAGCGCCGAGCCGAACGAGCGCGGATGCGCCGTCATTGCGAGGCGACCGGCGGGCGTGACGCGCAAGCTTTCCTTTTCGATGCCGCGCAGGCCGGCAGTCAGCGCATCGGCCTGCGGGCCCGCGCTCAGCACGGACAGGCGATGGGACAGCACATCGGTCGTATGGGGAGAAGATGTATTTGGCATCGATGCAGTTGCAGGTCGGGCGTTGTCTGCCGCCATGACCGCCGGCGGCGGCCGACAACGTTCGGCGGATTCTTGGTAGCGGGCACTTTAACATCTCGCCACGAGACCTGCTTGAGGTGCCCTCGGCGCTGCTTTTACGTGCCATGACAGGGTTTTTGCGCGGTACTGCCGATGCGTTTCGGGTTGTGGTCGTCGTTCGATGCGTGCCTTGTCGCGCCCTGTCCTGCCCTGCCCTGCCCTGCTTTGCCTGCTAGCCGCCGCGTGCCGCGCCTGCGCGATCCGCGATTTCGTTCCACAGATGCATCGCCGCATACGCGCGCCACGGTCGCCATGCATCGGTACGCGCGCGTTGCTGCGTCGGACGTACCAGCGACGGATGACGTGCCGCGATCGATTGCATCAGGACGAGATCCGATGCGGGCCACGCGTCCATGTCGCGCCACGCGCGCATCGCGACGTATTCGACCGTCCAGGGGCCGATGCCCGGCAATGCGAGCAACGCGGCGCGCAACGCAGTTGCGTCTACGGTGTCGTTGTCGAGCGGCACGTCGCCGCTCGCGACCGCCTGCGCAAAACCCTGCAGCGCGGCAACCCGCTTGCCGGGCATGCCGATCTTTGCGAGGTCGACGGCGGCGAGCGCGGCGGGCGTTGGAAAACGCCACGCGGTGTGTTCGTGCGGATGATCGTCGATACGTTCGCCGGCGCGTTGCACGAGACGACCGATGATCGTCGTCGCGGCTTTCACGCTGACCTGTTGACCAACGATCGCGCGCACCACGAGTTCGAAGCCGGACCACGCGCCCGGCACGCGCAATCCAGGGGCTGCGTCGAAGAGCTGTGCGAGCCATGGATCTTCGGCGAAATGCGCGCCGATTGCCTTCGGGTTCGCGTGCAGATCGAACATGCGCGCGATCGGCGCGGCGAGCGCGTCTGCGTGCCGGCTCGCGGCGCCGTCGATGGTGGCGACGATGCAGCGCTTGCGTGGATGCAGTCGTACGGTCAGCGTGCCGGCGTCGCCGGCCCAGTCGATCGCGCGGCGATAGGCGCCGTCCTCGACCGCTTCGACGCCTGGCGTCGCGCGCCCTTTGAAGAAACGCAGCAAGCGCGGCCAGTCGAAAGGCGCCTTGAACGGCAACTCGAGCGAGGCGCTATGAGCAATATCGGTCGTCAAGCGGCGTGATCCAGGTCGGCGGCGATTGCCATCGTAACGGGGGCGGACGTCGCGCCGGTGTGGTGCGCTTCCGCATCGAGCAGCGCGGCTTTGCGCGGCAAACCCCAGCGATAGCCGGCCAGTGCGCCACCCTTTTGTATCACTCGATGGCATGGAATCGCGAGTGCGACCGGGTTCGATGCGCACGCGCTTGCCACCGCACGCACCGCGCGCGGCGAGCCGACCTCCGTGGCGATGTCCGAGTAGCTGCGCGTCTCGCCGTACGGAATGCGCTGCAAGGCTTCCCACACACGCTGCCGGAACGCGGTGGCGGCGATGTCGAGCGGCAGGTCGATGCGCTCACGCGTGCCGTGCAGATACGCGTCGATCTGTTCGATGAACGGTGCGAGCCGCGCGGGATCGTCGATGAATTCGGCGTTGGCGAATTCGCTGCGCAGTTCGTCGACGAGCGTCGTAGCGTCATCGCCGAATGCGATCTTGCAGATACCTTTGCCAGTCGCGGCAACGAGCACGAGGCCGAGCGGCGTCGAGGCGCTCGCGTAGTGCACGACGAGGCCCGCGCCCTTGCGGCGATACGCGGACGGCGCCATGCCGAGTTCGGCGGCGGCGCTGTCGTACATCCGCGACGGTGAGCCGAAGCCGGCATCGACGCTTGCACGCGTCACTGCTGTGCCACGCGCAAGCGCGTCGCGCAACGCGGCGCCGCGCTGGGCGGCCTGGTACTGCCGCGGCGACACACCGACGACACGCTTAAAAAGACGCTGCAGATGAAACGGACTCACGTGCACGAGATCGCTCAACTGCTGCAATGTCAGACGTTCCTGCGGATCGGCGTCGAGCGCCGCGCATGCGCGGTTCACGATCTCGATCTCACGCGGCAGGCGACCTGGCTGGCAACGCTTGCAGTCGCGGTAGCCGGCGGCGCGCGCTTCATCGGTGGACGGGAAAAAATCGACGTTCTCGCGACGCGGCTGGCGCGACGCGCACGACGGGCGGCAGAACACGCCGGTCGTTTTGACGCCGTAGAAGAAAGTACCGTCGGCGTCAGTGTCGCGGCCTGTGACGGCGGCCCAGCGTTCGGCAGAGGTGGTGTAGGCGGTTTTCATCGTGGATTCCGGGAGACAGTTTCGATGTTCACCAATTTAGTCCGCAGGTCGACACAGTACGCTCCGGATCTTGCTCTGTCATTGGAGCCCGTCGTGAAGCCCTTCAGGCCCGTGGGGTGGCCATCCGCAGCTGTTCCGAAGCGGGCTCCGACCCCGCTTGCAGCGGGGGGGTGTCAGAGAATGTTAATTTCCGGGTTTTCCCTTAAAAAGTTATTGCGTCGCACCAACCCCGTGTGTATAGTCACTCTTGTCTCCTCCATGTCTCCTCCTGATATGGATTAAGCCCGCTCCCAGTGAGCGGGCTTTTTTTCGCCTGCATTCCGGGCAATCGTCCGCCGGGGCAGCGCCCGGGTCAGCTCCATGAAACCGTACACGAGCGCGCCATTTGCCGCTTCGCCGTGCCGGCAGATACCTGGTCTTTCTTTTAAACTTCCACTAGCCAGCCGCAGCCGGAATAACCCGCGGACTGAACCGGTAAGGGAGTGCGCTCCATGCAGATTCACATTCGAGAGATCGACCACGTCGTGCTTCGTTCCGCCGATCTCGAGGCCATGACCCGCTTCTATTGCGACGTACTTGGATGCAGCGTCGAGAAGGAGCAGCGCGAAATCGGACTCGTGCAGTTGCGTGCGGGACGGTCGCTGATCGATCTGCTGGCGGTGGGCAGCAAAATTGATCGTGCCGAGAGCGGCGTGCCCGGCGCGGGACGCAACATGGACCACCTGTGTCTGCGCGTCGAACCGTTCGATGCCGCTGCGCTGGAAAAACACCTCGCTGAATGCGGGGCGCGGATCGGCGAGTTGGGGACGCGCTATGGCGCGGATGGCTTTGGCACGTCGCTGTATCTGTTCGATCCGGAGGGCAACATGGTCGAACTCAAAGGTCCGCCGGACGCTGCGCGGGCCACTTCGCTTTAAGCGCTGCGCCGAACGCGTGACACGTCACGCGTTGGCCGGCTCCTTCAGCACCGTCCATTCGATCGGCACCGGGTCCGCTTCCGACGAGCCCAGCCATGCCTGCCCGTCCTGTACCGTGCACTGCAGACGCATCGTGCGCTCCGCCAGTTTGCCGAGTGCCGCCGCGACGTCGTCGCCGAGCGACCACACCGTCACGTTGCGCAGACGCTCTACCTTGCTGCGCACGCCTTGCCACCAGATCTCCGACGTACGGCCGCCGTATGCGATCACGACGACCTCGTTCGAGCGCCCGCTCGCTTTCGCGATGCGGCGCTCGTCCGGTTGCCCGACTTCGATCCACATTTCGATTGCACCGGTGAGGTCTTTTTGCCAGAGATCCGGCTCGTCGATATCGGACAGCCCCTTCGAGAATTCCAGACGCTCCTGCGCGAACAGCGCGAATGCGGCGACGCGAACCATCATCCGCTCGTCGGTTTCGGACGGATGGCGGGCGATCGTGAGCGTATGGTCGGCGTAGTAGTGCCGGTCCATGTCGGCGATCTGTAGATCGGCTTTGTAGATGGTCGATTTGAGAGCCATGCAGCACCAGGGGCCCAATGTGACGGGCCTGAGAGAAATCGAAGAGTGGCGGGTCCGCCAAGTCTGGGTAGTCAGCGCGTGATGATACCGAATGTGCGCGGCATCTGTGCTGCAAGGTGGGCGGCGGCGCGGGAAAACGAGCCACAATGAAAAAGGCGGCTGGGATAATTCCCAGCCGCCTTTTATATACGCGAATCAACGCTGGCCCGTAAAAGGCCGGATAATCTCTGCACGTTCGGCCTATCGGCTATTCGCCAATAGCGCTAGATGCAGCGTTATTGCTTGATGAATCTATCGTTGGCCCAGAGCCCCTCCGTGTCGCTGTTGCCGGAATTCACGAATTCAATATCGTGTCCGACCACGCGTACCACGCGGAAGCTCGCATTTTCAGGAGTCGACAAGCACTGATAGCCGGAGAAAAATTCCTGCATTTTCTGCTGCTCGCCGGCCTGGGCGTGCTGATCGGCTGCATCGAGTTTGTCCTTCGACAGACAGCCATACGCATTAGGCTTGAACTGGATCGTCTGCTGCGGTTTGATCACGTTATCTTGCGCCTGAACCGCCGACGCGACAGCCAGTCCCGCAACTGCAAAAAGAAGAGCGACACGCTTGATCATGTTACTGCCTCCGTGCGGGTGATATTACTCAGGTTAGCTATGTATTTAACTTCAATGGGGTACCCGCACCTTGCACTGTATAAAATGCAGCGGCGAGCACAAGCACATCTTGTGTGCGCTTGCAACAGTGGCGAATTGTCGCACCCTGCGCAGTCCGCCGATTTGCCTCTGAAAGTGGGGTGAAAGGGCAGTAGCAACGATGCGTTTTCAATAATGGCTTTTAGTGTCACCCTTTAATTACAACGGTTTGCCGCGATGATTCGCGTAAACGCGGAGACTCAATTAAGCGACTTAATACAAATGCCGTAACCGCTTGATGCGGCGCACACAAAGTCGTTTAGTGAATTAAGCGTAAAACCACTAGAAAGTCGCGCGCGCAGAATAAAAATGATGCCAGGTTCATTTTTGCGGACCTGCGAATGAGCGGCTTGACGGTTGGGGAGACGCTGGCGCCGCGCAAAAGTTCGTCGATAAATCGGGCGGCCTTCGGGGATAACGGTATGACACTCCCTCACGGGCTTCCGTTCGCGATGACTTCGGGGGTGGGATCGGTCACGATCTTCAGTGACCCCGAGACGTTGGTGGTAACCGGTGCCGGACTTGCCAGTTGACTGCGTATGAGCGGCAGCTCACCTACTCGCCGCGCAGTGCGCCTACAATGAAAGAACAGCGTGACGAAGATCGGAGGCCATCGTGATCGAGCACCTGATATTGGGCGCATTTCTGGTCGTGCCGCTATTGATCGTCGCGTTTCTATTCTCCGACGAGCTATGGCAGGAACATCGCGACCGCGAGCAGCAATCGCCGCCACGACGCATCGACTGGCGCCATCCGATTCGCAGCCTGCGGCATCCTCACTGAACGCGACGGCGCATTGGTGTCGAGCACAAAACGTGCGGGCAAAAAAAAGCCGCAGCGTTCGTGGAACTGCGGCCTAACCACACACATAACGCCATACATGCACGTCACTGCCAGAGTCTGGGTGTGTGTGCGGTCGCAGGCAAGTTCTTAAGCGTGGAATTGACCATCTTTGACGTTGCTGCACATTTTGCAATTGGGACGCGCGAGGCAAGCGCCTCGATACGCGTTATTTCCCAATGCAAAACCGGCTAAAGATCACCCCAAGCAGATCGTCGGACGTGAACTCACCCGTAATCGAATTGAGCTGTTCCTGGCCGAGACGCAACTCTTCTGCAAACAGATCCAGCGCCTGCGCGTTTTGATCCGCATGTTGAGCCGCCAGCATCAGATGTTCCTGCGCCGCGCGCAACGCAATCAGATGCCGTTCGCGCGCGAGGTACACGCTCTCCGCGCCAGCCTGCCAGCCCGCGATCCGCAACAGTTCTTCACGCAACAACCCGATACCGTCGCCTTGCTTGGCCGAGAGCCGCACTTCGCGCAGATCCGAACCGGCGGCACCGTCTCCGGGCAACGTCACCGCAGCCGGAAGCCCCGTCAAATCGGTCTTGTTGAGCACCCGCACGACCGGCACGCCGGCGGGAAAACGCGCGGCGATCGTAACGTCGTCGTCGGTCATGCCGCTGCGCGCGTCGAGCAGATGCAGTACGACGTCCGCCCGCTCGATCTCGTTCCACGTGCGCGCGATGCCGATCTTTTCCACCTCGTCGTCGGTTTCGCGCAGACCCGCGGTGTCGATCACGTGCAGCGGAATGCCTTCGATCTGGATGGTCTGCGCGACCTTGTCGCGCGTCGTGCCGGCAATCGGCGTGACGATGGCCAGCTCCGCGCCCGCGAGCGCGTTCAGTAGCGACGATTTGCCGACGTTCGGTTGCCCGGCGAGCACTACCGACAGTCCTTCACGCAGCAACGCACCCTGCTTCGCTTCGGCGAGCACGTTCGCGAGTTGTTGGCGGATCCGGGCGAGCTTGCCGCGCGCATCGGCGGCTTCGAGAAAGTCGATCTCTTCTTCCGGAAAATCGAGCGTCGCTTCGACCAGCATCCGCAGCGTGATCGTTTCTTCGACGAGCGCATGGATGTCGCGCGAAAACGCGCCGTCGAGCGAGCGGCCTGCAGAACGCGCAGCAGCTTCGGTACTCGCCTCGATCAGATCGGCGACGGCTTCCGCCTGGGCGAGATCGAGCTTGTCGTTGAGGAACGCGCGTCGCGTGAATTCACCGGGCTCCGCGAGGCGCAGGCCCAATGCGCGGCCGGCGTCGATGCAACGCTGCAGGACCAGTTGCAGCACGATCGGGCCGCCGTGCCCCTGCAGTTCAAACACGTGCTCGCCGGTGTACGAGTGAGGCGCCGGAAAATACAGCGCGATGCCGCGATCGAGCGCTTCGCCCTTGCCATCGAGAAACGGCACGTAGCTCGCATGCCGCGGCGCGAGCGCCTGGCCCGTCAGCGCCTCGATTAATGCGCCGGCCGCTTCGCCAGCCCGTCCGAACGAGATTCGCACTACGCCGATTCCACCCCGACCCGGAGCGGTGGCGATGGCGACGATGGGATCGGAATCGGTGGCGAGCATGGTGGACGAACGAAGGGAGGTGGTCGACGGCGGGCTGTATGAAGTGCGACGCATTGTAACGCGCGCGCTTTCGGCGCTTTGGACGGGCGCCGGAGCGCGTCTGCACGCGGTCTTCGGTCAGAATGGCTAGGAAGTATCTTAATTGAGATAATGGCGATTGATCGCGAGCCGGGCAATCTGTCGCGACAATTACGCTCGCACGCTTCCAGAATGAGCTTCGTGCGTGGCCGAATTGTTCCGGGTATCGTTCCAGGTCGGTCAGCTGTCGAGCTATTTATAACTAAATGGAGATAAATATAGCGCAACTGGTTGTCGGCGTCGCACCACTCGAATTGCACAATCCGGCCATGCCTACCGCCGAAGAAAAAGCCGCCTTCACCGAACGTCTGCAGTTCGCGATGCGCCGTGCCCCCGAGACGCCTCAAGGTCCAACCGAACTCGCGCTGCATTTCAATCTGCGGTATCGCGGCGCGCATCCGATTTCGCCGCAAACCGCGCACAAGTGGCTGAGCGGCCGCACGATCCCCACCGCCGACAAACTGCAGACGCTAGCCGAATGGCTCGACGTCGATCTGCACTGGCTGCACTACGGGCCGCCACCTGGCGACGCGAAGCGTACGGTGCCGAAGCCGAGAGCGCGCGGCGAGAAGTATCCGCTGTCTCCCGAGGCGCTGGAACTCGCATCGAAGATCGAAGCGTTGACGCCGCATCACCGGTATCTCGTGCAGGAACTGATTTCACAGTTCTACGGCGACGCCGACAAGGATTGAGCGCAGCAAGCGGAAGCCGTACCCGCATAAAAAAACCGCCCGGTGCATGAACTGCACCGGGCGGTTTTTTACTGGGGCGAAACGGGCAACGTCTCCCGTTTCGCCCGACAAACTCAGACTCAGGCAGCCTTCTTCTTCGAGCCCATCATCCGCGTGATGTAGTACTGCTGTGCGATCGACAGCACGTTGTTCACCACGTAATACAGCACCAGACCGGCCGGGAAGAAGAAGAACATCACCGAGAACGCGATCGGCATGAACATCATCATCTTGGCTTGCACAGGGTCCGGCGGCGTCGGGTTGAGACGCGTCTGCAGGAACATCGAGACAGCCATCAGCACCGGCAGGATGAAGAACGGGTCTTGCTGCGACAGATCGTGAATCCAGAGCATCCACGGCGCGCCGCGCATTTCCACCGACGACAGCAGCACCCAGTACAGCGAGATAAACACCGGGATCTGGATCACCACCGGCAGACAGCCACCGAACGGATTGACCTTCTCGGTCTTGTACAGCTCCATCAACGCCGAGTTCATCTTCTGCGGATCGCCCTTGAAGCGTTCGCGCAGCGCCTGCATGCGCGGCGTGATCGCCTTCATGCGGGCCATCGACTTGTAGCTCGCCGCCGACAACGGGAAGAACACGGCCTTGATCAGCAGCGTGAGCAGCACGATCGACCAGCCCCAGTTGCCGACATAGCTATGGATCTTCTCGAGCAGCCAGAACAGCGGCTTCGCGATGATCGTCACCCAGCCATAGTCCTTCACGAGTTCGAGACCCGGCGCGATGCCTTCGAGCATGCGCTCTTCTTCCGGACCGGCGAAAAGTTCCGCGGATACATTAGCGGACTGTCCCGGTGCAATCGTCGCGACCGGTTCCTTCACACCCACGCGATACAGCGACGGGTCGATCTTTTCGACATAGATGTCGCGCTTCGCGCCCTGCTGCGGAATCCACGCCGTCGCAAAGTAATGCTGGACCATCGCGATCCAGCCGTTATCGGCGGAGGTCGCGTAGTCCTGCTTGTTCTTGTCGACGTCGCTGAACGTCATCTTCTGGAAGTGATGCTCAGCCGTGTAGACCGCCGGTCCGATGAACGTGTGCGAGAAGCGCGGCGTTTCGACCGGCTGGCTGTCGCGCACCAGTTCCATATAGACGGTCGGCGTGACCGGCACGGTGCCCACGTTGAGGATCTTCGTATCGACGCCGATCACGTAGCTGCCGCGCGTGAACGTGTACGTCTTGACGACCTTCACACCGCCCTTCACCGGCGATTCGAAGCTGAGCTGGAACGTCTTCGCGTCGCCGGTCAGGTCGTGCGGCTGGTTGGGCACCGGCGTGAAGATGTCAGTATGGTTCGGGAAATCGCCACCGAGCAGGCCCGTGCGTGCGAGATACGTATGGTCGGCGGTGTGATCGAACAGCGTGATGACGAGGTCGGGCTGCGAACCGTCGCCATGCTTGATCAGCGACAGCTTCGATAGCGTGCCGCCGCGGGTGTCGATCTGACCGCTATAGACGTCGGTGCTGAACGGAACCAGCTGCGCTTGGGCGGCGGCCGGCGTCGTGCTACCGGGCGCCGCTGTACCCGCAGCCGTATTGGCCGTGGGCAGATCGGCGGACTGGGTTCCTGGTGTCGTTGTTCCCGGCGCGGCGCCTGCCGCGGTATGCGTCTGCGTGGCGCCCGGGAAGAACATCGACGGACGTCCGTGGTCGCGCTGCCAGTTGTCGAACAGCAAGACAGCTGACATGAAGAAGATGACCCATAGGACGGTGCGTTTGATATCCATGCGTTGTCTCAGTGTCGAGGGAACGGCGCGTCAGCGCTTTTCAGAAGTGGGAGGCGGGACGAGATCGATGCCGCCCGCCGAAAACGGGTGGCAGCGGCACAGGCGCCTGGCGGCGAGGTAAGTTCCGCGCGCGGCGCCATGATACTGGATTGCTTCGCGCGCGTAATCGGAACAGGAAGGATAAAAACGGCACCGGTCGCCGAGCAGCGGACTGACGGCAACCTTGTAAAAACGCAGCAACGCGATGAGTACCGTTTGCATGGCTTGAGCGACCGGATTGCGCCGCACAGGGGGAAGATCGGGCACCGTGTTCACCGGAGCGGGCCGACGCCGGTTGCGCGTCATGGCGTCGCAGCCGGCGGTGTAAGCGGTGCAGGTGCAGCAGGCTGCGCCTCACGCCTGGCGATTTCACGCGCGGCCTTGTCGAGCAGCATCTTGATCTCTTCAGTACACAGCGCGTTCAGCGGCGGCGACGAGGCGCTGGGCAACGCCTTCCTGTCGATCTTCGTATGCAGGCGCAGCAGCACGTCCCAGCCGGCGAAGTCGGCGCGCCGCAACCGGAACGCCTCGCGTGCGAGGCGCTTCACGAGGTTGCGGGTTGCGGCCCGCGGTGCATGCTTCTTGCCGACCACGAGCCCTAAGCGCGCTTCGTTGCCTGTCGGACTAGCGTACACGACGAAATGCGCAGAGCGGCGCCACGGGCGCAAACGAAAAACGGATGAGAATTCATCCGTTTTCAGCAGCCTTGCGGCTTTGGGGAAGGCGGCCTGCGCGCGCAACGGAATCGATCCCTGCTGCGGCGTGTGAGCCGTTCCCGCTGAAGCGCGGGTGCCGGACACGGCGCGCAATCCGCTTGAAGCAGCCCTTAGATCGCGAGGCGCTTGCGGCCCTTCGCGCGGCGTGCGTTGATGACCTTGCGGCCACCCGCAGTCTTCATGCGAACGCGGAAGCCATGGGTGCGCTTGCGGCGCGTCACGGAAGGTTGGTAAGTACGTTTCATGTTGCTCTCACTTGTTGAGAAATGACCGCGCGAGCATCGCAGGGAACGCAATGAACGGTGGTGCTGGAAATTGGTTTACGCCGAACCCGCTATTTAAGCCGGTTTTCTCTTGGTCGTCAATAGCTTAGAGGCTTGTTCCGACACCCCCGTACGTCCCGATCGACTGGTCCGGCCCTGTGGATAACTCCCCTTACGGCGTCGTTTTGGCGTTAGAATCTCGCCTTAATCCCAAGAATCCTGCACGACGCCCCGCTGCGCCTGCTTGCCGCAAACCCTTGTGGTGCAAGCGCCTGGGGCAGTTCCGTCTGTGCTGCTCCGGGCCTCGTCGCGGGTTTTGCGACCAGGAAGCGCCAGCGGACCGCCGTGCACATAACGACAGCAACTCG